>CAIPEB010000385.1 GCA_903863885.1 uncultured Planctomycetaceae bacterium | reverse complement strand
GCTCAGCTCGGCGACTTGAGGCCGCAGTGATTCGGCGATCAAAGCCCGCACGGCGATGACTTGCTCGGACTGGGTGGCGTAGATCGTCCGGCGATAGGCAGGCTGAAGCACTTCGAGCGGCATCCCTTCGCCATCGGCATGGCAGACGCTGCCCGAACAGACCATTACGCATCCGCAAAGCAACTCAAGTACGCGCATGGCGTGAGACCCTGATAAAGAAAATTATAGCCCGGGAGGCCACGGATGGGCACGGATACGGAGCACCGCCTGCCGACACCCCCAACCTCTCAAGAGGCATTCGGAAGCACGCGATAGGTCTGGCCGGCTTTGGTTTCAAAAGCGGAAATGCCCGGCGCCCACTCGGTTGATGGCACGGATTCGCCGGATGCGGATTCCACCTTTACGCCGCCCGGCCAGGGAGTGACGAGGCGGCAGGGTGTGCCCTTTTCGCTGACGATTTCGAGCGACGTGACGCGACCCTCTTTCCAACCGGCGCTGACCAGGAATGCGCCCTCCGCACGCAGCGTTGTGTAACTTGCGGCCACATCGGATGGCCAGCACGGGAAGATCCGCAACACGCCGCCGTAACTCTGCAGCATCATCTCCTGCAACGGAGCGGCGATGCCCAACGTTTCGGTCCATGCGCCGCAGTGACCGTAATTCGCAACGGCCATGGCCCAGACGAGACCGTTGGGATGCCGCCACCGCTCGACAATTCGTTTCAAGCCCGAGAAAGCCCGCTTGCCATCGAGCCCGCCGGACCTGACGGTCGCCATCGCGCCGATGGGATACTGGCCCGCATACCAGAGATCGGTCCATTGCCCGGCACCGGGCCAGGGTTCGGGATTATTGTCATGCACCGGCGGTCTCGGCGGCGAGCCGTCCCCGAATTCCGGCGGGTTGGCTTCGTAGAAGTGCTTTGACAATCCCTCGAATTTCGGCGGAGCCTTGCCATCGTCGCCCGCTGCATGTTCGAGTCGGTCGCGCCACTGCTCGCGCAAGTCGGCATCGATCTGCAGAACTTCACTGGCCTGGATCGCGATGCGAAGACAATACCGCAAATGCCGCATGACCTGCGGCCGATCGGTGTAGTCCTTCGGATCGCCGGTGAATCCATCCTCGCCCTGGTTCGACGGAAAGACGTGGTACAGCCCGTCGTCGCGCTTCTGCATGAAGTCGGTATAAAACAGCGCGCAGTCGCGCAGCACGGGATAGCCGACTTCGCGCAGCCACTTGTCGTCCATGGTGTACAGATATCGCCACCAATACTGGTTGCATGACCAACCGGTCATGTAGGCCATGCGGCCCATCGGCACCGCGCCGAGTACATCGTCGACGGCTTTGATGGGATAGCCCGACAATTGAATAAAAACACCGCGGGTACCGTAGTACTTTTCCGCGATGATTTTGCCCATCTGCAGCAGATATTCCATGCCCGTGAAATACGCATCGCCGATCTCCAACTGGTTGGCCGCGTAGTCCGCATAGAAGGGCTGCTGGTAGTTGTAATTCGTGTGATAGTCGCCGTGCCAATGCGAGTAGTCCAGCACGGTACTGGGCAGGAACAACCCCGGGGGCGTCTTGCCGGCCTTTGTCGTGCAGCGACGGGCGTGCAGCGTCTCGTACCAGAGGCCTTCGATCAGCGGATCGGCGATGTGTACCGCGGAACGGGACCAGAACCGCGCGGCATCCTCGCGGGTCGCCTTTTCCCATTCGGCGAGACGTTCCGCGGGCTTGTCGCCCAAGGATGCGATCACTCGTTCCAGTTCGGCCTCCGCTCCGCCCGCGTCACTTTCCGACGGCGCGGCCACGGCGATCCATCCGGACTGGGCCGTCGCGGGCGGCACAACGCGCAGCCGAGCCTGCCCGATCGAACTCATATCGCGATTCTCGATCGGTCCCTCGGAGACAAAAGGAACCAGCAGATATCGGAAGCCCTGCGGAAACGTGGGCTCGGGCTGGAAGGTCTGCTCGACCAGCGCGCGGTCGCGGATGACGCGCACGGTTGGAGGAGGCAGAGGACTGCACTTTGCGAAATCGGGATACGCCGAGAACCCGTTATGAGAGAACTCGCCGTCAAACCGCTGGCCGAATTCCTTGATCGTCGGATCGGCCCAGCGATAGAGCAGAAATGAAACGGGCGGGGCGTTGTTGCCGACCTCGGTCTGCTTGCTCCAACCCTTCAGCGTCCAATTGACCACAAGCACATTGGGCTGAGGCGGCACGAAGCAGTTCAACTGCAGTTCAATTCCCGATGGCCACGCGCAGACGATGCGCAGCATGCCCTGCTCCAGCGTCAGCTCCTGGCGCACCGCGAGCCCCTGCGGATCGGGCGGAAGCTGCAGGGCCAGTTCGCCCACGGGCTTGGGACACGGATAAGGACGCCGGAAATAGCTGGGCGGCGTCCCTTTGCACAGCTCCTTCATGCGCTGCGGATTATCCGTTCCGTTAAGAGCCACGGCTTCGCCGTCGCCATACGGGTTGCACTTCCATCGCTCGACCGCAATCCCGTGTGCGATTTCCTGAATGGTGGGCGGCTTCGGATCGTCCGAATAATCAACGCGACGATCCCAGACGTCGCCTTTGCCGAAGCGAAACACGATGCGGTCGTTCGTCTGGTACACACTGACCGACAGGTCACCGTTGCCCAGAAGCAGGCCATCTTCGGCGAGCGTGACAGACTGCGTGACGGTCATCGTGTGGTCGGCCAGACAGGTCGATGCGCCGCACAGAACCGCGAACCAGCAGAACAGGACGCTTCGCATATTTCGCTCCGGCTTCAAACTGAGAACGTGTATCAAAACTCACTCTCCCCTTGGGAAGAGTCGGCGTGGCAGGACCGGAGAGGAAGCACCGTCCCTCCCCGGCCGCGATCGCGTCCGACCCGCCCGCAACGCGGGAGGGTGAAGTTGATTCTTCAACCACGTTCTGACAACGACTACTTGCCCTTACCGACGGCGATCATGTCCATCGTCAACGTTCGGCCCGCCTGACCGGCTCCAAAGACCATCACCTTCGAAGCCGCGGGCGGACGGTTGGGATCGAAGAGCTGCGGGCGCACCCGGTCGAAGCCGCGTCCCGCATCGTCATCGCTCACGTAATACGAAGCCTTGGCCAGATGCCGCATGTCGCTTCCGGTCTTGTCCAGGATGGTCTGCAACTGCGCGAACACATCACGTGCCTGATCCTCTCCACGACCGGCGACTCGGGAGAAAAGGCCGGAAACGTAGATCTGCTGTTCGCCGCGAATCAGCGCTACGCGGCTGAAGGTCGGCAGAGCGCGCACGTCGGGCGGAGTGTAGTACTGAAGCGACTCGGCAGTCGGTTCCTTCACCGGCAGCTGCGCGATCAATTCGATTTCAACCGGGGCCATGGCGATCCACTCGACGAACACGACCGGCGGAACCATCTGATTCGGGAAGGACCTTTTCAGTTCGCGGAGAGCCTCGTCGGCCGCCACGGCCGGCCGCAGAAACAGCTTCAACTGCACGATATTGGCCGGCGTGAGCTGCAACTGGGACAGCGTCTTCAACAGCGTGGCCATCGATTTGCTGATCGCCGATACTGCGAGTCCGCCTTCGGCGGGCACGCCGGAAAGATAAGCCACACCGCCGCGAGGCAATATCGCGGCATCCGCCGCTTCCTTGTCGCCCGAGACTGTCTCACATCGCTGCAGGGCGACAGCCTGGCCGGCCGCTGCCGGATCGTTCGTTGCCGCCACTGCATCCACGGCCACGAGCGCCTTGTGGTGCGTCATGGGAGTCAGAACCGCGCTGATCACGGGACGCACATCGGGCTGCAGTCGTTTAGCCAACTGTTCACGCACTCCCTTCACGGTCGCGGGAGCGATTGCATAGATATTGAGCCGCACGAGTTTGTTCAACCCGGAGCCCGACGCGTTCAGCACCGCGTCGAGATTATTCAGGACCTGCTCGATCTGCTTGTCGACGGCTCCCTCGCCGACGATCTTCCCTTCGCGGTCCAACGGCAGAAGTTGCCGGGTGTGCACCAGTGCCTGGCCTTGAACGATCACGGCCTGCGACGTACCCGCCGGGGCATCGAGCGGGACGTATTGAATCGATGAGCCGGCCGCATTTGCTGCCGGAGCCTTGGCGGCCGTATCTTCACCGGCCTGGCAGAACGACAATCCGATCAGGCACACCGCCGGCATTGCCGCGGCACCCGATCGCCATGTTCGGAATATAGTCATGAGTATGTTCTCCTCGCTGAGTGGATTTTCCGAGATCATCAAACCTTTTCGGGCAATTCGAATCCCTTGCGTTTCGGGGGATCGACGAACTTGTTGGCTTCGTCATCGCCCGGGAAGATTTCTTTTTCCGGGTCCCACTTCAACGGTCGCCCAAGCCAGCGCGCGATGTTACCGAGGTGGCATAGCGTGGCCACGCGATGCCCGCTTTCCACGTTCATGATCGGGTCTTTGCGGGAAACCACGCAGTCGTAGAAGTTCTGCATGTGGTTGTCGCTCTTGTAGAGACGGATCGCATCGTGCGGCAGCGGCTCTTCGTCGAGGCCCTTCGGATCGCACTCATAGCCGCCGCGGAAGGTCGTGATCTTCCCCTTGTCGCCGATGAACATCGCACCGCCGCCTAACCGCGGATCGTTGCTGCTCAGCGTCAGCACCACACCGTTGGCGTATCGGTAGTTGATGATGGACCGGCTGCAGGCCGCATCGCCGCGGTCCCGCAATTCCGGCCGGTCGTAGTACACGGGCTCCATCTTTTCGGCGGGATCAACCCAGACCTCGACGGGCCCGCTATTATCCATCTGCAGCACCCATTGGATGATGCTCAGCCCGTGGCAACCCCAGTTCGCCAGTTCGCCGCCGGAATAGGGACGGAAGGACATCCAGCCCGGGCCCACCGCATATTTCTCGGACTGCAGCGGCGGAAATGTCGGTTCCGGCTCATAAGGAATTCGCGAAAGATACACGTCCGTATTGAATGGCACGACTTCGTTCGGTCCGCACCAGCGGTCCCAGTCCAGCGACTCGGGGACCGGTTGTCCCGGGAGATTCGATTCGTAGGGGCTTGGGTAGTTATAAGCGATGATCTTCTGGATCTTGCCGATGCGTCCGTTGAGAATCAGTTCGGCGGCCTTGCGGGTCTTGGGGTGCGATCGCTGCTGCTCGCCGGTCTGAAACACCCGGTTGTACTTGCGGACCGCCTGGGCCATCACCCGTCCCTCGCGGATGGTGTGCGAGAGCGGTTGTTCGCCGTAGACATCCTTGCCCGCCTGACATGCATGGATACAGGGCAGGTAGTGCCAGTGCTCGGGCGTCGCGTAAACGACCACGTCCACTTCCTTGCGGTCCAGCAGCGCACGATAGTCCTGGAACGGCTTGGCCTTGTAGTGCTTCGCCCACGCGTCGGCGCGTCGTATGTTGAAGTCCGCCACCGCGACGATCCGGGTGTTGGCAGGACGATCCCCCTGGCCGCCCTTGCCGATCGCCAGTTGGCCGTTGCGCCGCCCGCAACCGATGATCCCGATCGTGATCTGATCATTGACCGCAACGCGACCGGCTTGCCCGGAGGGCGACGTACCCGCCCCGTCACACGATATAAAGACCGCCGGCGCCACTGCTCCGGCTGCGGCCACACTCAACGTGTTCCTCAGCAAGCGGCGCCGTGAAAACCTTCTGTCAGCACTCATGGTATTCTCCTCTCGTACGGATGACTTTCAGGAGCCGCCTTCCGCTCGTGCGCCGCGCCGTGCGGCCGTCTTGCCGCTGCGCCGCAACGAACGGGTCAGTCCTGCGGCCCCATTATTCTCCACAAATCGCTCGCCGGCGTGTAAGTGACTTTCACGCGGAATAACGCAAAATCTTCAATGTCCGCTTCTCGAGCTGCCATTGCCTGGCGGGCGCCGAGGCGGGGCTGTCCGCCGGCACATACGCATCGGAAGTCGCGATCTGCTGCGGAGTCTGACCGTAGTTGGCCAGCACCAGGTACATTTCGCGATTGGCATACACCGACGCGACGCAGTCTTTCGGCAGCGGCGCGGCGAACAGATCCGAGTCCGAAACTTCAAGGAACGCCCACGTCCCATCCTCGACCATGGGCAGATACTGCTTCAGCCAGCGCTCGTGAGCGGGCCGCGTCTGCGGGTTCGGCGGAATCGGATCCCATCCGCCATAGATGTACGGGCCGTTCGGGTGTTCCTGATAGTACTTCCACGCGGCCTCGTAAAAACCGTTCTCCCGGATGCCGGGCAATCGCGGAATCGGAATCACGCCGCGCTCGCCGGTCATCGGCCGGCCGCCCTGCAGCAACGGGAATTGCATGTAGGGAATGGCGTGCAGGAAGTGATCTCCTTCGCCCTCTACTTTGGCCAGCGAACCGTGAATGCAGGGCACCACGTACGGCACGTGATTCTTGGTCGCTTCACGCAGCCCGTCCACACTCTGCACGTTCTCGCCAACCCACAGATAGTCGTAGACTTTCAGGCCGCCCGTCAGCGGCTGGTTGGAAAAGTCCGCGTGCATCTTGTAAATGCCGCCGCGACGCTTGATCTCGGAATAGATGAGATACAGCAAGTCGGTCATCGCCCCGTCGTATTTCGGTGTTTCCTCAAAGACGGGCATCTCGTCCGGAGCATTTTCCTTGATCTGCCGGTCCGCATTCGGAACATAGCCCCAGTCGTTGTAGAGACCGTCGACTTCATAATCCTCGAGAATCTGAACCATGCGAGGAAGGAAATAGGCCCGCCATCCGGGGCTTGAAGGCACGCATCGCGTCAAGTCCCACCAGCCGCCGAATGCGTCGCCGGGGCGGGACCACTCCTTGCGATAGTCCGGATCGGTTCCGACGAAATAGCCGCTCGATGCGTAAGCGAGGATCTTCAGTCCGCGAGCATGGACCATCTTGACGAACCGTCGAAATCCCTCCGGATTGACCGACGTCAGCTTGTTGCCTCCGAAGAGTCCGTAGCGGTCGTTCCACTCGTCCATCACGTGGATCAGTTGAATGCCGTGAGCCTTCAGGCGATCGAGTTCCTGCTCGTCGTATTCGCCGGGCTCCCAAGGCGTGCGACTGGGGTACTCGCCCATGTTGTATACACACTGAGCGGGCAGGTAGTCGGTGATCAAATGCTTGCGAAGACACTTTCGGATCTTCTGCGTGCAGATACCGATGTGCGCTAATCGCTTGCGGTGGTCATCAGCGGTGAAACTGGCAAGGACCGCAGGCGTGCCGTGCTTTCCAGCCGCGGCTGCCGGTGCGGACGAATCGGCGGCGCTGATCTTCTCCGCGGGTATCGACAGGGCGGCGCCGGCCACTGCGGCCTGAGCACCCATCTTAAAGAACTCTCGCCTGTCCATAATTTGACTCCTGATCTTCTTGAGGGGATTGCGCCGGCGGCAATCCAGTTGCAGGCTTGGCCGTTCGGAATTCGCCATCCGAACTACGGCACGCGGGCAAAGGTGTGAACTGTGGACCAGCGGCCTCGCTGCCGCTCTTCCGGTGAGAACCCGTCCAACATAGCGATCCGTCAGTCACTTTGTGTGACGAGGTCGCTTACCATCGTACCACCGGCCAACCCGTCGCGAAACAACCGCATCGTCCGTGCCATCCGTTGTCGGTCGTTCATTAATATCGTGCACACGACCGGCAAGCAGGCCATGCCACACGAGGGCGTAACACACAGTCATAGGGAGCGCGGCGCGCTATGGCATGTGGTACGATCCGCGTAGTTCGATTCTCGATTCTCGGCTCGGAGGGTACTTGCGTGCGGACCAACACAGAATCGCATCGACATTTGGCAGGCATGCTGGTCGGGATGCTCGCATGCGGAGTCTTCTGCTGCACGGCGGCCGGCGCCGGCCCGGCGAAGATTCGCATCGAAGTGAGCCAGCAACGTCCCGAAGTCACGTGCCTGAGTTGGGATACCGAAGGGGGCTCGCGAGTTGAATCGAACCTGTTGCGAACGCCCCACACGATGCGACTGCGAATGCAATCCGCCGACCCGGGCAAGACGGGCGACGGAATAACGCTCCGCTCGGTCGATGCGAAACCGGGCGTCACGATCTTCCGTCTGGCTGCGCCTGGCACCGAGTTGTCGTGGAGTGTGGCACCGGCGCCCGATGCGATTTCGATGCAGATCTCGCAGGAAAACGATGCGAAGAACGCAGACGGCCTGATCGAGTTGATCATCCCCTTCGACCCGCGAGTCACGCCGACGACCGTGCTGCCGTCGGTTTGGAATGAAGATGGTACGCTGACTCTGCCCGCAGTGATCAACGCTCCGGATTTCGGCCAGATGCTGTTTGCCGAGGCGGGAGGCCAGCGGCTGAAGGCGAGACTCGAAGGAAGCCGAACCGATAAGATCGTCGACCTCATCGTGGAACTGCCGCTTTCGAAAGCAAACCCATCGTGTTCGCTGAAGCTCTCGCCGATCATGCTGCCGGCGCCGGAAGGTCTCGCGGACAAGTCGATGTGGGAAGCGGCGCGTCGAGGATGGGTCGGCATTTTTCAGCCAAGCGCCAAGTGGGGCGACCAGACAAGGCCCTTCAGTTCGCCCCCCGGCCTGCTGGGCAATAACGTGATCAGCGATCCGGCCAGTTGCTCCCTTTGGTTCTATGCGGATCAGTCTCTCTGGACTCCGCAGATCACGCCGGAAATCTCCGTGGCCTCGCTCGTTCGCCGGACGATCGATTTCTGGCTGGACCAGCGCACGCGACCGACAGGCGAAGTGATCTGCTATTGGGATTACGGGAACTTCCTCGATGCGAACGCCGGCCCGATCATCGCGGCCTGGGACTACTTCGAATCCACGGGCGACCGTGACTGGCTGGCCAGACGCATCGAACGACTGGAGTTCATCGCCGAGTTTCTCGCGAAACGCGACGTGGATAATGACGGAATGATCGAGGCGACTCAGAGCGGCAACCGAGGCACGCTGAAACAACCGGCGCGATCCTGTGCATGGTTCGACGCTCTCAATTGCGGCCACAAGGACGGCTACACCAACGCGATCATCTACCGGGCGTTCCGCTGCCTGGCCGAACTGGAGGCCCGACTGGGACGCGCCGACAAGCATGCGTATTACAGCGGACTGGCCGATCGGCTGAAGGCAAGCTATGCAAAAGCACTATTCAACCCGGCCACTGGCTGGCTTGCCTGGTGGAGAAGCGAGGACGGCGAATTGCACGACTATGCCACGCCGATCGTCAACGGCCTGGCGATCGAGTACGGACTGGTGTCTCCGGAACAGGGCCGCGACATTCTCGGGCGACTCTGGAAAAAGATCGACGAAGCGGGCTTCAAACGGTTCGATCTCGGGATTCCGCCGATGCTCGTCCCCGTGCACCGCAGCGATTACCTGCTGCCCGACGGCCTCGGCATTGCTCAACGCGAAGACGGCACGGATACCTTCGGACAGTATCAGAACGGCGGCATCACAGCCGGTCAGGTCCTGCACTTCATGGCCGCACACTACGTTGTCGGGCAGCCCGAAAAGGCGGACATGGTTCTGAGAGCGATGCTCGAACGTCAGGCTCAGGGCAAGTTCCAGAACGGCGTCTGCGATGCGGGCGGGCAGGGGATTGACTGGACCGACTGGAACGGCAAGGCCTCCGGCTACGAGGGCTTCCTCGCCGACAGTTTTCGATTCCTGCAGGCGGTCATGCTGCGCGAACCGGCATTGCGCGACCGATACCATCGCCCCATGACGGCCAACGCGATCAAACCGTGACCGGTGTCACCCTTACATGCCGGCCGTCCGCTGCCGCGTGACTGCCGGCGCCCGCAACGATCTGCGTGCGATCTCGCATTGCCTGCCGCGAATCAGGGCACGAGTTTCTGCGCGGCCAGCCACTCAAGCGATTTGGTCTGCCAAGCATCCCACATCGGGCCGCGATAGCCGTTGAGTCCGTGTCCGCCGCTGGGAAGCTGCAGGTATTCCGCGGCCACGTGATGGGCCTGCAACGCCTCGTAGAAGCGCAGGCTGTTGTCGGGATGCACCGCCCTGTCATCCAGCGCGTGGGCGAGGAATGCCGGCGGCGTCTGGTCGGTCACCTGCTTTTCATTTGAGAAGAAGGCGAGCACATCGGGCGTCGGATCGCGGCCGAGAAGATTCGACTGTGAGCCGCGGTGGGTCTGCTCGTTCATCGTGATCACGGGATAAACGAGGATCATGAAGTCGGGCCGGCAACTTAATCGATCAACGGGATCAGCGGCTTTCGGGTCGCCCGCGTCGAAGTGCGTGCCTGCGGTGGAAGCCAGATGCCCGCCGGCCGAGAACCCCATGATGCCGATGCGTTTCGGATCGATTTTCCAGTCCGCGGCTTTTGCCCTTGCGGTGCGAATGGCGCGTTGAGCGTCGAGCAGCGGCACGAGCCGCCTGCCGGCCGGAAGCCGATATTCGAGGACAATACCGGTGATGCCGTGCTGGTTCAGCCACTCGGCGATGCCGTGCCCCTCGGGCCCGACAACCAGCCCCCCGTAGCCCCCCCCGGGACAGATGACGACAGCCGTCCCGTTGGCCTTTTCGGGCGAGGGCCGATGCAACGTAATCACTCCGCCGGTCGCTTCGGAACCCCCGTCACCCACAGGAGCGGGCCCGGACCAAAGGGCGATTTTCTCAGGAGCCGGCGGGTTCTTCGGCAATTCAGCAGCGTGCGAAGCCACTGCGACCGCGAGCGTAAGGCAACCGATCAGCACGATACGTCTACCGACTGCGTTTCGTTGAGACAAATCGGATCGCATGAATTCTCCTTCCTTGTTCTTTCGCTCTGCCTGAGTGTGCCAAATAATGCCCTCTTGCCCGGCAGATTACAAGCCGCTTGGCCGCGGAGCGAAAACGGCGGGACGTCCGGAATTCGACCGGGCGATTTTCGTTGGTAGAATACGTCAATGACCGATCCACTCGAGCAGATCCGATCGATTTGCCTTTCCTCGGACGATCTCTACCGGGAGATGCTGCACGTCGCGCAGGCACTCATGGATGCCGTTGAAGGCATCGCCGGCCGCCTCGAGTGCTCAATCATCCGAACGGACCCGCTGTGGCTGAGAGCATTGCTCGAACATGCCGACGCGGGACGCGTTGAGTTGAGCTTGCAGTCCGGGGATTCCGATTTGCTGATCATCCGATATGGTTCGGAGCTGGCGCAATGGTGGACAAGACAACTGGCGGAGATGGGCCCCACCGATTCGTCGTCGTTTCCAAAGATCGAGCTCAGGGAGGGAGAGTGGCATATCCTCCGCTTGCTGCGAAAAAGCTCCCACAAGGCAACGCTTCAGGACGAGCTTGCCAGCCAAACGCGGTTGAGCCGCACCACGCTCGGCAACTACCTCGACCATCTCCGCTCGATGAATCTCGTGCATCGGCCGCGGGGCGAACGCGGCGGCGAGTCCTTGACCGACGCCGGCCGGCGTTTTATTGAACATCACGATATCCCGTAGCACCCGAACCGCGTGCCGGATGAATCAATCGCAAGGTCACCGAAATGCCCGACGATTTGCTCTCGCATCTGCCGACTGAAAACCGCGTGCTGCTGGTGGTCGATATCCAGAACGACTTCTGTCCCGATGGAGCCCTGGCGGTCGCAGGCGGCGACGAAGTGGTACCAATTATCAACAGGCTCTCGCGGCAGTTCGCGCACGTGATACTCACCCAGGACTGGCACTGCGCGAATCACCTGTCGTTCGCCTCCTCGCATCCCGGCAAGAAACCGCTGGAACAGGTGAATCTGCCCTACGGCCCGCAGGTGCTGTGGCCCGATCACTGTATTCAAGGGACTGCGGGAGCCGGGTTCCATCCCGACCTGGATGTCGCGCATTGTGAGCTGGTGATCCGCAAGGGATACCACCGCGAAATCGACTCGTACTCGGCGTTCTTCGAGAACGACCGCCGGACTCCGACCGGCCTGGCCGGATACCTGCGTGAGCGCGGCCTGATGCGACTATGCATTGTCGGCTTGGCAACCGATTTCTGCGTGGCCTATTCGGCCCTCGACGCGAAGCGACTCGGTTTCGAGGTCACCGTGATCGAGAAAGCTTGCCGCGGCATCGACGTCGGAGGATCCCTGGCGGCAGCCTGGCTGGAAATGAACGAGGCCGGAGTCATCCGCGTCTGACTTGAGGACGCCCGCCGATTAAGCAACGTGATGGTGCAACTCGACAGTCCGCGGTCGCAAATCTAGAATCGCCAGTCTCAGCTTCAGCAAACAGAACTCATCCTGATTCTTCCGTCAGCACATCAACCGGCAGCGCATGAGGATATCGCCCCTCCAATACGCGATTTTCGGGTTGCTGCTCGGCGCCGCTGTCGAAGCGACCGGAGGCGACGCTCCCGTGCGCTCGACGATTCGCCTGAGCGATGCGACCGAACAGTCCCGAATCCGTTTCGTGCACAGTGCCGGAGGCAGCGGACAGAAGTACCTCGTCGAACTCATGGTCGCCGGTGTGGCCACTGCCGATTTCGATGGCGACGGGCTGGTGGACATTTACTTTTCCAACGGAGCGCCGCTGCAGGGAACGGCAATTCCGAGCGAGTTGCCCAACGCAATGTACCGTAACCTGGGCGATGGTACCTTCGCCGACGTTACGGCCCCGGCCGGTGTGGGAGAACTGCGTTTCACGCTGGGAGTCGCAGCGGCGGACTACGACAACGATGGAGATATCGATCTGTATCTCAGCAACTACGGGCGAAACACGCTCTACTCCAACAACGGAGACGGCACATTCCGCGATGCCACCGAACAGGCCGGGGTGGGGCGCGGCGAAAGATTCGGCGCGGGCTGCTGCTTCCTCGATATCGATGGAGACGGAGATCTCGACTTGTATGCCGCGAATTATGTGGCGTTCAGCTACGCCCGACATGCGGAAGTCGTGAAACGTTCCTTTCCGTATCCGCCCGGCCCGGGCGATTACGCTCCGGAGTCCGACACTCTGCTCCGCAACAACGGGGACGGCACGTTCACGGACATCAGCGGTGTATCGGGGATCGGTTCCGTGGCCGGACCGAGCATGGGAACCGTGTGCGCGGATCTGGACGAGGATGGAGATACGGACATCTTCGTATGCAACGACAACGCGCCGAACTTCTTTTTTCGTAACGACGGCCGCGGCCACTTCAGCGAAGCCGCGTCCGAAGCCGGCCTGGCCTACGACTTCCACGGCAACGTTAACGGAGGCATGGGTGCCGACTGCGGAGACTTCGACAACGACGGCCACCTCGACCTGCTGATGACGGACTACACGGCGCAGTTTCCCGTGCTTTACCACAATCAGGGAAACGGGACATTCATCGACGCGTCCCGGGCCACCGGCGTCGGCCGCACCGCGTTCCCGCATACCAAGTGGGGCGTGGGATTGGTCGATTTTGACAACGACGGCAGACGTGACGCGTTCATCGCGTGCGGCCATTTTCTGGAGAACATTCGGGAATTCGACACGCGGACTTCGTATCGGACGCCGAACATCCTGTTGTGGAACGCCGGCGGAAAGAAGTTTGTCGACGTCACCGGCCAGTGCGGCGGCGGCATGGCGGTCGTCGAGAGCAGCCGCGGCGCGGCCTTCGACGATTTCGACAACGACGGCGATGTCGACGTCTCAATACTCAATGCGAACGCCCGATCGAACCTGCTGCGGAACGATACCCGCACCACAAACCACTGGATCGAACTTCGCCTGGTCGGACGCACCGCAAATCGGGACGGCGTCGGCGCGCGAGTGCGGGTTGTTTGCGGAGCTTCCGCACAGGTCGCGGAAGTCCACAGCGGCCGCGCCTACCAGAGCCATTTCGGATCGCGTTTGCACTTCGGGCTTGGCGCCGTCAACCGGATTGACAAGGTCGAGGTACAATGGCTCGGAGGCCGCCGCGAATCCTTTTCTATTGGAACAGTCGACAGGTGCGTGAACCTGGTCGAGGGGAACACCGAGTAGGACTTCGGCGGAACAACCCATCGGGACTTGAGCACGCGTACGAATCCGAGCGGGGAACCAACGCGGCGGACTCGAACATGGACGATTGCGTGAAACATGAGCAAACGCAGGCTGCGACATCGTGACAGGCCGACAGTCCCCGCATCGGGAACTGACGCGACAGCGGCGCCCTCACGATGGCGTCATTACAAACGGCTCCTGATCTTCTGCTGCGTGACCGCGGTGGCGGTCGCCATCGTAATGGGCCTGCGCCCACCTGCGCCCGTGGACGAGCGAATGGATTCGGGAATTGCCGATGCTGAGAAGTCGCCGGAAATCCCCAAGCCGACCATCGTGCTGCCCGCCACTCCGGCGACTTTTGAAGCGGGTGAATTGCGAAACGAACTCAAGAAATCGGGGCAGGACCTGCTGAAACGGTATCCCGAATTGCCGGCCGCCATTCATGCAGTGGCTCTTCTGGATATGGATCTGCAACAGACCCAGGAAGCCGTCGATCTGTGGCGCCAGTGCATTGAATTGGACCCGAAACATGCGGGCCCCTACGTCGGCTTCGCGCGGGCCGCCATGGAGCTGGGTAACGACGAAGAAGCCAAGGTCGCCTTGCGGAAGGGTCTCGCGGCCGGTTGCTCGTCTCCTGAGATCTACTACGAACTCACTGCCGCTCTGATCAAGCTGAGCGAATTGGAGGAGGCAGAGGCGGTTGCACAGCAGGGACTGGCCGCGTTTCCCAAGTCCGCTCCGAACTGGCTGCAGCTCGGCCAGGTCCAACTGCAGAGACAACGGTTTCCTGAGGCGGAAAAGAGCCTGACGACGGCCAAGGACTGCGGGGAGAAATCGGATACGGTCTACTTCTCTCTGGCCAGCGCTTGCGCGGCGCAGGGCAAGACCGAAGATGCGGCCAAGCACCGCCAGGAATTCGCGGCCAGAAAGGCCCAGCAGAGTTCAGCGTCGGAGAAGCCCTTTCAATCCCGATACGATGCGGAGCTGAGAAACATCGCCGTCGCTGCGACGGGGCGCATTGCGGCCGTGTACGAGCGCCAGGGAGCCCCGGCAGAGGCCGAGCGGCTGCTGATGCGATCGATGTCGCTGGACCCGCAGAACCCGGTTGTTTGCGGCGAATTCGTGACATTTCTGCGGAAATCGGGACGGATCGCCGACGCGCTGCTTGCGCAGCGCCGACTCACGGAAATCGAACCGGCCGAAGTGCGGCATTACATTAACCTCGCCAGTTTGGCGAGCGAAACGGGCGACCTGGCACTCGCGGAATCCGCATCGAAGCAGGTCGTTTCGATGCGGCCCGACCTGGCCATCGGATACGTATCGCTCGCGCAGCTGTATTTTCGGGGCGGCGATTTCAAGCAGGCGAAGTGGTTTGCGGAGTCCGCTCTGAAACAGCAGGCAATGGACCGCACCGAGGCCCTGCGTGCCTGCGGCGTACTCGCGGAATCCAGCCGCGCCATGGGAGACGAAACGACCGCCGCCCAGGCCGACTCGATGATTCAACAGCTGATGTCCGATTCACCCAAGCCTTGATCGAACTTCCCCGGTCCCCGGTCGGTGAGCACTTGCATGGGCTGCGAACTCGTCGCGATGTTGTTGATGCTCGTTTCGCAAACGGGTCAGACCAAGGCGCCCGCCCCGTGTTCGATTCGCCTGACCGACGTCACCTCGCAAACGAAGATCGCGTTTCGCCACACCGACGGCGGCAGCGGCCAGCGGTACATCGTCGAATCCGTGGTCGCGGGCCTGGCGATGCTGGATTACGACAACGACGGGCAACTCGACATCTATCTGCTCAACGGCACACCGCTCAAGGGAACCAAGGTCGAGGTTCCTCCGCGCAACGCGCTTTACCGGAACAACGGCGACTGGACTTTCACGGACGTGTCGCTTGACGCGGGTGTTGCAGACGCAGGTTACGGACTGGGGGTCACCGCAGCCGACTTCGATAACGACGGCGACGAGGATCTGTACCTCAACAACTTCGGCCCCAACGTGCTGTTCGTGAACAACGGCGACGGGACATTCAGCCGCGGCGGCGATGCGGCCGGAGTGAACTACGGCGAGCACGTCGGCGCAGGTGCGTGCTTTCTCGACATGGACGCCGACGGAGATCTGGACCTGTATGCCGCGAATTACGTCGATTTCACTTACGAGAAGCACATTGTCCGGATGATCGGCACGCACCAGTTTCATCCGGGACCGAATGACTATCATCCGGTTCCCGACAAACTGTTTCGGAACAATGCGGACGGAACATTCACGGATGTCACGGAATCCTCCGGCGTCGGTTCGGTGGCAGGTCCCGGCATGGGAACGGTCTCCTTCGACTACGACGACGACGGAGATCCGGACGTCTTCGTGTGCAACGATGCCAAGCCGAACTTCCTGTTTCAGAACGACGGACGCGGGAATTTCACCGAGACGGGCGAGTTGGCCGGAGTCGCCTACAACTACATGGGTCGCACGGTTTCGAGCATGGGAGCCGACTGCGGGGACTATGACAACGACGGCCGCCTCGATCTGTTTGTGACTGATTTCTCGGCCGAAATGCCGGTGCTGTTTCGCAATCTGGGCAACGGTTCGTTTCAAGACGTGACCAACTCGACCGGCGCTGGCCGCAGCGCTTATCCGCACGTGACCTGGGGCAACGGCTTCATCGACTTCGACGCCGACGGCGATCGCGACCTGTTCATCGCCTGCGGGCACTTCATGGACAACATCCGCTACATCGACGATCGCACGGCGGTGAAGGTGCCGAACATCCTCCTGATGAATGACGGCCGAGGCAGGTTCCTGGATGTCTCGACGCAGTGCGGCAGCGCGCTGGCCGTGGTCGAGAGCAGCCGGGGCGTTGCGTTCGGAGATCTGGATAACGACGGCGATTGCGACGGAGTGGTCCTGAATGCCAACGGCCCCGTCACCGCGATGCGCAATGACACGGAAACGACGAATCACTGGGTTCAGTTGCGACTGATCGGAACTATCAGCAACCGCGACGCCGTCGGGGCGCGAGTGCGAGTCCAGTCCGAAGGACACTGGCAGGTCGCCGAGGTGCATAGCGGCCGCAGTTATCAAAGTCACTTCGGCATGCAACTGCATTTCGGCATCGGCAAGTCGCAACGGATCGATCGCGTTGAAGTGCGATGGCCCGGCGGCGCCACCCAGGTCTTCGAAAACCTGGCTGCCGATCACTCGTACGTTCTGCAGCAACGCTAGAAAACGAACTGGAAAACGATTCGGTTCAAGGCGTCAGTCCCAGGAGATAGAGCGCGATATCCGAAGATCGACGCATGGCAATTCGTTCCCCGGCGAACGCCGGCGCCCGCCTATAGGCCCGCCTGTGCTTTGGCGATCATCTGAGCGAACAGCGCCTTCTGCTCCTGCATCGCGGCGACGCGATCGTCCTGTTTCGTTCGGCACTCAAGCAATACCCATCCGGCATAGTCCATGCGGGTGAGCAGATCGAAGAGTTGCTGGTACGGATAATCGCCGACGTTCAATTCCCGAATGTGCGCCGTCCCGCCAAGTCGGTTCTTGACCAGGTTGAAATTGCTCGCCAGGCCTTCGCCCTGCAGATCTTCGCCGTTGCAGTTCCAGCAGAGCCCCACGTTGGGCTGATCAACGTGGTCCATGATCTGTTTCATGACCGGCAGCTGCGCGCATCCGCCGTGCACCTCGAGACGTATCTCCTGGCCGAATTCCGCAGCGAACTTGCCCACTTCGTTCAGCGCTTTCCCGATCTGTGCAACCGTCTTCTCGACGGGCACGCCCTTCGGCAGATCGTTCGGCTTGACTTTGACGCCGGTGCCGCCGCAATCGTGGCTCAGCTTTACGAACTCTTTCGCGCGGGCGATGGACTTTTCGAGTTGGGCCGCCTCGGCGTAATGAAACGCCTCGTTCGAGCCCGGTCCGAGAAACTTGACCTTGCTGTCGGTGAATCGCTTGCGCACCTCGGCCCGCTGCTGCGCGTTCAACGACGGCTCGACCCCGTGTTTGTGCTCGGTGCGGGTCTCGACTCCGAGCACGCCCGCTTTTTCGCAATTGGCGATCAGCGTCGGCAGATCCCAGTCCTGTCCCCAAAGGTAGGTACAGAACCCCAGCTGCATCTTGCTGCCGGGCTTATCCGCCAAAGCCGCAAGCGATCCGAGCGGCCGCATGGATGCGACGGCCGAACCGAGCACGAGGGATGTCCGAAGAAACTGCCGCCGATTGGCATGTGACATCTATGAAGCCTTTGTTCAGGAGTGATCTGATATTTGACAAACAGAACTTACTCTTCCTCTCGCCCGATTCCCAGGCAGACGGCTATGAATCTACCGTCTCGGCCTCGACGATCGGCCCTGCGAACAGTGGCGGAAGCGGACATTCCAGCGAATCGGCCAGAGCGCGCAGCAATTCGGCTTCACCCGCCGTGACATGGCCGTCGGTGGAAACCACTTCGAGTGCAGCCGTGAGAAACCGCCTCTTGATTGCGGGAGCACTTTGCGTGAGCTTCTCCAATGCGGCCCCCAGTGCTCGAAGATTGCATTCCGCGACAGGCCGAAGTTCCAGGCCACCGCCCGCGCCCAGCGTGCGGGCGCCGCGGTCGAATGCCGCGGCCTTCTGTCGCTCATCCTGCGAGCCGACATGAGCAATCGCCGAAAGGAGCAGCCCCAACTCCGGCAGCAGCCCGTTGAGTGACAGATACAATATCTTGACGGGGGGCGTGCTAAAGAAATAGCGGTCGAGCCGCAGCAGGCAGCTGCGCTGCAGCGTGAACTCGAAGAAACTGACTTTGCGGTCGGCCTGGGCCATCTCGATCACCGTATCACGGAAGTCACGGTACTGCTGCACTGACAATTGGCGCAGCGTGCTTTGCACCAGTTCAACCAGCGGCAAACGCCCGGATGCTCCGCGCGCCGCGACGAAGGGCGCCAACCGTTCCGTGGCCTGTCGCGTCGACGCTCCCAGCCGCTTTTCGATCGCCGCCAGCTGCTGCGCGCGGACTCCGGTCTCGTCGTCCAGCAGCATCGCCAGCACCACGGCCCGCGCGGAAAACGTCTCGCGAACCGCGCTGTCAAGCTCCTTCGGCAGCGATTTCATCAGTTCCTGGGCGTGATCGACGTGCGATGCCGTGGGCGCGCCGAACGATGCGACGAACGAAGCGGAGTCCACCGCAACCCGCCCCGTTCCCGTTACTCCCATCGCGTCTGCCCCGGGCATGCCCGGCAGGGGTATGGGGAGGACCGGCACCGCGGAAGGCCGAGCAGAAACACGTTTGGCCGGGCGAGGCTCCTCCAGCGGCTGCACTTCAACGTGCGGGAACGCGCCGTCGAACTGCGGATCGATACGGCGAATCCGTTCGACCAGCGGCGGATGAGTGGCAAAGCCGGGAAACCAGAGCCCGCGAATCGCGTTGCCGAAAAACATGTGGCTGGCGGATTCGGCCTCGGGCGTCGCAAGAATTGATCCCCCGGCGACACCGCCGATCTTCTTCAGCGCACCGCCGATCCCGTCGGGATTACGGGTGAACTGCACGGCGGATGCGTCGGCCAGGTATTCGCGTTGCCGCGACACGGCGGCTTTGATCAGCCTCGCGAAAAACAGGCCCGCATATCCCAAGACGTACAATCCCAGACCGATGATCACGATCTGGCCGCCACTCGACTTGTTGGAGTCGCGGGAACTGCTCGAGCTGTTCGAACTGCCCCCGAACCGGGCGATGTAATAGCCGATGACCGCCAGCAGCAGGATGCCGTGCAGCAGACCGATCAGCCGCAGGTTCAGCCGCATGTCGCCATTGAGTATGTGGCTGAACTCGTGCGCGATCACGCCCTGCAGTTCGTCGCGCGACAGGTAATCGAGGGTCCCCCGGTTCACTCCGATCACCGCATCGCCGGGCGTGAAGCCTGCGGCAAAGGCGTTGATGCCCTGTTCGTGGTCCATCACAAAGACCGGCGGAACCGGAACGCCCGAAGCGAGCGCCATTTCCTCGACCACATTCAGGAGCCGCCGTTCTCGAAGATCGATCGTGTCCGGATTCAGACGCCGGCCGCCAAGACTCACGGCCAGCGCCTCGCCGCCTCCCCGCAATTCGAAGGTCTTGTACATCATTCCCACGAAAACGACACCGCACACAGCGGCCGCGGAAATGAGCAGCAATTCAGGTTTCCATAGGCCCGAGCCGCCGGCGCGAGTGACATGGTCCATGCCGCCCAGCACGGTGAACAGGATCACGTACAATCCGACGATCATCGCCAGAACGGCCAGCGCGAAATAGAAGAGCAGCAGCCACGTCTTTCGTCGCGCCTCGTCCTGATGTTGAAAGAAGTCCATGGGGTTCCTTCAGCAAGGCATCGTTTTACGGATCTCGACCGGCAGCCCAAGAGTCGGACAGCTCACAAACCGGGCCGGTCAGAACTTGACCTGAGGCGCTTCGCGTTCCCGTTCTTCCTTAACTTCGAACAACTCGGCGGGCAGGAATCCGAACATCCCGGCGAAGATGACCGCGGGGAACTGTTCGCGGCGAGTGTTGTAGGTCATGACCGCGTCGTTGAACGCCTGGCGCGAAAACGCGATCTTGTTCTCGGTCGAGCTCAGCTCTTCCTGGAGGGCAAGCATGTTCTGGTTGGCCTTGAGATCGGGATACGATTCGGCAACGGCGAACAAGCGGCCGATCGCCCCTCCCAGTTGCGATTCCGCATTGGACAGGTCGTGCATCGCCTTGGGCTGCCCCGGATTGGCGGCCGCCTGCTGGCCGGCTTTATACGCCGAATTACGGGCGGCGATAACGGCTTCCAGCGTCTCGCGTTCGTGCTTGATGTACCCCTTGGCCGTTTCGACCAGGTTAGGAATGAGGTCGTAGCGCCGCTTCAACTGGACGTCGATCTGCGCGAATGCGTTCTTGTACCGGTTCCGCAGCGCAACGAGCGAGTTGTAGATTCCGATCGCGAACAACGCCAACATCGCTACCAGAACAACGATGACGATCAACACGACCAACAGACCTTTAACCATAAAATGCTCCTTGCATCGTTTGCGGCAGGCGCCCGCCGACGGAATTGCAGAGAAACCCCTCTGAACTGGTTAAGAATTGCCACCACATTCTAGACGGCGGAATCGGCAATTGCCCAGCCAGCGGCCCGCGATTCCGCAGCCCAACTCCCGATCTGTGCGTTCGTCCATCGCGGGAGATTATTGAAAAGGACCCTGGCCGAGTGCCTCAATCCGCGCGGGCCGGAGATCAACTTCACCCGCCCGCTCGCGGAGGGTCGGCCGCGCAGCGGTCGGGGAGGGTCTTCCGAACCAGAAGTGCATTCTACGACTAGCGGCGAGGTAGCCCTCTCCGGGCCTTCGGCCCGACTCTCCCAGAGGGAGTGTGAAGCAGGAATCATGACGGTGCAATCGCTTCTGAACCGCACGACCTCCAAACAGTGGGGCGCAGCCGGAGTTGTTGTTCAATGCACGGTTTTTCACAAACCGGCTCTCAGTTTTCTGTCGATTTACACCCTGCGATCCGCGTCCTATGATGGCGGTTCGATGCGTTTTCGGGGCGGTCTGTGCCAAAGGAGCGAGCGATGCAGCGACCAGAAACCAACGACGCGCACGATTCCGGAAGAAGGACGTTTCTCAAGGCGGTGAGCGTCCTTCCCGCGGCCATGCTTGCCGCGCGATCGGCACTTGCGGGCGTGGCCGCTGAGCATCAAGCCGCAACGCTGCCCCAGATCCAGCTCGGGAAACACTCGGTTTCCCGCCTCGTCTGCGGAGCCAATCCGTTCAACGCCGGATCGCACCTGTCGGTTTTCGTGAATCGGCAGATGCGCGAGTACTACACACCCGAGCAGATCCTGAAGACGCTTCGCCGATGCCAGGAAGTCGGCATCAACTGCTGGCAGTCCGGCCCCGGTAACCTCGACCTGTACCGCCGCTTCACGGCCGAAGGCGGCAAGATGCACTTCCTGGCCATCGCATCGGGGGACTCGCAGCCGATCGACGATCTGGCTCGCGGCGGATGCATCGGCGTCGCTCATCACGGCGAGACCACGGACCACCTGTTCAAGTCCGGGAAGATCGACTCGATGCAGGACTACCTGAAGCGGGTGCGCGACAGCGGCATGCTCGTCGGTGTATCGACACACATGCCCGATGTGGTGGACACTGTCGAGTCGAAGGGCTGGGACGTCGACTACTACATGACCTGCATTTACGAACGTCACCGGAGCCGCGAAGCTCTGGAAAAACTGCTTGGCCAGGCTCCCATTCCGGACGGCGAAGTCTACCTGCCCGGGGATCCGCCGCGCATGTTCAAGGCGATCCAGCAGACCAAGCGGCCTTGTCTGGCTTTCAAGATCCTCGCAGCAGGCCGTCTTTCGGAAAGGCCCGAATGGGTCGAGGACGCGTTCCGCAAGACCTACGGGTCGATCAAGCCGAAGGACGGGGTGATTGTCGGCATCTACGATCGGTACAGCGACCAGCCGCTCGAAAACGCGCAGTTCGCGCAGCGGTTCGGCTCGGCCCGGCCAACTTGATCGTGCGATTGCGCAATGAGGAACATCTTCGGCGAGCGGGGGCACACCAGAATGAATGCCACTTGCAGGTCAGTCCCTCTGTCTTGGGTGTCATGGGTGGCTTGTCCACCCGCGTTCAAACATCCTGCAATTCCTTGCATGCGACATCCGTATCGCACGTCCGTTGAAACTCATTTCAATACGTCAATTGAAGGCCAAGGGCCTTCCTTCATCGTAGCCTGGGGCTGAGCCGACGAAGTCGGCGACGCCCCAGGATGACGCACGGAATCATACGTTTGGCCGAAGGCCATATTCATCCGGACGCGCCGAATCGGTTCGCTCCAGCGGAACGCGTTGTAACGCAGGGGACACGAGAGCTGAGCGAGGAGAGACGAGAGCCGAAATGCAGATGCCGGTTCGATGTGAGGGTCGTCGGTGTCACACGGGTGGACAAGCCACCCGTGGCACCCGGAAGGAGCAAAACCTATAGGCTGGTCCGCCCGTGGGTTCGGTCATTTCCGTCGTTCAGTAATTCAATACACACGGCAAGCGGGCCGTGCCACACCGTTCCTTTTCGATCAGCCGTCGTGCCGGGTCACTGGACCGAAGAACGTGAAGTAGGGCATCCGCCGCGTCAGTCGCATCACGTAGTTCGCGGCTTCGCGCAGGTGATAGTCCCCCCACATGCACGACTCGCCGCAGGGGACTTTGGCCCCGGGCGGCACATGGTCCCAGCCGCGCGGCCGGTGATAGACCGTGTGCAGCAACAACCCCTGGTGGTCATCCGCTTCACTCAGGTAAGGCGATCGGAGCAGCGTCCGCAGCACCGTCAGTCCGGCTTGATAATAACGCTCTCCGTCCCCGATCTTCTGCTGCGCAAGGTACTGCCCGAATCGCACCAACCCCTGTGCGGCGATCGCGGCTGCGGAACTGTCGACCGGCTCATGATCATTGAACGGATCGGCCGGCCGGAGAAGATAATCTCCCAGGTGCACCAGGCCCGGAGCGCCGGTATCCCAATACGGAATTCCATCGAGCGGCGTGTTCTCGATATAGAAATCGCATGCCGCCTCCGCCGCGCGGCGCATGATCTGCTCGTTGGCATCGCGACCGCCCAGCGGCGCGAGTTCCTCGTCCGAGCGCGTGGCGAGCCACTCCAGTTCTTCGCTGTATCCGGCCATGATCCAGGCCAGTCCGCGAGTCCACGTGCTGAACGGCGAATACCCCTGCTGAGTGCTCGGACATCGATAACGTCCGTCGTTGACGTTGAAAATGCTCTCATGCGCAACTCGGCCCCGCACGTCATAAGCATCCCGCTGCTCGCCATAGAACACGTTCCAGCGGGCCGTCGTTCTTGCGTGCTGCAGCAACCGGTCAAGCAGATTGATGTGCTGATCATTCTCGCCGAGAAACCGGTGCCCCAACTGGTGCGACATGGCAAGCGACCGCAGCGAACGGATGGTGTCGCAGAAAAGCGAATGCGGACCGTTGAACGAACAGATGTACCCGTCGCCGTCGACCGTGGTGCTCCATCGCGACGCCTGAACTGCTCCGCTCACTTTCAACGCCAGTTCGTAACAATCCAGTTCCCGCGAATTGAGTTCGATTCGTCCCTCAAGCATCAACCGGCGGAGGTTGCCATACGTGCTGACATTGTTGAAGCCGTGGTCGTGAACACCCACGTGCGTCAAATGCGAAGCCATGTGTCGCATCGTGTGCTCGCGGCCAAGTTCCAGAAACTCGGATTCCCCCGTGGCGTCGAATTGAAGGATCTCGGCGCCGAATTGAAATCCCTGCGTCCAATCCGTCCAGCCTTTGGCGGTGTAACGTCCCGAGACAGTAAACACCGGAGCGCCGAGTTCCGGAGGATACGATTGCTCGAGCGAGCGGATCTTGCGGGCCGAAAGCTGCCACATGCGATCGATATCCCGATCGAGATCCGCCGCTTGGAGTCCGAAGTCGATTTTCATGGTCAATTCCCGAAACGCGAGAAGCCACTCTAGCCAAGTCCGATGAATCTGGCGGGCAGCGCCCAAAACCAACTCGAGAGATTCGATTAGGTTGCGAGGGCCATCATCCCGTCTGCCGTTGGCCGAATCAAGGCGACAGGCCGTTGGCCGCTGGACGTCGCGAAGAAGGCACGCGGTTGCGACGATCCGAATCACAAGTAGGCAACCGGCGATGGAACACTTACGATCATGGAGTTCCTGCGACTCGCACAGAGGGTGACGCCATGACCGACCGAAGAATGCAGCGATGCGGATTCTGGTATCTCGCGATGGTGCTTCTGGCGGCTTTCATACCGGTCCCGGCCTCGTTGGCGATGGAATTTCCGGGGACTCCTCCCGGAGCATCCCGGGCTGAATTGCGGGACAACTTGCTGACGCTCTCCAATCACGTGCTGCAGATCCGCTGGGACCTTTCACCGCGCATCCTGAGGCTCGTCGAAGTCGAAAACCGGCTTGCTCCGGCTCTTCGCACGTTAAGCAGTCCGATGGTGACGCTTCGACTGTCCGACGGACGTACTGTCTGCGCAGCCGACATGACGGTTGCCGGCCCCGTGGCACTGCAGCGGTGCGAAGGCAATCCTCAGGCATCGCGGTTGAGTGAACGATACGCGGGGTGGCAGGCTTCCGTGCAATTGAAGATGACCGATCCCGCGCTGGCGATTGCCTGGAAAGTCTCGCTCCGCGACAACGCCAACTACGCGGTGCAGGAGATATGCATCGCGGACGAATCGTCGCGGAAGCAGATCGCCGCAGTGGTCCACTTCGACACGCCGCTCGAAGGTGCCGTGGCAGTCGGAGAAGTCGATGGTTCCCCGGTCGAGGCGAAAGGCATCTTCCTGGCCGCGGAAGATCCTCTGGCTCGCAATGTCATTTCGGAAGGAAAGGTCACCTGTTCCGTGCGTTGCGATGCCCCGGCCGGCAATTCCGATTGGCGGACCACGGCAGCCATCGGCGCAGTTCCCCTTGAGCAGCAGCGGCGGGGATTCTTGTACTACGTCGAACGCGAGCGGGCACGCCCGTACCGTCTATTCGTGCATTACAACTCGTGGTGGGATATCGCGTGGGGCGACCGGAAGATGAACGAGGCGGAGTGCCTCGACGTGATTCGATCATTCGCCGATTCGCTCACGCGCCAGCGCGGCGTGTCGCTCGACTCGTTCTGTTTCGACGATGGCTGGGACGACAATCGCACGCTGTGGAAGTTTCATTCGGGTTTCCCCGGGGGGTTCACTCCGCTGCGCGACGCGGCCCGGGCGTGCCAGTCGGGTCTGGGCGTCTGGCTGTCTCCGTGGGGTGGCTACGGCCAGGCGAAAGAAGAGCGGATGCAGTACGGAAAGAGCCAGGGGTTTGAAACCAACGAGAACGGTTTCTCGCTGGCCGGTCCTGTGTACTACGCGCGGTACCGAGACGCCTGCCTCGGCATGATCCGCGATTACGACTGCAACTACTTCAAGTTCGACGGGATTGCCCGCGGTGTCGGTTCGGCCGGCGCAGGCGATCAATTCGCGCCGGACGTTGCGGCTCTGCTCCGGCTGATCCACGACCTTCGCGCGGCGCGGCCCGATGTGTTCGTCAATATCACCACCGGCACGTGGCCGTCTCCTTACTGGCTCTGGCACGGCGACTCGATCTGGCGGAATGGCGACGACGTCGGTTTCTTCGGCGAGGGGTCGGTGCGCGAGCGGTCGATCACCTATCGGGACATGACGACCTACCGCATGATCGCGCGGCGCGCCCCGTGGTATCCGTTGAACTCGTTGATGATCTGCAGCGTCGTGTACGCTCAGCGAGGTACGGCCAGGGAAATGAACTACGACACAAAGGATCTGGCCGACGAAATCCGCATGGCCTTTGCCGGCGGCACTCAGTGTCTCGAATTGTACATGACGCCGGCCTTGATGAAGGAAGCTGGATGGGACGTGCTGGCCGAAGCCATGCGATGGGCCCGCGAGCACAACGATGTGCTGATCGACAGCCACTGGATCGGCGGCGATCCGGGCAAGGGTGAGACGTACGGCTACGCTTCCTGGGCGCCCCGCAAGGGGATCCTGGCCTTGCGCAACCCGGTCGGCAGGAGCCAGTCCATCACACTGGACCTGGCCGAGGCATTCGAGTGCAAGCCGAGTGTCTACGTACTCGCCTCGCCCTGGAAGGCCGATATCGGCAAACCGAAATTGACGATAGGCGCCTCGGAGAAACACACGTTCGAGCTGGAGCCCTTTGAAACCAGGGTGCTGGAAGCCGTGGCGCAATGAGGAAACGTGCGTGCCCAAAAGACGGTAAGATAATGCTCCAGATGCTGGAGGCTTCGCAGGGTTCATCCGCAATGGAACCGGCGGCATGGACCTTGAACCGATTTACGCTGGAGAAGGACAGAACGTGACCCCTGACGATTTTCGCAAGCACGGCCGGCAGGTCGTGGATTGGATCGCGGATTACCTGGAAAACGTGGAAAAGTACCCGGTCCTCTCGCAGGTTGAATCGGGAGACATACGCAGACGTCTGCCCGCTTCGCCGCCTCTTCACAACGAGCCGTTCGACAAGATGCTCGCGGATGTCAACGAGATCCTGTTGCCCGGCATCACGCACTGGCAATCGCCGAATTTCTTCGCGTACTATCCGTCGAACAACTCGGGGCCGTCGATCCTGGGCGACCTCATCGCGTCCGGCCTCGGCATTCAGGGCATGCTCTGGTCCACGTCTCCCGCGTGCACGGAACTGGAAACTCTGGTGCTGGATTGGCTGGTTGAAGCCATGGGACTGCCGGGGAGTTTTCGTTCGACGGGAGCGGGCGGCGGAGTCATTCAGGATTCCGCGTCCAGCGCGTCGCTTTGCGCGTTGCTCGCCGCGCGAGAGCGGGCGACCGGTTTTCAGTCGAACCGCACGGGCATTGATCGCCCGCTGACCGCATACGCCTCGTCGCAGGCGCATTCTTCGATCGAAAAGGCCATGATGATCTCGGGCCTTGGCGCCGACAATCTGCGACTGATCGAACTGGACGATCAGTTTCGCATGCGGCCGGATGCCCTGCAGGCCGCGATCGAAAGCGATCTGGCCGCCGGCAAGACACCCTGCTTCGTCTGCGCAGCGGTCGGCACCACTTCGACCGGAGCCGTTGATCCGCTCCCGGAAATCGGCCCGATCTGCCGGAAGCACGGACTCTGGCTGCACGTGGACGGAGCCATGGCGGGAACGGCCGCGATCTGTCCGGAATTCCGCACGATCCTGCAGGGTCTCGAGTGGGCGGACAGCTACTGCTTCAACCCGCACAAGTGGATGCTCGTCAATTTCGACTGCGACTGTTTCTTCGTGGCCGACCGCACCTCGCTGATCAAGACGCTCAGCATCCTGCCCGAGTATTTGAAGAACAAGGCGACCGAATCGGGAGCCGTGATCGACTATCGGGACTGGCAGATCCCGCTGGGGCGCCGGTTCCGTTCGCTCAAACTGTGGTTCGTGCTCCGTTACTTCGGTCTCGACGGACTTCGGAGCATGGTGCGTTATCACGTGAGCCTGGCCCGCCAGTTCGCGTCCTGGGTCGAGGCCAGCGACGATTTCGAAATCGCGGCGCCGGTGGTTCTCAATCTCGTCTGCTTCCGGCATCGCGGCGGCGACGAGGTGAATCAGCGGATCATGGATCGCTTGAACCAGTCCGGGGAGCTTTACCTGACGCACACGAAGCTCGACGGGCGACTCACGCTGCGCATGTCGATCGGCCAGACGAACACTGAACTGTCGCACGTGCAGCGCGCCTGGGACCGCATCGCGTCCGCGGCGCATCAAGGCAACTGAGGCAGAGCGAACAGATTACCTGGACAATTCGTCAGCTGCTTGTGAGCAACCGGAGTATTTCCGCAACCGAATGGAGTGACGTCGCCTGATTGTTGGCTGTGAATCCGGTCGGCGTGCCACTGGCTCTGCCAGTGTTGTCGGGCAGCACTCAGGACCAAACCTCTTGAATTGGACTTCTGACAAATCAAGTCAGTGTCCGACGATCGATGCAGAACACTGGCAGAGCCGGTGGCACTCGAACGAATTGGTCAACTCATCCTTTCGCTCTGCCGACCGACCGCAGCCTGCGGGCTATTGCAGAATCACAACGGCCAAATTGCCATCGGTGTGCCATTGATCGCCGCCGCCGTTCCTGCCTTCGAGCTTGGGCTGGAAGCCGGGCACTAAGTAGTTGTCGCGCAGGTACGGAGTCCGGTGGAGATCGGCAACCAGGCTGTCCCGCTCGGCATCGATATCGCCGCTGATATGGTGCGTTATCTGACCGGTGGTATGGCTCAGCCCGACTCTTTCATCGAAGGTCACGGCCCCGATCCATACCGGCCGGCCCGAGAGATCGGCCTGAGGTACTTTCCAGAACCGAACGTGGTGCCGCCGTCGCGGATCGTGCCCCACGGGCTTCTCGAAAGCCAGGTCCTCGCGTCTCCCGAACAGAAACAGGTTGCTCACCGGCGCCTCGTCATAGGTCCGCCGCAGCACCGTGTCGGCGGCGATATCGACGCAGCTCCTCAGTGTCAGCGGGTCCGCGGGATACCAGCCTGCATCAAGCATCGCGCGCTTCAATGTCGTCTCGGAGGCGGCCGCTCCGATGTTCAGCGGGTCGCCCGGGATTCCGGCTCCGGTATGCGTGAGCGTGGGCTGGTTTTCGAATCTCGGGCGGTGGTGCGTGTACTCTTCCCACAGCAGCGGCATCACCGAATAAGCGACGATGAGATACACGACCAGCAGGCTGCCGACGATCTTCACGGCCCGATGCGAAAGCAGCCGGTGAAATCGACTCCGGATCGCCGTCTTGTTCAACAACTCTGCAATCTTCATGAACAACCGCTCCAAACAGCATTACGAAACAGGAGCCGTCAGCGTGATGCCGCAACCCGGCACGTCGGGATAACGGCACACACCTCGCTCGATGGTCACGCCGGCGGCGATGTCGCCGGCCAGCAGCAGCGCTCCGTCCATATCAACGTAGTCCAGCATCGGCAGCAGTTGGGCGATGGCCGATATGCCGACCGTGGATTCGGTCATGCAGCCGACCATGACCTTCAGCCCCAGTTGCCGGGCCCGCTGGATCATGCGACGCGCGGGCGTGAGCCCGCCGCACTTGACCAGCTTGATGTTGATTCCGTGAAAGTACCCCCGGCAGCGATCGACGTCGGGCGGCTGGATGCAGCTTTCGTCGGCTATGACGGGCAGTGCGGACTCGGCGCGGACCCGCTTCATGTCCTCCCAGCGATCAGCGGGCAACGGCTGCTCGATGAACTCCACGTTCAACTGTTTCAGTTCATGGGAGTTGCGAATCGCCTCTTCCGCGGTCCAGCCGCAATTCGCATCGACCCGGAACACGGCCTGCGTGTGCCGTCTCAACTCGCGCACGATATCCAGGTCATGGTCGGTTCCCAGCTTGATCTTGTAGATCGGCCAGTTCTCGAACTCCTTCATTTTGGCGACCATGACGCCGATGTCGTCGATCCCGATGGTGTAATTAGTCAGCGGCAACCGCTCCGTCGACAGCCCCCACAGCGAATAAACGGGCTTGCCGCACTTCTTGCCCCACAGGTCATGCGCCGCCTGGTCGAGCGCGCAATGAGCGAACGGGTTGTGCCGCAGTTCGGGCTCAAGCAGATCCCACAGTTGTGCCGGGTCCCGCAGCGTCTCCGCCGCCAGTCTGCGCCGTACCCGCTCCAGCGCCTCGGCCATGCTGCTGAACGAACAGCCGTAGTAGTCGCTGGTCGTTGCCTCGCCGTAGCCTCTGTGGCCGCCTTCCTCGAGTTCGACGATCAGCGTCTTCTGGACGGCAATCGCCTCGCGCGAAATGCGGAACACGTGCCGCAGCGGCAGATCGAATTCGTGAATGCTCAACTGCATCGATAGACTCCGCAATCCCCTCGTCGGGCAGCCGACGCTCAGCCCGCCCGTTTCGCGGCAACCTGTTGTTTGTAAGCGAGGACAGCCCGGGCAAGCTCATCCGGTCCATGCCGGATCACATCGCACACCGGCAGATTGAACTCGGCCCGCACGCGGGCGAGTTCCGACTCGGCTGCAGCCGCATCCAGCTTGCTGCTGTTCATCGCGATGCCGATAACGGGACACGGACGGAAGATGCCGGCCATGGTCTCGTTGAGTTCCTTGATCTTGCGGAGCGGCGGGATGCGGAGCGGCTCGAGCCCGGTCACGAACTCGCGCCCCACCTCGTAGCAGAGGATCAGGGCATGCGGAGCCGCGCCGTGCATCAGGCTGAGCGTCACGCCGCTGTACGAGGGATGCACGAGACTGCCCTGACCTTCGATGAGCAGCACGCTGTGGTGCTGGTTCGCCTTGACGAGTTTCTCGACGGCTCCGCTGACAAAGTCCGAGATCACTCGATCGATCGGACAGCCGTCGCCTTCGACCATGATCCCGGTCTGCCCCGTCGCGATGAACTTCGCATCGTGCCCTCCCCGCCTGAGGCACTCGGTGATTTCGACCGAGGTGACCATCTTGCCGATGCTGCAGTCGTGTCCCACGGTGAGAACCCGCAGGCACTCGTCATGCAGCCCCTGGCAGCGTGCGATATCGCGTTCGCTGTTCTTTCGGACATCGGTCAGCGTGACGCCCCGCCGTCGGGCCGCGGCCACGAATTCCTCGTCGTCGGTGAGGAAATCGTGCAGTCCCGCCATCACGTTCATGCCGCGATCGATGGCCTCGAGGATGACGGGCCGCCACGCCTCCGGGATCTTCCCGCCCGGCGGAGCGATGCCCAGCAGCAGCGTGTTCGCTTCCGGCACCTGCGCGAGAGAACCGACGATCGGCAGCGTCCCGCCCACGCCGAGCAGATCCTGAGCCGTCTTGCCGCTCTGGGTACTGTCTAACAGCGCGAGCACCTCCTCCCGCCGATAGCGGATCAGACAGCTCGCTGTCTTGGCGGTGTGCGGGTTGGAATAGCCCTCCGTCAGAATTACCAGCCTGCGGCCCATGCGAAAATCCTAGGCAATTTGCTTGCGGAATCGGCTTACGCTCGCCGTGAGAATCACCAGACAGCAAGCGGCCAGGCCCGCGACCCACGGCAGAAGGTCCGCGAAGTCCGCGCCACGCAGCACGATACCGCGCAGAATCTCGATGAAATAGGTGGCGGGCAGCGCGAACGTCGCCCAGTAGATCACATCCGGCATTTCGGCACGCGGGAACACGAATCCGGACAGGAGCACCGAAGGAAGCATGATCATGAAGGCGAACTGCATCGCCTCCACCTGCGTCGTAGCCAGCGTGGAAACGAGCAGCCCGAGCCCGAGGGCACAGACGATGAACAGCGACGACAACAGGAACAGCAGCGACAGATCGCCGCGGATCGGCACGCCGAATACGTAGACCATCACGGACAGCACGATCAGCGTTTCGAGGCAGCCCACCACGGCGTAGGGAACGAGCTTCCCCAGAAGCAGGCCCGAGCGTCCCACGGGAGTCACGAACAGTTGTTCGAGCGTGCCGATTTCCCGTTCGCGCACAATGGCGAACGACGTGAGAAACAGCGTGACCAGCTGCAGGATGATCCCGACCAGGCCTGGCACAAAGAAGTTGGCGCTGACCAGATCCGGGTTGTAGAGCAGACGTGGCCGCGTCTCGACGGGCAACGCCACATGCCCCCTGGGATCGCGGGGCGTTCCGCCCCCCGAGACCTCTGCGAGCGGCTGCACCAGGCCGATCGAGAGATTCAATCCGAGCAGGTTTACGGTGCGCAGAGCGGTGGTGGCCACCTGCGAATCGCTGCCGTCGATCAGCACCTGAACGTTGGCCTGCTGGCCGCTGAGAATCTTGTCCGAGTAATCCGGCGGAATCACCAGGCCCGCCTTCGCCCGGCCGGAGGTGAGAGCCCGCCGGAACGACGGCATGTCGTGAACGCGCTCGTGCAATGCGAACTGGCGGGTATTGAGCATTGCCTCGAGCAACTCCCGGCCCGCCTTCCGTCCATCGAGGTCCAGAACAACCAGCGGCACATTCTCGATCTGGGTGTCCAGCGCATAGCCGAAAATGATCGTCTGCATCACCGGCACGACCAGCATGAAGAAAATCGTCGATCGCTGCCGTCGAATGTGGACGAACTCCTTGATCGTGATGGCCAGCAGACCGGCGAAAGTCCCCGTGCGGCGCGCGGCCGTCTTCTCCGCCCGCGACGGAGCGCCAAGATCGCCCACCGATTCCCCGGTTCGCGTATCTCCGGACCCGGCGCCGTCAGGCGGGGCGAGTTCCGGCTGCGGAATGCCGCTGCCGCCGGCAGGCTCCGCCGAAGGGTCTGCGGCGGACTCCGATGGAACCGGATGAATGGCCGGCCCGGCCGCATCGCTCGAGCCGTCTCGATCAGTCGTCTCGGCGGCCTGGGTCAGCGTCACGAACACATCCTCGAGCGACGGGGCGATCTCACGCAAGGAACTTTCAGCGGCGCGGATCCCCGCCTTGCTCAGCAGTTCCTGGTCGGACAGGGAATTCTCGGCCAGCAGGTGGACGGCCGCGCCGAACAGCGTCGCGTCGAGCACGCCGGGCACGTGCCGGATGACGTTCAATCGTTCCGCGGCAGACGGGACCTCGAGTTCCAATCGGCGAGTGCCCGGCGGCTGGATCTCCGGCAACCCCTTCAGGTCGCGCGGCTTGCCGAGCACGAGCAAACGGGACATATGGATATAGCCGACATCCGTGCAGCGTTCGGCCTCGTCCATGTAGTGAGTTGTGACGAACATCGTCACGCCCTGGCCGGACAGCGTGAAGAGCAGATCCCAAAGCTGGCGCCGCGCCACGGGATCGATCCCCGCGGTCGGCTCGTCAAGAAACAGCAGTTCGGGTTCGTGGATCAATGCGCAGGCCAGCGCGAGCCGCTGTTTCCAACCGCCTGACAGAGTCCCCGCGGACTGATCAATGCGGCTGCCCAGCGAAGTCAACTCCAGAACCGCGTCGCATCGCTGGCTTAACCGGCCCGGCTCAAGACCATAGATTCGGCCGTAGAAATGCAGGTTTTCGCGAACGGTCAGGTCGTTGTAGAGGCTGAACTTCTGCGACATGTATCCGATGCGCCGCTTGATGGCCTCGACGTCCTTGGTTACGTCGAGGCCGAGAACGCGAGCCGCGCCGGCCGTCGGCTGCAGCACTCCGCAGAGCATGCGGATGATCGTGGACTTGCCGCTGCCGTTGGGACCGAGCAGTCCGAATATGGAGGCGCGCTGCACATCGAAACTCACGTCGCGCACGGCCACGAGGTCACCGAATCGGCGAGTCAGTCCGTTTACTGTGATGGCAATTGTCAGAATCGTGACCTTTCGAACCTGGCAACACAGGCAGACGCGTCGATGGTTGAGGCCTTATTCGAGCAGCAGGTCCACCGGCATGCCGGGATGCAGTTTGTCCAGACCGTCGAGCAGGGTGACCTTGATGCGAAACACCTGCTTGGAGCGTTCGTCGGGCGTCTGGACGTTGTTCGGCGTGAATTCGGCCTGTCTGGCCATGAACGTGATGCGGCCGCGGAATTTGACGTCCTTGAAACTGTCCGCGACGATGAGGACTTCGTCATTCAGCCGGATGTTCAACCGGTTTTCGGGAACATAAGCGCGCACCCAGTAGCGGCTGGTGTCCATCAGCGAGAGGACCGGAGCGCCGGCTGCGACGAGATCTCCCTTCCGCAATTCGAGCGCCTCGACGGTGCCCGTCAGCGGTGACTTGATCTGCAATTCGTCGATCTGGGATTGCACCACGTCCCGCGCGGCCCTGGCCGCGGCGACCGAAGCTTCCGCCTCCGCGATGGATTCGGGGCGGGTGCCGCGTTCCAGCATTTTCAGCGCCTGTGCGGCCTCCTCGCGTTCGGCCTGCGCGGCGAGAACATCCTCTTTGCGCGGCGTCGACTCCACGAGCAACTGCTGCTCTTCCTGCCGCACTTTGAGATTGCCCTCGCTCACTCGGAGTTCCTCGGTGGCCCGATCCACGTCTTCGCGGCTGACCGTGCCCTGCTCGCGGCGGAACACGGCGGCCGTGCGGTCGTAGGTCGACTTGGCGCGATCCCATTGGGCGCGCGCCCACTCGACTCGAGCTTCGCCCGCGCGGATCTCGGCCGGCAGCGGACCGGTCTCCATCTTCTTTGCCGTGGCTGAAAGACGATCGACGCGTGCCTTGGCCTGAGCGATCTCCTCGGGCAGATACCCGTTCTTCAATCGCAGCAGCGCGGCCTCCTGGGCCTGCACGGTCCCCGACGCCTGCGCCAATCGCGAAGCCAGATCAAAGGCCTCGAGACGAATCAACACCTGTCCGGGCGCGACCTTCTGCCCCTCTTCGCACAGAACCTCGCTGACCCGACCGCCTACGCGCGACCCCACGCGGATCTCGTCGGCCTCGACAAAACCGGAGACCCGCAGCGGCTCGTGCCGCTTCTGGCTGTAAAGCAGAAGCCCGGTGAGCATCGCGGCCACCGCCAGGAAAGCAAGCACTCGAACCATCATGGGAAGTTGATCCCCGGCACAGCGAACATGGGACTTGAACGCCGAAAAAAGGCAAATGACATCAACGGGCCGCATTATCAGCGAGGCCGGCGTAACCTGTCAAACCGCATTCGCCTGCCGCTATTCCCGGTGGATTCCCCCTTCAAGCCGCCACAATTGACCCGCGCTCCGCAAGGGCCTAGGATCAAGGAAGAATTTGCCAGTACTCCGCCGCAGAGGGAACCATGAGGGGGCGTCATCAACGCCTGCTGACAGTCGTCGATCACTCCGTCCGCCGATGGATTCGGTCGGCAGTGTTCGTGCTCGCGGCGATTGCCGCTTGCGCGCACGGCGGGGAGCCGGCGCGCCGCGCGAATTACGAGCGAGGGATCTTGATCCGCCTGGACGGCATGGTCTCGCCGCTGCTCGAACAGTTCCTCTATCGAAAGCTCGACGCAGCCAGGGAGCTCGGCGCCGATCTGCTGATCTTCCAGATCGACAGCCCCGGCGGATTCCTCGACTCCAGTCTGGAAATCGCCGAACGATTGCGCGATTTGAAATGGGCGAGGACCGTCGCGTACGTGCCGAGCGAAGCGCTGAGCGGCGCGGCCATCGTGGCGCTGGCATGCGACGAGATCGTGATGGCTCCGGCGGCCCGGTTGGGAGACGCCGGGCCGATCATCCAAGGCGAAGACAGCCTGTTCCGCCATGCGCCGGAGAAGATCCGCAGCGAACTGGCAGGCCGGCTGCGGGATCTGGCGATTGCCAAGGGACGCCCTCCATCGCTGGCCGCCGCAATGGCCGACATGGACCTGGTGGTTTACCGCGTGCACAACAAACAGACCGGTGCCGACGATTTCTGCTCGGACGAAGACCTTGCGAATAAGGAGCGGCCTGAAGACTGGGAAAAACAGCAGATGGTCCCGGAGTCGCGGCCGAAGTACTTCCTGAGCGTCAACGGCGAGCGGGCCGTCGAACTGAAACTCGCCCAGGCGACTGCCGCGAGCCTCGAGGACCTGAAGAAACGATACGGCGTCCCCGGCGATCTGCTCGTGTTGCGTGCGACGGCTATTGATACCGCCGTAACGATTCTGAACATGCCGATCGTCACCGGCGTGCTGTTCGTGATCGGCTTGATCGCGCTTTACGTGGAATTCAGCGCGCCGGGAATCGGCATGGGCGGATTGATCGCCGGACTCTGCTTCGCACTCTTTTTTTGGAGCCGCTTTCTTGGCGGCACCGCCGGTTGGCTGGAGGTGGTGCTGTTCATCGTGGGCATCGCATTTCTGGCCGTCGAAATCTTCATCATTCCGGGCTTCGGCATCGCCGGACTCACCGGACTGCTGCTGATCTTCGCGAGCATCCTGATGGCGAGCCAGCACTTCGTGCTGCCGCACTCCGCAATCCAATGGCAAACGTCGATGCAGTCGGTCGTAGTGCTCGCATCGTCAGGCTTGCTCTTTCTCGTTGCCGCCGGCTTGCTCAGCCACTATTTCAACATGCTGCCCGTCGTCCGGTCGCTGGTGCTGGAAACTCCCGGCACAGCTGCGGATTCCAGCGGACTGACCGAAAAAGGGGCCAAGATCGGCGCAAACGAGCAGCGCCGTTATCAGCTTCAGGCCGGCGACTGGGGCATCGCGGACTCGCAACTGCGACCGGCCGGAAAGGCGCGCTTCGGCGAACATTATGTTGACGTCGTCGCGGACGGACTTTTCGTCGAGAAAGGCAGGCCCATCCGCATCATCGAAGTCAGCGGCAACCGCGTCGTGGTGCGGGAAATCGAAAGCGAAGCCTGACCCCGGCGCGCTGCGGCGGCCGGTTATTCCGCAAGCTCCAGGTTATTCCACCAGACCAAGGCGGCTTTTGCAGTCGTCCAGGATTTCGGCCGTGCGACTGGCCCCGATGCGGGTGACTCCGATTGCGCGCACTTCAAGGAACTTGTCCAGGTCGCGGACGCCGCCCGCGGCCTTGACCTGCACATGCTTGGGCGTGTTCTCAACCATCAACCGCAGGTCGTCGATCGTGGCGCCGCCCGAACCGTAGCCGGTCGAAGTCTTGACCCAGTCGGCGTCGAGTTCGCTGCAGATCTCACAGAGGCGGATCTTCTGCTCGCGCTGTAGATAGCAATTCTCGAAGATCACCTTGACCTTTTGGCCGGCTTCGTGCGCAAGGTCGACAACCGCTTCGATATCGCGCCGGACATAATCCCAGTTGCCGCTCAACACCTGGCTGATATTGACCACCATGTCGAGTTCCTGCCCGCCGTCGGCCAGCGCACGTTCGGCCTCGGCCCGCTTGACCGACGTCGTGTGACCGCCGTGAGGAAACCCGATCGTGGTGCTGGCCATCACCGTCGAGCCGCGCAGGATCTCCGAGCATCGCTTTAAGGCGAAAGGCATGATGCACACGCTGGCCACGTCGTAAGCGAGCGCAAGCTGACAACCCGCCTCAAGCTCCGCCGCCGTGAGCGTCGGGTTCAGCAGCGAGTGGTCGATCATCTTGGCAATGTCCTGGTACGTGAAATCCATGGTGCGAAGATCCTGATAGTCTGGAGTCTGGAGTCTGGAGTCTGGAGGAAGTCAAAACACCCATCTGATTAGAGTCAATCGACCACCGACATCTGGCCGTCGGTTACCGGCTGCCGATTCAGTCTCGCCAAGCGAGCGCGATGGCTCCGAGCACGCCGGCGTTGTCGCCGACGCGGGAGCCTTCGATCCGCACGGTTTCGGTAGGAATCATGCGAACGCGGCTTCGCACGGCTTCGCGCACGGGCTCCAGCAGCACTTCGCCCATCTGAGCAACACCGCCGCCGAACACGATCAGTTCCGGGTGCAGCGTGACGATGACGTTGGCGGCGCCGATGCCCAGGTAGCCGCCGATGCGTTGCAACGCATCTTTGATTCCCGGGTCTCCGGCATTCCCGGCGGCGGCGATCTCTCGCGGAGTGACTTTACCCGCATCGCCCCCGACCAGATCGTGCAGGCGAGGGGCCAGACCGATCCTCATCAGGCGGATCGCCTCGGCGATGATAGCCGGCCCGCTGGCCACGGTCTCGAGACACCCGCGGCTTCCACAACCGCACAGCGGGCCGTCGGGAATGATCGTGAGGTGGCCGAGCTCGCCGGCGGCTCCGAGCGAACCAAGCCGCAGCTTGCCGTCAATGACCACGCCGCCGCCGATGCCGGTGCCCAGCGCGAAGAAGACCATGCTGGACGTTTCGACGCCGTGGCCGTAGGTGAGTTCGCCGAGCGTCGCGATGCGCACGTCGTTCAACAGTTTCACGGGGCAGCCCAGCTTGCGCGTGAGTATCGCGCCCGCTTCGACGTCCCGCCAGTGCGTGGGGAGATTCGGCAGGAACCGCGTGATACCCGTCGCGACGTCCACCAGTCCCGGCACACCCATGCCGACCGCTTGTGGCCGAATGGACGCTTGTGCGGCCAGGTCTTCGACCAGCCCGGCGATTCGATCCAGCACGGCCGCGGGTCCGGCATGCGACTCGGTCGGAATCGTCTTCTGGCAGATCAACGTGCCGTCTTTTCCGGCCAGCGCGCCGTGAATGGTCGTGCCGCCCAGGTCCACTCCCGCGTAAACCGCTTCCATCCGTATTCCCTTTCCGAAGGCCGTTCCTTTCGAGCGGCTCTCCTCTGCGAGTGCTTTTCGTCGTCGCTGCCGATCAGCGCGGCATGAAGTTTCTCAAGTAGTAACCGCTCTGCCGCAACGATGCTTTGCGCAGCTCAAGCGACCCTTCATAAGCCCGGTCCTCAACCTCGATGCAGACCGGTCCCTGGTAGCCCGCTTCGCCGAGCACCGAGAAGAAGCGCCCCCATTGCACATCGCCGAGCCCCGGAAGCTTGGGCGTGTGGAACTGCAGCGGGAATGCGAGAATCCCCACTTCGTCGAGCCGGTCCGTATCGACGCGGACGTCCTTCGCGTGGACATGGAAGATGCGGTCCACGAACTCCCGCAGCGGCTTGAGGTAGTCCATCCGCTGCCACACGAAGTGGGACGGATCGAAGTTCAGCCCGAAATTCTTGCTCGGAATGTCCTCGAACATCCGCCGCCAGATCACCGGCGAAGTCGCCAGATTTTTGCCGCCCGGCCACTCGTCGCGGCTGAAGAGCATCGGGCAGTTTTCGATGCCGATCCGCACGTTGTGGTCCTCGGCGAACTTCACGAGCGGCTTCCAGGTCTCGAGGAACCGCGGCCAGTTGTCGTCTACCGACAGCGTCCAGTCGCGGCCGACAAACGTGTTCATCTGGCCAACGCCGAGCAACTCGGCGGCTGAGATTACGCGCTTGATATGTTCGACGTAGACCTGAGCTTCGGCCGGATCGGGAGCGAGCGGATTGGGATAGTACCCCAGGCCGCTGATCTCGATCCCCGCGGAACCCACAATATCCTGAACCCGACGTGCCGCGTTCTGGTCGAAGTTGGTCACATCGACGTGAGTTACCCCGGCGTAGCGCCGCTCGGCCTTGCCCTTGGGCCAGCACATCAGTTCGACGCACTCGAATTGCTCGTCCGACGCGAACTCGATGATCTCTTCCAGCGAAAGATCGGGCAGAATCGCACTGCAGAAACCAAGCTTCATGATCCTTTTCCTGTCACAAGACGTACACTTCGAAGTTTTCGGCCGGCGCCACAACGGCAAAGTGGGTCGGCGGCGGCAGCCAGCTCTGCTGCGTGTCCGGCTTGGCCTCGAACATCGGCGCCATCGCCAACATGCCCGCTCCGATTCCGGAGATGAAGCTGGTCGCAATCGACATCAGGAAGTAGCCGCCGCACATATCCCAGCGAGTGATGACGTAGAACAACTGGTAGAAGGGAATAAACAGACACATCAGCCCGCAGGCCATGCTCTCCCCGAAGGCGACGATCAGAATGCGTATGCTGAAGTAGGTGGAGCCAAGAGACCCGGCGCCGATCACGCAGAATCCCGCCATCTTGACGGCCTGATCCCTCGGAAGGCGGAACATAGCGATCGTGAACGCGATAATGCCCGCGAGCATGAGGAAGTAAACCCACGCGGGAAGCCCCTGCGAACGGTTCTTCTTTTCCTCGGCCTTGTCTTCCTGGATGCGGCCGGCCGCTCGCGTCAGAAGATCTTCAGCCGCCTCGCCGTGCCCCCGCTCGCCCGCCTTGCGGACTTTCGCCGCCTTGACCCTCTCTTTTGTCTGCAGATTGAATCCGCACTCCACGCACATGACCGCATTGGGCCTCAGCCCCGCAGCGCAGTTGGGACAACGAGGACCACGGACCTCCTGAATGCCCACTTCATCGAGCAGGTCGGCCAGACCGCCTGAGGCCTGCGTCCCTCCCCTTGCGCTGAGTCCCGCTCCGATCGTAAGCGGCTCGTGGCACTTCGGGCAAAGAAGCGTCTGCCCTTTCAACTCGTCCTTGGCCATGAAACTCTGGCCGCAATGGCAAGAGACTTTGATTGGCATGGTGGTTCAGTTCCCGTTGGCGCGTGCGAAGAAGTCTGGAGTCTGGAGTCTG
>CAIPEB010000384.1 GCA_903863885.1 uncultured Planctomycetaceae bacterium | reverse complement strand
GATCGTCCGGTCGTGAACAGCGAGGGAACCTGGGAGAGGAAGATCGGCGTGTAGTCGGCGCGAGCCTCGTTGACGGCGTTGCGCAGACTCTCGCCGATGAAGAACGCATTCGCGCGGAAGTTGGTCGCGTACTTGGGATCGGCGTACGGAGCAACACCCAGCGTCAGCACCTGCACCAGTTCGGTGTCGCTCAGACGGCTGCTGGCCTGAACCAGCGCCCGGACGAGCGCCTGAGGCTCCCCGCACGCGGAAGCGACGAACACCCGGTCGCCCGGACGGATGTGCCGCACCGCGTCACCCGCGGAAACGAGTTTGTTCGCCCAACGTTCCTGCCATCGCGTGGACATCGGTTACTCCTTCAAGATGATGCGTGCATCGGCGACGACGGCACCTTTGCCACGCGCATAGACAATCAGAGGGTTGATATCCAGTTCCTGGATCCGGGGATGCTCGTTGACCAACTGCGACAGCCGCATCTGACATTCGGCGATCGCGGGAAGATCCGAAGGCGGCTCGCCGCGGACCCCCTCGAGCAACCGGTGCGAGCGGATGCTCTTGAGCATCTCCGTGGCAACGTTTTCGCGGACCGGTGCAAGACGGAAAGAGACGTCCCGCAAGGCCTCGGTGTAGATCCCCCCCAGGCCGAACATGAGCAGAGGCCCGAATTTCGGATCTCGCGTCATGCCGAGAATGATCTCCTTGCCCGGCTCCAGCATCTTCTGCATCAGGACGCCCCAGATCTCGATCTCGGCCCCGAGCCGCCCGCGCACCGACTGAATCATCTGGGTGTACGCCTCCCGCACCTCTTCCTCGGTGCGCAGATTCAACTTCACGCCGCCGACATCCGTCTTGTGGAGAATCTGCGGACCGGAAATCTTCATGACCACCGGAAATCCCATGGTCTTCGAGACGGCGGCCGCTTCGTCCGCGGACTTGGCCAGCGCAAACGGCGCCGTAGGGAAGCCGTAATGCCGCAGCAACTCGAGGGCCGGCAACTCCACCAGCCGCGTTCGGCCCGCCGACAATTCCCGCTGCAGCAGTTCCTGCACCGCATTGTGATCGGCCTCGAACTTGCGGTAGGCGCTGATCGGGCGGCGGACCCACTCCGCGAACCGAGCCTTGGCCGCCAGAGCCCGCATCGCGCTTTCGGGAAACGAAAAACACGGCACTCCGTGCTCGCGCAGAATCTCCACGGCGGGAAAAACGTCCACGAGCCCCATGAGGCATCCGATCAGAGGCTTGTTGCAGTAGCTTTTGATCTCGGCAATCACGTGGGCAATCTGCTCCACATCCGTCATCATCTGCGGCGTCACGATGACGACCACCTGATGGACGTTTTCGTCCGCGGTAACCGCATCCAGCGCAGCTCGATACCGGTCGTGCTTTGCGTCCCCGATCACATCCACAGGGTTCTTGACGCTGGCGGTCGGCGGCATCTGGAACCGCAGCGACTTCAGCGTGTATTCCTGGAATCGCGGGATCTTCAAGCCGTAACGGATACAGGCATCGGTCGCCATGATGCCCGGACCGCCCGCGTTGGTCACGATCGCCGTGCCGCGTCCCTCCGGAAGAATCGGGTCGATGAACGCCTCGGCGCAATCGAACAGTTCTCCCACCGACTCCACGCGGATCACTCCGGCCTGCTCGAAAATCGCGTCGAAGACTTCATCCGAACCGGCCAGCGAACCGGTGTGCGACGCAGCGGCTGCCGCACCTTCCGTCGTGCGGCCCGTCTTGATCACGAGAATCGGCTTCGGCCGGTCGCCGTGCGTGATCTCATGGCACGCATCGATGAATGGCAGCCCGGCCGAAAGATCCTCGACATACATCAGGATCACTTTCGTGTTCACATCGCGAGCCAGCGCAAACAACAGGTCGATTTCCGAAACGTCCACCTTGTTGCCGAAGCTGACGAATCGCGAGAAACCGATGCCGCGTCCCTTGGCGTAATCCAGCAGCGCCGTGCAGAGAGCGCCGCTTTGGGAAATCAACCCCAACTGCCCTTGCCGAGGCATGTGCGTGGCAAAAGTCGCATTCAGCCGGACTTCCTCGGCGGTGTTGATGATCCCCAGACAGTTCGGACCGATGATCGAAAGCCCGCGGGCATCGGCAATCTTCTTCAACTGCCGCTCCCGCTCGACCCCCTCGCCGCCGATCTCCTTGAACCCCGCCGAGATCACCAGGAAATTCCGGATCCCCAGGTCGGCCCCCTCTTCGATCAAATCCGCGATGACGTTGGCCGGCGTCACGATCACCGCCAGATCGACCTTGTCATCAATGGCCGCCAGCGACGGCACGCACCGCAGCGCCGAAAGACTCTTCGCCTTCGGGTTCACGGGGTAAACGACCCCCGTATATCCGCCATAGATCAAGTTCTGAAGCACCGCCTGGCCGACCGTTCCCGGACGACGAGAAGCGCCAATGACGGCGATGGCCTGCGGAGCAAACATGGGCTCCAAATCGCGCATCACCGGGCCCTTAGATTCTTGTTGAGCAACATCTTGCGACATGTGGAGAACTCCGAGGACATCAGATGTCGCGCCAGTATGGCAGGGTTGCGCGCATGAGGCAATGTATCTTGGTTGCGGGGCTTATCTTGGTTGCGCGGTTCGTATTGACGCTAGCTCCGCGACATTGATACAGTGCGCGAGTTCTGTCGTCCGACTTCACAAGGAAGTGCCCATATGTCGAACGACCCTGCCCTCCGTATCCATTCAAGTTTCCTGCGATGCGTGTCCGCGCCAGGCACAACGACCGTGCGTCTGCCTGAGTCGCTCACCTCCCCGGTCGATGCTCTCGTGTTCGATCTGGACGGCGTGCTCTACGATCACACGACGTGGCAGCGATGGCTGCTGCAGCTTCTCGGCAAACTCGGGCTGCACACCAATTACACGCTGTTCTTTCGCGTCTGGGATTGTGACTACGCGCAACAAGTCGCGTGGGGCAATTTGCCTTACTGGACCGCCATGAGGTCGTTCCTGCTCGCGACCGGCCTGTCCTCAGGACAGGTCGATGAAGTCGAGGCGGCCGGCCGTTCCCGTTTCAGCGCCGCCGAACAGAGAATCCGCCCGTTTCCGAACGTCCGCTCGTCGCTGCGACAGCTCTCGCTCCGCGGATTGAAACTGAATCTGGTCACCGCCTTTCCGTGGACGCGCCAGCAGTTGACCGACAGACTCGGCCGGCTGGAAATCGTCAACTTGTTTTCGTACACGGCATCCGCGCGGGATTGGCCTCAGACGACGCCCGCCAAACAGCGACTCGCAGAATCACTCGACGCCGCCGGCCTCGATTCGGCCCGTACCGCATACGTCGGACGCCTCAACGGCGAATTGCAGGCCGCCGCTCAACTGGGAATGCCGACAATCGCATTCAACCAGGAGCCGGACGCTTCGGCCGATTTCCAACTCGAACAGTTCGATACTCTTCCTCACATGATCCCGTCGGACACCGTGCGACTGCTCGCCGCCGGTTGATCGCCGCCGCCCGAACACCCCTCCGCAGTTTCCAACCCAGCGTCATCTGGCTCAGTCAGCCAACCAGATCGGGGGGCGCGTGCGGATACCGGATGCCGGATGCCGGATGCCGGTAGCCGGAAGATGCCGAGTTTGTTGGCCGCACGCTTTCCGGACTCCAGACTCCGGACTCCAGACTCCGGACTCCAGACTCCGGACTCTCCCCTAAAAGTCCTCGCCTTCGGAAAAGTCCTCCTAAAGTTCCCCAATTCAAGTGCCGAACTCTTAGGGTGGCACATTCCATCGTGCTCGTCGGCATGCCTGCATTGCTGGCTGCCCACGGCGAGCCACGAGTTCGCGGCAGGCGGATCGCTCAGGGATCGTTGCTTGCACGGATCGGTGCGACGCAAGCGATCCGGCACGACAATCTGGTACCGCGTGTCGCATTCACGGAGGTTTGATATGCTGCGAAACGCTCTCCGAATCACGCTGATAACCGCATGGTCCCTGCGTCTGGCAGCAACGCGACTGGCGCCTATCTGCTTGGTGTCGCTGTGCCTGTTGCCCCTGTGCGCGGGGTGTGCCATGTGCAGCAGCCAGGACGACTACACCTATGCGGCGTTCGGCGGGCGATGGCAGCGGGACGATCCCTTCAATGGCCGAGTGGGCTCGGTCTTCGCGCCGGCCGGCGCGATGCCGGTTAACGAAGAAGCGGCCGCGGACTCGCAGCCCCAACAGACCGATGCCAACACGCCGGAAGACGACGGCGGATCGCCGGAGGCGTCCAACTCCGGGGAAGTGAATGACGAAGCGTTGTCCGAGGACGACGACCACAATGCCTACGAGAGCGATTCAGAAGCTGCCGCGGACGCGGTCGGCAGCGGAAAGCTGACGGAGTTAAGCACGCCGTCCAACTCGACGGGGACACCTCGGGGCAACTCGCGATCCGTGCTGCATTAGGCCGGCGTCATTCCGCGATAGCGTGCCGAGGTGTGCAGGTCTTCACGCGCCGAACTGGCGCAATTCAGGCAGCATCCGATCGACGTCGGCCTGCAGTTCTGCGAACAGTGCATCCGCTCCGTCCCAACGACTGTCGCGACCGCGCAGTTCGAGTTCCAACGCCCGTTTCGTGGCCGAGGTCTCACCGAAGTACCGCAAGCAGCCCTTCAGACGGTGGGCGGCCAATCGCAGCTCGGCCGCGTCTCTCTCCCCGAGCGATCCCTTGATCTTCTGTAACAACTCGGGCAACTCGTCAAAGAAGATCTCGATCAGTTCCTTGAGCAGCTTCGTGTCGCCCTGCACGCCTTCCAGTGCTGCATGCCAATCCACGGCCGAACCCGATGGTTCGGGCTGCGGCGATTCGCCTGCCGACACCGCTTCGGGCGCCAGTACCCTGTCAATCGCCTGCTGGAGCTCGGGGGGGTGTATCGGCTTGGCCACGCAGACATTCATGCCGCATTGAATAAAGCGGTCCAGATCTTCGCTCGCGGTGTGTGCGGTCATTGCGATGATGGGCACGTGCAATTCGGATGATTGCTCCCGCTGGCGAATTCTCTTCGTCGCCTCGCACCCGTCCATTTGAGGCATTTCGATATCCATCAGGATGATGTCGTAGCGCAAACCGGCCGCCGCATCGACGGCCTCGACTCCGTTGTCTGTGCAAGTGACCTCATGCCCCCAGCGTCGCAGCAGGCTGGAGACGATCTTCTGATTGAACGGGCTGTCCTCGGCCAGGAGAATCCGAAGCGAACGGCCGACCTCAGGGGACGATTGCGAGGGGTCCCCGGAACTCGAGGGCGTGTTCGGCTGCATGCTGTGCCTCGGGAAGAGTCTAGAGTCAGGAACAGTCTAGAGTCGCAAACAGTCTGGATTCCGGATGCGGGAGCCTGGAGACAAAAGCCCAAAGATCGTATCCGGCATCCCGTCACCACGCACCTTCGATGCCATACTATCACCCGAAAGTGGACACCACAAGCAAACGCCGTTTCGGCTCGAAGGGACGAAAAGACCGGTGATGAGAGTACCGGACGTGATTCGCGCGGAATCGACCGGTACCCAGGGAATGCCTGGCTGTTATAATTCCACCGTCTTGAAGGCTGGGGGCTGCGAACCGGAACTGAACGCAGCGCGTGCCGCACCGTGGCGGAGCGCGTGGCTGCAACCGGGAGTGAAGCGGTCTGGAATACCCGACGCGGCTCCGGCCGGAAATCCGCTCCTGATTCTCGAGGTAACCGTTCCATGAAGCCGGAAGAGATCCGCATTCTCGCTGAACCCCAATCGGAAACGTCCTGCGTATTCACCGTTGATCGTCCCGTGTATTCCGACTCGACTTACTATTTCACCAGCAAGGAGTCGGCCGCATCGTCGCCGCTCGCTTCCAAGCTGTTTGCGCTCGACGGAGTCGCATCCCTGCTGGTCTCGCACGATCAGATCACTGTGAATCAGACCGGCCAGTTCGACTGGCGCGACCTGGGAAAAAGGGTCGGAGCGGCAATTCGCGAACAGATGGTTACCGGCGAACCGGGTATCGCGGCCGACTTGAAGAACAATCTCCCGTCGTCCGAACAGATCCGGGCGCGCGTCCAGGAAGTGCTCGACGCTCAGGTCAATCCGCAACTCGGCGCGCACGGCGGTTTTGTGCGTCTTGTCGAGGTGCGCGACAACAATGTCCTGATCCAGATGGGCGGGGGCTGCCAGGGCTGCGGCATGGCGAAGATGACGCTCCGCAACGGCGTCGAGGTGGCGATTCGCCGCCACGTGCCGGAGGTCGGCGCGATCGTGGACACCACCGACCATGCATCGGGGCGCAATCCGTTCTACGCCGCCGCCCATTGACCAGGCTGTTCACACTGGGACGTTCGACCAACGCGGGGGACGTTCGACCAACGCGGGGGACGTTCGACCAACGCGGGGGACGTTCGACCAACGCGGGGGACATTCAACCAACGCGGGGAGTTGCAGCGTGAAAGGTCCGTACGAGCGTTTGAAGTACGATATGCGCCGACTTTGGAAATGTCCGGCCTGCAACCGGGCCGAACGCACCTCCGGAGGCTCGACGTCCAATTGGTGCGCCTGTCAGATCAAGAACGACGAGGGCTTTCCGTTGCCGATGGTGCTGGCCGAGGACGGTGTGCGCCGAGTTCTCTCGCCGCCGAACTCGAAGTCCGATCCTTTGGCGCCCGAACCTTTGCCAGCCGAGACTTCACCGCCGGACGCCCCGGCGGCCGGCGATACGCCGCGGATCGAGTAACGTCAACCGCTGGCCCGAAGTGCGGCGCGTCTCAGCCCCTCCGCAGCTCCTCGAGCAATTGACGATAGGTCGGATCGTCGGGTCGCATTTCGATCAACTTTCTGACCAGTTCAACGGCTTTGTCGAGTCGCTGCTGCTTCTGATAAAAGAGCGCCAGCGCCAACACAAAGTCGGGCGACGTCGGCTCGAGTTCGTACGCCTTGACGAGGCTCTTTTCCGCCTCGTCGAGGCGGTTATGCAGGTACAGGAGCATCCCGTACCGATACTGCAAGGCGGCGCTTTGAGGCGCCAGATGCGCGTCGCGCTCGATCAACGCCAGTTCTTCGCGCCGCAGCCGGGCTGATTCGGCGCGCAGCGAGTCGGCCTCGCTCGACGGTCCGCCGGCACGCTGGTTTGCCTGTTCGGCCATTCCGTCGAGCAGCGCCGCGAGATTCGTTCTCGGACCGCTCACGGAGGGCTCGACATGGATCGCCGTCTCGTATGCCTTGCGGGCCGCATCCAGGTCGTGCTGAAATTCGTAGAGCACTCCCAGCGAGAGGTGCGCGGAAGCGCGATCGCTGTTGACCAGCACGCCGGCTTTGTATTCCTCGAGTGCCGACTCCAGCGACCGCCGCTGCGAGCCCTTCAACAGCGACATCGGCACGCGCGCCAGGACTCTCGCCGCTTCAGTTCTCACCAGCCGGATCGGGTCGTTCAGCAACGGCGAAACGCTGCGGACCAGTTCCTCGTCGGGTAGCGATTGCAGGTTCGAAATGGCTCCAGCCCGCACCTGCGGATCAAAATCCCTGAGCAGTTCCTCACTCGCATCCGTCACGGCAGGGGAGGGGTACTGAGCCAGTTCCAGCAACCCAGTAGCCCGCACGATCGCGGCCAGAGACCGGTCCCGCACCAGGTCGAGCAGCGGTTTTTCCGCCGCAGTGTCCCTGCGACGAGCGGCGGTCAGCGTGTTGGCGAAGTGTTTCCGTTCGTCGGGCTTCTCTCCATACCATTCGCGGAACTTTTCCGCGCACCACTGATCGACCCGCGCGAGCGCTTCGCGAACCTCGACATCGCCGTTGCTGGCGGCGGTCAGCCAGTCGGAATACTCCTCCAGCTTCGCGGCCTTGGCGGGATCCAGCTTGCCTTTGTCCAGGTGGCACTTGGAACAGGCGTTGGGCGTCCCCAGGCGGACACTCAAGTCGGGCCGCGGCACTCTCAGGCTGTGATCCAGCCGCGGGTCCACTTCCATGTAACTGGTCTTGGGCATGTGGCATTCCGTGCACAAAGCCGCCTGCGAACCCGCCTCGTGGCGATGGTGAGCCACCGCGTCGTACTTGCCCGCAGGATGCTGATGGCACGATGTGCAGACATGGTTCCCCGTGTATCGAGTCCGCAGCGAATGAGGGTCATGGCAATCGGAGCAGCGGATGCCCTTGTGGTACATCTTGCTCTGGACAAACGATCCCAGCTCGTAGTCCTCGTCCTGAATCTGGCCGTCGGCGTAGTACGTGCTTGCCTGCAGCAGTTCGTTGTCAAAGTAGTTGTAGTAGTTCTCGCCCGGCCGGGGATCGGGATAGACGCTGCGCCGCCGCGAATGGCAGGGAGCACACGCATGGATCTGGACGTGGGAATCCGCGTCCTTCAACCCGGCCAGCGCATAGCCGCGTTTGCGGTCCCAGAACAGCGATCGGCTGCGCGCCAGCTCCACATGCAGACTGGCCGGACCGTGACATGTTTCGCAACTGACATCGATCTCGGAGAAGGTGGTGCGGTACGTGCGGCTCGCCACGTCGTAGTTCTTCTGCAGGTTCGTGGAATGGCAGTCCGCGCACATGTGATTCCAGTTCTGTGCAATGCGGGTCCAATGCAGATCATCGTCCGGACTCAGCTTTTCCGAGACGTCCGGCGGCGGCAGGTAGAACCAGCGTTTTTGCCTGGAATCCCAGGTGATGCGCAGCACCTGCAGCCGCGCGATCTCGCCGGCGGACATGTCCGGCGTGCGATCGAACTCGACCATGTAGTTCTGCAACGGCTCTGCGCCGAAAACGTACTTGACCTCGTAGTCATGCATCCGGCCGTCGGGGCCTTCTGTATGGATCATGTACTTTCCGTCGCGCCGGTACATCCTCGACGTGATGTCGAAGTGCTTGAACTCGACGTTGTTGAAGTCGCCGAGCACGGTCTGCGGCGTCGCAAGGTCCATCGCGCGATCGTGGAATGACCCGGTCCAGGCCTGCACTTCCTTGGCATGACATTCGGCGCAGCTTCCCCGTCCCACATACGTGGCGACCGTGTCGTCCGGCAGGCAGCGCCACCAGTCCGCGGCCACCGCCAAGGCTGCGAGAACCACGATGCCGCACACGATCAGCGCCGCGCGCCGCCGCCCGGTAAGCCGGATCTTCCACGCCTTGCGCGCGGCATCTGGCGCAACTCTCCTCCGGGACTTCGTCATGCAGGCACTCTCACCTATCGATCACTCTCGCGGCCGCGGTGACGGCCCGATCGGCTGACGGAACTCGGGATAAGCCGGAAGCTCCTCGGTGTCCGGATTGACCGGCGGGGGAGCATCCTCCGGCCTGGCGATCGTGGAGATCCCCGTCGGCACGGAGTTCATGCGTTTGATCGCTTTAGAATACAGGATGTGCGGCGGCAGTTCGCCGTAGCCCGGCGTTGCGTAATCGGGCAACTGGTAGAAGGGCTCCGGCTGATACTTCTCGTCGTACAGCTCGTTCCAGAATCCGCGATCGTCCACGTTCAGCAGTTCCGTGTTAAAGAACAGGTTCATCCGGTTCACAATATAGCTGATGTGGCGGATGGCCACCGTGCTGAGCGACTCGACGTAGGCCGACTGGGCCTCGAGGTAATCGCGCGCCGTGACCGACGTGCGAGGCGATCTCATTTCCAGCCGCACGCTGACCGTTCGCTCGAAAGCGAGAGCAGCGCTGGCGACGTCGATCGAATACTGTTCCTTGTCCAGCGCGAGATCACGCAAGTCCTGCCGCACAGCCAGCTTGATGCTGTCTTCGGCGAGCATCAGTCCGCGCAGCGCAACTTGATAGTTGATAAGCGATCGACGGTATGCGTTGCGCTGGGCGCGCCGATTCAGCGGCGCATCGAAACTCAGCCGGACCTGTGTGTTGCTGGTGTCCACCGTGAAGTCATTGAAGGGCTGATTCCAGAGCCGACTCGAACTGAGCGACTGGCTCGCGTTGAAGTTCAACACCGAACGCAGTTCGTCGGCCGCGAGCTTGATCCTCCGCCATTCGTCCGCCAGAGATCCCCGCTCGTTCATCAAATCCAGGCGCAGCACCAGCGCGGTCATCATTGCGTCGT
>CAIPEB010000383.1 GCA_903863885.1 uncultured Planctomycetaceae bacterium | reverse complement strand
CCCTGGCGGATCCAGTCCACGGATTCTTTGACCTGCGGATTGTCGGGCAGCCCTTCCGGCGCGGAACTGCCGGGGACTTCCTTGCCCAGCCGATAGGAAATATTCCCGAGGTGACAGAGCGCCGCCGAATAGAAGGCCTTCTGTACATCAGCCAGCAGGTTCTCGCGTTTGCGGGACTTCACGCAATCGATGAAATTGCGGAACACGCCGCCCGGCTGAAGATCGACTTCCACATCGGCCAGTTCTTCGCCCTGGTCCTTGCCCTTGGGAATGAACTTGCCTTTCACGATCTTGCCTTCTTCCAGGTAGAACTCGTTGTCGACTCTTCCCGGCACGTCCTTCTTGGTAATCGGGCTTTCGCCGCAGAGACTGGCCACTTCAAAGACCAGCAGCGTCCCGTCAAAATCAAAGACGGTCAGCTGCATATTCGGCGTCTGAGCCTGGTCCTTGTTCCCTTTATCCGTCGTCCACCGCCCGCCGAGGCTGATCACGCTTTTCGGCAGCGTCGCGTTGGGGATGCCCCAACGAGCGATGTCCATCTGATGCACGCCCTGGTTGCCGATCTCGCCATTGCCGAAGTCCCAGAACCAGTGCCAGTTGTAGTGCACGATGTTTTCGTGATAGGGCTGCTCCGGCGCGGGCCCGAGCCACAGGTTGAAGTCGAAGCCATCGGGCGGAGCCTTGGTTTCCTTAAAACCGCAAGTCCATCGGCCGGCCCCGCCTTTTGACGCATAGCCCTTCGACACGAGCAGCTTGCCGTATTTTCCGCTGGCGATCGCCGCCACGGTCTTCGCCCAGTTTTTGTCGCCGCGGCTCTGCGTGCCGTGCTGCACGATGCGGCCGTACTTCTCCGCAGCCTTCACGATCTGCTGACCCTCGAACACATTGTGGCAACAAGGCTTCTCGACGTAGACATCCTTGCCGGCCTGGCACGCCCAGAAGGTAATCAATGCGTGCCAGTGATTGCAGGTCGCTACCGACACCGCATTGAGGTCCTTGTCCTCGAGCGCCTGCCGGATGTCCTGGACGCACTTGGGCGTGTTGCCCGCCCGCGACTTGACCTGGTTCGATCGTCCTTCAAACAGCCGGGTGTCCGGATCGATCAGGTAAGCGACCTCGACATCCGACATCCTCGCGAACTCGTCGATGTGGCTGCTCCCTCGCCCGTGAATGCCCGCGACGCCAAGCCGCACGCGGTCGTTTGCGCCGAGAATTCTGGCATACGAGCGGGCACTGGTCGAAGCCACGGTCACAGCGAGACCTGCCGCAGCGGTCTGCTTAAGGAACGTTCTGCGTGACGTGCGGGACATTTCTAATGCTCCTGAGTTATTTATTTGCCGGTTTTCCGTTTTTCACAAAGATGTCGGTCAGCATCCGCACGGCGGATTTCACGATCAATTCACCCGCTCCCTCGCCGCATCGCGAACTGACCACTTCGTAATTCCCCTGGGGAAAAGCGCGGCGGCAGGGCAGATAACCAATGCAGTCGTTCGCAAGTTCCGGAACGATCGTCAATGCGAACGGCGATTCCTGCTTTAGTTGGAGTCCAAGTTCCACGAACGGTTCACCCGGGATCGAAGCCCACGCCACGGCGTTTCCGAGCGTGATGACCTGGACCTCGGCCTCGATCGGCTTGCCTTCATGCCTGGCCACGTCGAGCACCTGGAAAGCCTTGACGGCCTCCATGAACGAAGTGGCGGTGGAGTCGTGCGAGCCCGACTTAGCCTCGATTTCCTTGGCTTTCTTGACGTCGTCGGGCGTGATTGGAGCCAGAGGCACGGCAACCGTTTCGCTGCGAGCGTGCAATGCACCATCAACGGGCTTCAAGTCGGGCAACAGCCGCAACACGTCCCCCGCGAGTACAGTTCCCATGCGGGCGGCATTTTCGTGGCCGTGCTGAGGATCCGGCCAGTTGACGTTAATGTGATTGACGTCTCCGCAGCATCCCGTCGTATACACGGTCACGAAGTCGGGCCCTTTGATTTCGGAGAGGCATCGAGACAGGGTGGCGGGCATGTCCGCCGAAATCATGGCGCCGCCCACGTTATCCAGGTGCACGGAGTAATTGACGTAACAGCCGATCGGCTGCTTCTCCAGCGTCTCGAAATAGACCACCGACACGGCCGGATCGATCGGCCCGGCCGGTTTCACGATGTTCGGGTTCCCCTTGCCCGGATTCCAGCCGACCGATCCGTCGGTCATGTGGAACCGGCGATTGAACGCGAGCGAGGGCTCCTGTCCGACCGCAGCCAGCGCTCGAGCCGGTTTCATCGAGGCATCCGCCATCTTCACACATTCGGCAATCCGCCCGGGCAATTCCTGGGCGAACTTCTGCGCCAGTTTATTCGCATCGCCCATGTCGCCGTAACGCGCGGCATTCTCGCCCATGTCCGGCCCGGTATGCGTGTGCGTCGCCGAGATCATCACGTGGTCGGGGGCAATGCCGGTGGCCTTCTGAATCTGCTCGCGCGCCTCGCGAACCCGATCGCCGAAGATGAGAATAACGTCGAGCCCCACCAGCGCGACCCGCTCCTCACCCTGCTGCATGACGAGTGCCTTGGCGTACAGTTCGTCGTGAACACCCTCGGCTCCGCGACCGTGGTAATACCCGGCCATCGGTACGCCCAGCGGCGGCGTGATCTTGACCTTGGCAACCCCGACTCGCAGCTCCGGTTCCGCCGCCAGTGCCGCATTCGCAGCCCACATCAGAAAACCGGCCAGAAGGATTCTCCGCATTTGTGTCCTCTCGATCAGGGCGGGCAGGAGGGCGATCTGAAAGACGCGGCAATCCGGAATGCAGCGCGCGTCGTCCGGCCCGAAGGCGAGCAAGCCGGTTCTACGATCCCGCAGTGTGGGTATCAACGGCATGAATCCGCATTGCAACCGCACATTCTGCGGTCTGCCGCTCGCAATTGCAAACGTTTGTTCCCCGCGGCCGACCGTTGCGGCAGCGGCGCACGCGTGGTGAAATAGGTAACAACTTGAGCCACGAACTCGAGGTCGCTGCGACCTGTTCACCGCACAACCGTTGTCCGCCTCCAACGACCGGGACCCGCACTCTCGCTTCTGCCAAGGAATTCGCCATGACACGCATCACGCGTCTCCCGCTTCTTGCCGTCGCCGTCTGCCTTGCCTCGCAGCTGCTGCTACCCTCAGCCGTGCGAGGTGAGACATATCCGCTCTCGAAAGTGAACCTCGCAAAAATGAGCGCCGGCTGGGGAGCCCCCAAGGCGGACCAGAACATCGTCGGCAAGCAGATGTCCATCGCCGGCAGGAAGTATTCATGGGGCGTCGGCTCGCACGCCGAATCCGCGATCTGGCTGAAGCTGGATGGCAAAGCAACGAAATTCACCGCGATGGTCGGAGTGGACGACGAGACTCAGGGCAAGGGCACCGTGCAGTTCCGCATCTACGGCGACGGCCGCAGCCTGTTCGACAGCCGCATCATGAAGGGCGGCGAGCCCGCGCGCAAAGTCGACGTGAATCTGCAAGGCGTGCAGCACCTGTTGCTCCTGGCCACCAACGGCGGAGACGACGTCAGCTACGATCACGCGAATTGGGCCGAAGCCGCGTTTGAAACCGCCGGCGGAAATCCCGAAGCCGTCGATGCGCCGACCGAGGAGAAATACACTCTGACTCCGCCGCCCGGCGATGCGCCCGCGCTTCACAATCCGCCGGTCTATGGTGCGCGGCTCGGACGGCCGTTCCTCTACCGCATTCCCTGCACCGGAAAGCGGCCTATCGAATTTGCCGCCGAGGGCCTGCCCGAATCGCTGCAGCTTGATTCGCAAACCGGCATCATCCGGGGCACCGCGCCGAAGCAGGCTGGCCGATTCAAAGTTCACCTCAAGGCCGGCAACGCCCAGGGAGCCGATCAGAAGGACTTTGCCATCGTGGTCGGCGATCAGCTGGCCCTGACGCCCTCGATGGGATGGAACAGCTGGTACATCCATTACCATCGGGTTTCGGACAAGGACATGCGGGCCGCGGCTGATGTGATGATCGACAGCGGCATGGCCGACTTCGGCTACGAATTCGTGAACATCGACGATTGCTGGATGAAGAAGCAGGGCCAGGAACCGTATCGCAACGCGCAGGGAGCCGTCCTGCCCAACGAGAAATTCCCCGACATGAAAGGCCTGGCCGACTACATCCACAGCAAGGGCCTGAAGGCCGGCCTCTACACATCCCCCGGACCCTGGACCTGCGCCGGTTACGTCGGCGCATATCAGCACGAGGAGGCTGACGCCAGACAATTCGCGAGTTGGGGTTTTGATTTCCTGAAATACGACTGGTGCTCCTACGGCGACAAAGCCAGCGGCGAAGGCCAGGAGCGATTGATCAAGCCATACCGGCAGATGGGCGACATCCTCGCCGGCCTTGATCGCGACCTCGTGTTCAACCTGTGCCAATACGGCATGGGCGACGTGTGGACCTGGGGCGGAAAGGTCCACGGCAACTGCTGGCGCACCACCGGTGACCTGGGACTCGAGCGAGGAAGCCGGCTGCCGGGCTTCTTCCAAATCGGTTTCGCGAACGCCAGGCACGCCGAATACGCCAAGCCGGGACAATGGAACGATCCCGACTATATCCTCATCGGCGTGGTCGGCGATGCGTCCAGCCAGGGCATCGGACATCCGACAACCCTGACGCCCAGCGAACAGTATTCGTATATGTCCATGTGGTGCCTGATGGCCGCGCCGCTGATCTTCAGCGGAGACATGACGAAACTCGATCCGTTCACGCTGAATGTCCTTTGCAACGCCGAAGTGATCGGCATCGATCAGGATGCACTCGGGCGTCAGGCCAGGATCATCCGGCAGGACGAAGATCAGTTGATCCTGGCCAAACCGCTCGAGGACGGATCGCTGGCCGTCGGTCTGTTCAACCTGGGCGAAATGGAGCGGGAACTTGTCGTTCCGTGCAGCGACCTGGGATTGAAAGGCCGGCAGCGAGTGCGAGACCTGTGGCGTCAGCGGGACCTCGAACCGATCGCCGACAAGATCGCCTCGCGCATCCCGCGCCACGGCGTGACGCTCGTGCGACTGCAGCCGGAGAAGTAGTGACCCATTCTCGTCAGAAAGGTGTTGAGCATGAACGGCCGCAATGAAGGCGACTTTCGACAATTCGGCATATTCGTGCTGGCCGCCATGCTGATGACCGCGCAATCCGCGATCTCGGCGGAGGCGGGGCATAGCGTGGATTTGGGGGGACGCTGGAGCTTTCAACTGGACCCAAAGGACGCGGGAGAGAAGGAGCAGTGGTTTCAGCGCGACCTCGACGGCTCGCTGAAACTGCCCGGTTCGCTGCAGGAACAGGGACTGGGCAATGAGGTCACGGTGGAAACTCCGTGGACGGGGGGCATCGCCGATCGCAGCTGGTACACGCAGCAGAAGTACGCCAAATACCGCGAGCCGGGGAACATCAAGGTCCCGTTCTGGCTTCAGCCCGACAGGCACTACCTCGGCGCGGCGTGGTACCAGCGATCGGTCACGATTCCCGATGACTGGAAAGCGAAACGAATCGTGCTCTCGCTTGAAAGGCCGCACTGGGAGACCAGTGTCTGGGTCGATGCGCAGCACGCCGGATCGTGCAACTCGCTATCGGTGGCCCACGAGTACGACCTTTCGCCGCTCCTCACGCCGGGAGTTCATCGGCTGACGATCCGCATCGACAACCGCGTCAAGATAGGGGTGGGCATCAATGCCCACAGCGTTTCAGACCACACGCAAAGCAACTGGAACGGCATCGTCGGACGAATCTGCCTGGAGGCGGGTGAGCCAATCTACATTGCTGATATCCAGATTTATCCGGACTTGGCGAGCCGAACGGCCAAGGCGGACGTCACGATCGGCAATGCGACCGGCAAGGCGTTTCGCGGATCGCTCGTGCTCCAGGCATCCGCCGGCCAGCGCGAGAGCCGCGAGAACCTGCCCGCGCGGCGCATCGATGCCAACCTCGACGGAAAGCCTCAACAGTCGATCCGCGTGGACTATCCGCTCGGGCCGAACGCGCGGCTGTGGGACGAATTCGCACCGAACGTGTACCGCCTCGAGGCTCGCCTGGAAACCGGCGATACGCCGAAGACGCTTGACGTCAGGCAGGTTTCGTTTGGACTGCGCGAAATCTCAACTTCGGGCACTGAGTTTCGATTGAACGGACAAGCTCTTTCGCTGCGGGGCACGCTGGAGTGCTGCATCTTTCCGCTGCACGGCTATCCGCCGACCGATGTGGCGTCGTGGAAGCGGCTGCTCGGCCGCGTCAAGGAACACGGCTTGAATCACGTGCGATTTCACTCGTGGTGCCCGCCCGAGGCGGCGTTTGAGGCGGCTGACGAATTGGGCGTGTACTACTACGTTGAGTGCGCCTCGTGGGCGAACCAGGGCTCGTCGATCGGCGACGGCGATCCGGTCGACCAGTGGCTGTACGCGGAAGCGGACCGGATCCGGCGCGCTTATGGAAATCATCCGTCTTTTGTGCTGATGTCCTACGGAAACGAACCGGCGGGCCCCGGCCAGGGAGCCAAATATCTCGGCCCGTGGGTCACTCGGCAGCGCGAGGCGGATCCGCGGCGTCTCTACACGGGCGGAGCAGGCTGGCCGATGATCCCCGAGAACCAGTTTCATGTCACTCCGGATCCGCGCATCCATGCCTGGGGCGAAGGACTTCAGGACCGGATCAACAAACGGCCGCCCGAAACCCGGACCGATTATCGCGACTATATTGCGAAACACCGCGTGCCGGTCGTCTCGCATGAAATCGGCCAGTGGTGCGTTTATCCGAATCTCGATGAAGCCGCCAAGTACACGGGCGTCCTGAAGCCGAAGAACTTCGAGATCTTCGGCGAATTGCTGCAGCAGAATCACATGCGCGATCAGGCACATGACTTCCTGATGGCGTCCGGAAAACTGCAGGCGATCTGCTACAAGGAAGAGATCGAATCGTCGCTGCGAACTCCCGGATTCGGCGGATTCGAACTGCTGGACCTGCACGACTTCCCCGGACAAGGAACCGCGCTGGTCGGAGTGCTGGATCCGTTCTGGGATTCCAAGCCCTACATTTCGCCGGAGGAGTTCCGCCGATTCTGCGGCCCGACCGTGCCGCTGGTCCGAATGCCCAAACGGCTTCTCGCCGCCTCCGACTCGCTGAAGGCCGAAATTGAAATCTACCACTACGGCGGCCGGGAATATCGCGATGCGACCGTGACCTGGCGGATCGTGTCGAGTCAGGGGAGCGCCGTCGCAACCGGGAAACTCCCCGCGACCACGCTCGTCGCGGGGCGGTTGACCCCGGTCGGATCCATCACAGAATCGCTCAAGCAATTCTCAGCGCCGCAGAAGTTGCGGCTGATCGTCGGCATCGAAGGCACGCCCATCGAAAATGATTGGGACCTCTGGGTTTATCCGGATGAAGATCCTGCGCCGGAACCGGCGAATGTGCTCGTTGTTTCCCAACTGGACGACGCCGCACAGAATCGGTTGAAGGAAGGCGGCAAGGTCATGTGGCTGCTGCCGCCCCGGCTTGTCCGCGGCGATGTGGCTCTGGGCTTTTCGCCCGTATTCTGGAATACAGCCTGGACGGGCAACCAACCGCCGCACACGCTCGGCATCCTCTGCCGCCCGGAGCATCCGGCGCTGGCCGAATTCCCCACCGAGTATCACACGAACTGGCAGTGGTGGGACCTGATCAGCAGGTCGGGCGCGATGGTCTGCGATTCTCTGCCGCCGGAACTGCGTCCGGCAGTACAGGTCATCGACACGTGGTTTGAAGCGCGCCGCCTCGGGCTGCTCGTCGAGGCACGGGTCGGCTCCGGCCGACTGCTTGTCTGCTCGATGGACTTGGGCAGCGATCTGGACCAGCGCCCCGCAGCCCGCCAGATGCGGCGCAGCCTGTTCGATTATGTGAGCAGCGAGAAATTCAACCCCACCATCGAAGCGTCAATCGACGCTTTGCGGCAACTGGCCAGAACGCCGTCGAAGATGGAGCAGCTGGGCGCTTCGGCGCGAGCCGACAGCGAACAGACGGGGTACGCGGCGGCGCAAGTCCTGGACAATGACCCGGGCACGATCTGGCACACGGCGTGGGACGGACCGCAGACACCGTTCCCGCACGAGATTATCCTTGAACTGCAGAAGCCCGCGACGGTCTCCGGACTGAGTTGCCTTCCGCGCCAGGACATGACCAACGGCCGAATCGGCGAATACTCGATACTCGTCAGCGAGGACGGCAAGCAATGGTCCGCTCCGGTCGCTTCGGGCAAATGGGCCAATGACAAGGAAAGGAAGACAGTTCGGTTCGCCAAACCGCAAAACGCCCGGTTCGTGAAACTCGTGGCTCACTCGGAAGTCCTGGGACGCCAGTGGATCTCCGCAGCGGAAATCGAGCTGATATTTGTATATTGAGGTTTTCTCGATTAATGACCAGCGGTTTGATCCTCAATATTCAACGCTACTGCATCCACGACGGCCCGGGCATTCGGACGACGGTCTTTCTGAAGGGCTGCCCGTTACACTGCTGGTGGTGCCACAACCCCGAAAGCCGGTCGGCTCAACCCGAACTGCGGACGCTCGAGTCGCGGTGCATTCATTGCGGCCAGTGCCGCGAGGCCTGTCCGCTTGCGGCCGAGGGCCGGGCGGGTGATCCGGCCGGATGCACGCGATGCGGCGCGTGTGCGGAGATCTGCCCCACGGGAGCGAGGCAGATCGTGGGGCGCGAAATGAGCGTCGGCCAGGTGCTCGACGAGGTGCTTTGCGATCGCGTGTTCTTCGACGAATCCGGCGGCGGGATCACGATCTCCGGGGGCGAACCGCTGTCGCAACCCGCGTTCACGCTGGATCTGCTGCGGGCATGCCGCGACCGCTCCCTGCACACGGCGGTGGATACCTGCGGGTTCGCCCCCGCCGAGGTGCTGCAGAAGTGCGCCTCGCTGGCGAGCCTTTTTCTCTATGACCTGAAGGTACTCGACGACGATCTGCACCGTCGGCACACCGGAGTCTCTAATTCGCTGATCCTGTCCAATCTGGCGATGCTGGCGGATATCCACGACAACATCTGGATTCGGATTCCGCTGATCCCGGGCATGAACGACTCCGTGTTGCAGTTGCAGTCCGCTGCCCGTTTCGTCAATACTCTAAGAGGCGTTCGCCAAGTGAACCTGTTGCCCTATCATACGTTGGGCTCGCAAAAGCGTCCGGGCACGACCGGAACAGGCGTTCAGACCGCACTTCGGCCCGATTCGCGCGAGGCGATCGAGCGGGCGGCGGCCATTTTTTCCGATGCAGGATTGAACACGATCGTAGGTGGATGACACATGACAGTCAGGACAGAACGAATGCGGCGTGCGAGTCTGGACGCCGAACCTCAAATCTCACACGAGCGTGCGTGGCTGCTGACCGAATTCTACGAGACGAACGACGGACGGTTTTCCATCCCGGTCATGCGGGCCAAGTCGTTCTACCACCTGTGCGAAAACAAGACGATCTACCTGGGCGACGACGAACTGATCGTCGGCGAGCGGGGACCGGCCCCCAAGTCGGTGCCGACCTATCCTGAACTGACGTGTCACAGCCTCGAAGACCTGGACATCCTCAACTCGCGGCCCAAGACGTCCTACCACGTCGAACCCGAGACCCGTCAGGCTTATGCCGACCTGATCGTGCCCTACTGGCGCGGCCGTACGATGCGGGACCGGATCTTCTCGGCCATGTCCGAAGAATGGCTTGCCGCATACGAAGCGGGCCTGTTCACCGAATTCATGGAACAGCGAGCCCCCGGACACACGGTGCTCGACGGAAAAATCTACCGCAAAGGCATGCGTGACTTTCAGCAGGAAATTTCCGCCGCCATCGAGCGACTGGACTTCCTGACCGATCCCGACGCGTATGCCCGGCGCGAGCAGTTGCGCGCCATGGAAATCTCCTGCGAAGCCGTCATCCGGTTCGCCGAGCGGCACGCCGAACTGGCCCGCAACAAGGCCGCCGTCGAAACGAATCCGCAACGGCGCGCCGAACTGGAGAAGATCGCCGACGTCTGCACGCGAGTTCCCGCTCACGCACCCCGTGATTTCCACGAGGCGCTGCAGTCGTACTGGTTCTGCCATCTGGCCGTGATCACCGAACTGAACGGCTGGGACTCGTTCAGCCCCGGACACCTGGACCAGCATCTCAAGCCGTTCTACGACCAGGGGCTCGCCGACGGATCCTTGACGCGGGAATCGGCCAAGGAACTGCTCGAAGCATTCTTCATCAAATTCAACAATCATCCGGCTCCGCCCAAAGTGGGCGTGACGGCCGCGGAGAGCGGCACTTACACGGATTTTGCCAACATCAACATCGGCGGTCTGCACGAAGACGGCGCGGACGGATCCAATGAGGTCTCCCATCTGCTGCTGGAGGTCATCGACGAATTTCACCTGCTGCAGCCGAGCAGCAACCTGCAACTGTCGCGCAAAACCCCTGATTCGCTGCTCAAGCATGCGCTGCGGGTCATCCGCAACGGTTATGGATTTCCATCGATCTTTAACGCGGATGCCGTGATCGAGGAGCAGATCCGCCAGGGCAAGACCGTCGAGGATGCGCGGTCCGGCGGCTGCAGCGGCTGCGTGGAAACGGGCGCCT
>CAIPEB010000382.1 GCA_903863885.1 uncultured Planctomycetaceae bacterium | reverse complement strand
CGCAGCGAGGTATTCGGCTGCCTTCTGGATTCCCGCAGTGTCGGCGCCGCGTCCTTCGAGGGCGTCCGACGACAGGAAACCGACTTCTTCGCGAAGCCGCGCCGCCACTGCCGCGGCGTCATCCGCCGCCAGCAGTCGCTGCGATGAAACAGGCAGCGGCACTCCGGACCAGGCCAGTGGCAGGGCGGCCAGCAGGCAGAGCAGATTGAATCGGCGTGGCCGACGCGTTCGAATGGCCGGGTCCATAAAATCGGTTCCTCGATAGGTTTCAGGAATTAAGCGATATAAGCAGTGCATTCTTTCTTGCGTCGCATCTTGCGTCAAGCAACGCCAAGGGGGGCCGGTTTCGATGAGCCCGCCGGCCCTCACTTCCCTGATACGGCAAATCGGGCAATTCGGTTTTGACACGGACGGCCAGGATCGATATCTTCTTCACCGCCTCAGCGGGTGCGAGTTTGAGCCCTGCCGTTGCGAAAGCATGCGGACCTCGAACTGCGACTCGCTCCCCCCTCCGGTGACTCGCCGCTTGGCGGCTCAAGTTGCCGGATCCCGACCTGCCACAAAACACCCCGCCCCGATCGGATCGCGTCGCACAGGGAGGTGCGCGTAGTGATGACTGCTTCACAGCCCGCCCAATCATCGAGTGTTTTGATCATCGATCCCTCGGCCGAATGCCGCGAAGTGCTGTCGACGTTGCTGCAGCGGCGCGGCGTACAGACGTGGGTGGCGGCGCAGGCCCGTCAGGCGCTGGACGTGCTGGACCGGCATCGCCCCGACGTGGTGGTGCTGGATCTGGACAGCGACGCGGCCGACGACTCGCAGCTCCGCGACCGCTGCACCGGACACGAGGCGGAAGGGGCGAATTACGTGCTGCTCGGCCGCGCGCGAACGGGCATGCAGTCCCGGGCCGCGGGGCACGTGATCCCCAAGCCCTACCACTACGCTCCCCTCATTCGTACAATCGAGGCATTGTTGGGGCGATAGTTGAGGCGGTCGGGGCCGCTCGGCCCCAAGAGAAGCGAGGGTGCACTCCTTCTATGCCGCAGGGACTGGCGCATGGCTTCGCTGTTCGTTATCCAGGGTCGCGACCAAGGTCGCCGTTTCGACCTGGAGGACGACGTCGTGTCCATCGGACGCGACACGATCAACCTGATCCAATTGCACGACAACGAAGTATCACGTCGGCATGCTGAAATCCGCAAGGACGGGAGCGGCCTGGTACTCGTCGATCTCCAGAGTTCCAACGGCACGTTCGTCAACGACGCAGCGGTGCAGGAGTACCGCCTGCGCAGCGGGGATCGGCTGCTTATCGGCCGCACGCTGATGATCTTCACGGCCGCGGACGATTCGTCAGCGCTCGACCTGGCCGGAGAGGCCGATATCGTCGGCCAGGAATTCGATCTCGCCGGATCGAGGATCGTGAAATCCATCAGCCAGGAGGAAGGCAGCCAGATCCTCGATGGAAGCAGCGTTCCCCGGAACTCATGGCTTGAGCGGGCACGAAGCAACCTCCAGATCATGTACCGCACGGCACTGGCGGTCAGCCACACGCTCGATATCGACCAGTTGCTCAACCGCATCGTCGAACTGATTTTTGAATGGGTCGAAGCGGACCGGGGCTGTGTCATGCTGGTCGATCCGCGGACGGGTCAGCTGAGCCCCAAGGTGACTCGTCATCGGCGTCGCAGGACGGGCGAAGAGAAACAGAAGCTGGCGATCAGCCGGACGATTCTCGATTACGTGATGGAGCGAGGGCAGGGCGTGCTGACCAGCGATGCGCGGGAAGACGAACGCTGGGACCCGGCCGCGAGCATCCTGAAGATGGGGGTGCGCGAGGCGATCTGCGTGCCGATGCAGGGACGCTACGGCGTGGTGGGCGCGATCTACATCGACACTTACACGGCGCCCGGTCTGTTCGTGCAGACGTCGGCCAACAAGTTCTCCGAGGAACATCTCAAGCTGATGGTGGCCATCGGTCACCAGGCAGCGCTGGCCGTGGAAGACACTTCGTACTACATCGCGATGGTCCAGGCGGAACGGCTGGCCGCAATCGGGCAGACGATCGCAACGCTCTCCCATCACATCAAGAACATCCTGCAGGGCATTCGCGGAGGCAGTTACCTCATCGAAGAGGGGCTCAAGGGCGAGGATTCGGAAGTGGTCCGGAAGGGATGGACCATCGTCGAGAAGAACCAGGAGAAGATATCGAACCTCGTCATGGATATGCTCACGTTCAGCAAGGAACGCGAGCCGGATCTGACGCCATCCGACCTTCAGGAACTGGTCGAAGATGTTGTTGAATTGATGCAGGTGCGCGCGAGCGAGGCGGGTGTGGAGCTGGTGAAAGTCGACAGCGAGCCGATCGGAGAGCTGCTGTTCGATTCGGAACTGATGCACCGGGCCGTGCTGAACGTCGTCACCAACGCCATCGATGCGTGTGAAAGCGCGGAGGACTCGCGTGTGGCCGTCGAGGCCGAGCACGACGCCGAACAGGGCGTTGCCAGGATTCACGTGCGGGACAACGGGGCCGGAATCGCTGAACACGACCTGAAGAAAGTCTTCGCGCTCTTTGAATCCCGCAAGGGCAGTCGGGGCACCGGCCTCGGGCTGCCCGTGAGCCAGAAGATCCTGCGTGAACACGGGGGCGATATCCGCGTCCAGAGCAAGCTCGGCGCCGGCAGCACTTTCACTCTCGAATTCCCCGCAGTGCGCCCCGAGAATGCAGGCGGTTCGGCAACGCTGGTCGATTATCCGCCCTCCTGACGATCCAACCCGTCCGACGAGATCCCGAAAGAGCCCCTTGATCAACCGAACACCTCCCAGACGGACAGAACGCGAACACACCCCATGACGAATTCCGCTCGAAAATCGCTATTTGCCTGGTGGAGCGCCCTGACCATTTTTCTCGGAGCGTTCCTGCTGTTTCAGGTCCAACCGGTGGTGAGCAAGATGATCCTGCCCTGGTTTGGAGGCGGGCCCGCCGTCTGGTCGACATGCCTGCTGTTCTTCCAGGTCCTGCTGCTTGCCGGATATGCCTATGCGCACGGCTTGATCCGCGTGAATAGGCCCTGGGTGCAAACCGCCGTACACGCCGTTGTGCTGCTCGCGGCCGCCGCAACCCTGCCGATCATGCCCGATGCGCATTGGAAGCCGATCGACGCGGCGACGCCCACCCTGCGAATCCTCAAACTTCTCGCCGTCAACATTGGCCTGCCATACTTCGCACTGTCCGCCACGAGTCCGCTTGTACAGGCCTGGTTCAGCCGGGTGCTGCCCGACCGTTCCCCCTATCGCCTTTACGCGTTGTCCAACGTCGGTTCGCTCGGCGCGCTGCTGACGTACCCGTTCCTGATCGAGCCGATCTTTCCCACATTCGCCCAGGACTGGATCTGGTCTTGCCTGTTCGGGTTGTTTGCGGTGTGCTGCGTCGCCCTGGCGGTCTACATGGCCGTGGCAACCCGCGACGAAGCGGTCGAGTCGGCAGCCGCGCCGCTGGCCGAATGGGAAGTCGCCTTGGCGCCAACCTGGACCGATCGACTCGGCTGGCTTCTCCTGCCCGCGCTTGCTTCGGTGCTGCTGATGTCCATTACCAACTTCCTGTGCCAGGACGTTGCGGTTGTGCCGTTCTTCTGGGTCATTCCGCTCAGCCTCTACCTGCTTTCGTTTATCATCTGCTTCGATCGCGAAGCGTGGTACCGCCGTCGCATGATGTCGCTGCTGCTTGCCGGCGCGGTCGGTGTACTCTGCCTTGCGATGCTCGAAGATCACCTGAGCGACTTTGTGAAGAAGTACATCACCCAGGTGGATATCTTCGCGCCGATGGGGAATATCTTCGTCGAAGCGGGGGTTTACCTGCTCGTCTTGTTCCTTGTATGCATGGTGTGCCACGGGGAACTCGTGCGCGTGAAGCCCAAGCCCCGCTACCTGACGGAGTTCTACCTGATGGTCGCAAGCGGCGGCGCGCTCGGCGGGATCTTTGTCGCGCTGGTCTGCCCGATGGTCTTTTCGAGCTACATCGAATTGAATCTGGGACTGGTGGCCGCGTTCATGCTGAGCATGGCCGTGTTCTGGGACAGCATGTGGACGTCGTGGCTGTTGAATCGCACCTGGCGCAAGGGCATCGCATTCGCGCTGGGATTCGCCGCGCTGCTGGTCGTGGTGCGGGCACAGTTTGTGGCCACGTCGAACGACGGAAAACTTTCGCTGCGCAACTTCTATGGCGTACTGACTCTGAAAGAGCATTACAGGGATGAACCGGAAAACCACATTTTCGAACTGCTCAACGGCCGCATTCTCCACGGTTCGCAGTTCCAGTCCAGCGACAAGCGGCGCACGGCAACAACCTACTACTCGACCAACAGCGGAATTGGACTGACGCTGCTGAATTATCAGAGAACGTCGCCCCTCCGTGTCGCGGTGGTTGGCCTGGGGACCGGGACGATCGCCTCCTACGGCAGTCCGGGGGATTATTTCTGCTTCTACGAAATCAACCCGAACGTTCCGATGGTGGCGCAGGAATATTTCACGTACCTGAAGGACTGCGGGGCGCAGATAGACATCGCCCTGGGCGACGCGCGTCTGTCGTTTGAGCGCCAGTCACCGCGGGGATACGACGTCATCGCACTGGACGCATTCAGCAGCGATGCGATCCCGGTGCATCTGCTCACGCGCGACGCGATCGAGCTTTATCTGCGTCATCTGAAGCCGGAGGGCGTCATCGCGGTTCACATCAGCAACCGGCACCTCGACCTGAAGCCGGTTGTCGGCGGAATCGCCGAGACGCTGAAGCTGACCGGCGTGATCATCAATAACGATCAGGACGAGTTCGTCGGAGAGGCGGCATCCGAATGGTTGTTGCTCACGCGCAACCAGGACTTTCTCAGGATTCCGCAGATCGCGGCCGCTTCAACTCCGTTGCAGGGCGCCTACACGCCGATCCGCGAATGGACGGACGAATACAGCAACCTGTTCCAGATCCTCGACTCATTGCCGACGTGGCTGAGGTCAGGAATTCGCGTCTGGTCGAATGCCGTCAGCCCCGCGTCCGTTCGACCGCACGCCTCCGGCGCCATGGCTCCGGCGAAATCGGCCGACAAGGCCGGTTGAGAACCGGCGGCCTCCCTGCGGCAAAGGGCGAGAACGAAAACAGCCCGGTCAGCAGCGTGCGGACCGGGCTGAAATCCGTCGAATTGCATCTGCGAGAACGCGCCGACTCAATCGCCGGGCATTTCGAACGTCTCGTCGCCCGCACGAGTTCCCAGAGCAACCCACACGTCGGCGTCGATCGAGTCCGTGAACTTGCGCACCGAACCGTCACCCATCACGGCGTTCACCATGCCGGGATGCTTGCTGGATGCCGAGTAAATGCCGTTGAAGTAGTCACCGTTGTCCTCGGCGCAGGACGGACCGTTGGGCGGAATGATGGTGTTGAAACCGGCGTAGTACGGCCGGCCATCCGCCCATCGCTCGCCGGGGCGGAACCGAGCGAGCGAACCCTGGCCGCCGATGATCCGCACGTTCGGATTGTACTTCTTGGCGAAAGTGCCGAGCTTGGTCACAACCGTTACGAGGCAGTTGTCTCGTCCGATCTTCGCGTCGTTATCGACGCGGACGACGTATCCGTCGTAAGCCACGTTGCCGATGTCCTGATCGTTCTCGTAGTTTCCGATGCGGCGCTCGGACAACGCCAGCGTGTTGCTCAGGCCGTCACGCACATCTTGAAAACGGTAGACCCGACTGCGACGCGCGATATCGGGGTCATACCAGGTCCCCATGGTCTTGTTGGCGCGCGTGTGCGTCTGGCCGAACATGCCGTTGAGCTGAGAGCCCCACAGGTCCGCGTTCCGCCAGTAGATCGTGCCCATGCAGAACTTGTAGCTGCTGTTGCCGCGGCCGCCGTCGTACAAGCGATCGGACGGACACACCAGACCTGACAACTGCATGTCCCAGTATTTCGTCGGGTACCAGGGAACCGGTCCGAAATTGCTCGTGGCGATCTGTTCGAACAGCGATTCCTGTTCGATGTACGGAATTAGGCCGACCAGGCCGGAAAGGCAATCGCGGCTCGTCATCTCCGAGCCGACTTCGCCAATCAGTTCGCTGTTCGTGCCGCCGCGCATCGGAGGCAGCGCCGACCATGCGTCGACGTAATTGTGCAGAGCCAACCCGATCTGTTTCAGGTTGTTGCTGCACGACATGCGCCGAGCCGCTTCTCGTGCCTGTTGCACGGCGGGCAGCAGCAGCGCCACCAGGATGGCGATGATGATGATCACCACCAGCAGTTCGACCAGCGTGAAAGCCGGCCTTCTTGAGGCATTTGCTGACATAAAACTCGCTCCAGTCATCTCAAAGAAGAAACAGATGAACATCTAGTAGCACAATCACGAGGATACCCAAGATAGATGCGAAGTCAACGTAATCCAGGGTTTGCGGGGCCGGTCGGAGCCGGGAACCGCGTTTTCCGGCCGTGCACTCCGAATGTCTTGCCCAGGGCGATTGCACGACGCAGCGAGAAAGGCGACGATATTCGATGAACTCGGCAGATGCGTTAATCCGGGTCCGGGGGGACAGGGATCGCGCCGAGCTGCTGTCGATTCCGGACCGTTCAGCGAGGCAGCAAACCGGATTCGGAAACACGCCGGCAAAGGGGAAACTGGTGTTTCAGTCCCCACCGGAGTACGGTCGCCGATCCATCCGGAAAAGGGATCCGATTTCGGGAGTCAGCCAGGGAATATCCGCCTCGGCCGCGGTATCAAGTCTGCTGAAGCGTCCGTAGCACGTAAACCGTCTATCGATACGTTTGTAATCCACGACCCCGTAGGAGAACTGCAATGAATCAGCTCTGGCTGAACGCCGGCCGCATCTTGGCAGTGGCCGCCGCCATGCTCTTGGTCGGCTGCGGTCCGTCCAAAGCCTCTCGCGAACCGGGCAAGACCCAAAGCGACGCGGACTACAAGGCCGAAATGGCCAAGCAGGAAGCGGCAATGATGGGCAACCAGAAACCGGCCGCTCCCAAACAGGACAAGGGCGCCGCGGAAGGCAAACAGGAGACGGAAAAGCCCCAAGAGGAAAAACCGGCCGACAAAGTGGAAGCCAAGCAGTGACCCTCTGACCGGATCGACGTCCGGCACCGGCTGTCGACTTTGTCAGAATGCAAAAAGCCCGGCGATGTTAACCGCATCGCCGGGCTTTCTCAATTGGCTGAAACCGATCATGCCTCTGCATCAGGGGGAACTGAGCGACAGTTTGGCGTCCAGCACTTTCTGAATGCGATCGGCAGATTCCTGCAGGTGAGCGCGGGTGTAGCTGTCGAGTTTCGCGTTGTTCTTGAGCAGCTGACGCATCTTGGCCTCGATACCGCCCAACTCGGAATATGCAATGGTCTGGCAATCTTCCGGTGCGCCCGATCGTCCCATCGCCAGACTGGACAGGCGTTCGAGATAGCTGCGCTGCAGGTTCCGCCGCAGGCTCGAAATCGCCGGTTTGCGATTCGAGTAGTCGCCTTCTTTCACCGTGTCCAGTTCCGAAAAGATCGACTTGGACAACCGCTCAAGCAGTTCAGCGGACGTGACGACGTCCTTGTCGGCGGCCACTTTCAACTCGTTGTCGTGAATCCGTTCCAAGGTCACGGGCGACATCAGGTGCTCGAGGATGCGGTTCTGCCAGATTGCGATCTGGTCGTGAGCCGGATAGTCCTTGCGGACGGACGGGGTCGTGCCCCAGTGATTCCAGTTCGATGAACCGAGGAACTGATAGACCTCCGCGGGGATCTGGAACGGCTTGTCGCTGAAGACCTGATCCTGAATCAGATCGAGAGCCGCCCGCTGCTTTTCCACGGCGATCGGATTAAACGGCGGCTTGGCGTCCTTGTCGCCTTTGTGGCTTCGGCCTACCTCGACGCCGCCCACGAGACGAGCCGCGAAGAACATCGCCTGGCCTCGCTGGGCCAGCAGCACGTTCAACGCGCGGCGAGTCTGGGAATAGTCTTCGCCATCGCCCGCCATCCGGTTGATAATCCCCGGAATCACCTCCTGAACGGTCTGTGCACGCGCGAGGGCGTATTCCACGGGATCGCTTCCCAGGTCGAAACGGTTCACCGCCGGATCGGGGTCTGAGCTCGCGCTGTCTTCATCCGTGGCATACTGCAACGCCGGTTCGCCGCTGCGGGCCGCAATCTTCTTCAGCTCTCCCGTCTCTCCATCCGTCCCGCCGGGCAACGGCTTGTAGCCGTACTCAATCGCCCACATGTCGTACGGACCGATGGTTGTCGGGTAGTAATCGCCCTGCTGCCAGCCCTTGGGCACGATGTTGGCGGGGTTGTAATCCATGATCGAAGCCACCATTCCGTCCTTGGCTTTGGCCGGATCGTTCAAGTCCTTGAGCGACAGCATCCGGCTGCCCTTGAAGTTGTGCCGCAGGCCAAGCGTGTGCCCGACTTCGTGAGTCACGACTTCCTTGAGACCCTGCATGATCAGCTTCTCGAGATTCGCCGCAGCCTCGGGACCCGGCGCATCGGCCAGCAAAGCTGCCTGTCCAAACGCCAATTGCGAAGCCATGCCATGGCTCAACTGGCACTCGGGATTCTTGCAGGCGAGATCCCACGGCGTAGCGACCCGTGCCTCCATTCCGGCCGGATCCGATACCCCGCCCGTGATTGCCGCGGCCGACTGTGGAGTAAACGTCTCGAAATCGTCCTTCCAGGATTGCAGGAAATCCGCATCGAAGATGATGTCGGCGTCCAGAATCTGGCCGGTGTACGGATTGACCCGCGACGGGCCCATCGCAAATCCCGCATTGGAAGTGATCCAGCGGAACGTGTTGTAGTTGATGTCCTCCGGATCCCATGTAGCGTCGTCCGGTTGCTGGATTACTTCGATCGCGTTGAGCCAGCCCGCTTTTTCGAAGGCCTTATTCCATTCGAGGATGCCCTCTCGCACGGCTTTGCGGTATTTGTGGGGCACCGTCTTCTCGATGTAGAACTTGACCGAGTCCTTCGGCGGATATGGAGCATCTGTGGCTCCTGGCGGCTTCTCGAGGTGCCAGCGGTTGATGAACCGCACGAACTGGTCGCGCTGGTTCGGCTTGCTGAAATCCTTCACTACGGTCAGAAAATAACCGACCCGGTCATCGGCCAAACGCGGCTGGTATCCGGTCGACTGCAGGCGGCTGATGGAATAGTGCACGTTGACCGTCACGCCCCGCGTGTCCGCCACCGTGTCCAGCGAAATTCGACCGCCTGAAGCGTAGGTTGCAGCTACCTCTAATTCCACGTTCCGCTCGAAAGCTTTGACGGAAGCCCAATTCGAGCGATCCGATGCAAACGCAAACCCGGGCAACATCGATCCGATCTGAGGCAGGTCGCTCATGAACACCGGCGTGAAATCGACGAGATCACCGCCCTTCGGCCCTTTGCCGATCACCCTCAGCCCAAAAAGCACACTGTCCGTATATGCCTTGTGCACGGCCACCGACTCAGGAAAGCCCTTGTTGGCCCGAAATCGCACATTCTTGCGCACCAGATGGACTCGATCGTCGATTTTGGTGAAGGTCCAAACCCAATCGTCACCGTCGCCCAGGCTGAACCCGCCCAACAGCGGAGTCTGGCCGATGCCTCGCGCGATGGAAATCAAGACGATGTAGTCTTGACCATAATCCCCCGCCCCGAGTTCCACGAAGAGGTTCGTGCCTTTCTGATACATCGTGAACATGCCGCTGATCGTCTTGGCGTCCTTGAGCAGCGCCGCATAGGGAGGAGCCGGTTCCTGCTTGGGTTCACTCGGCTTTTCGGCCGGGGCCTCGGGCTTCGGGGCCGGACCTGCGGGAGGAGCTGCCTCTTGTCCCTGCGCGAACCCGTATCCGGCGAACGATACGGCCACGAGGATTGCGAGGCGACACAGATGTCTGTCGATACCCATAGAAGGTGATCCCCTCGAGAGATGCGGAAGCCGGTTGCTGCGATCGGCGAGTTTTCTGAAATGGGGCTCCAAGGTAGTGCCTGCAGCGGTCTTGGATTTATCCTATTCACCGATGACGGCATATCCAGCCCTTCCGGGGCAACTCGCGGCAGCGGGGACTGGAGTAATGCGGGAAACCGGTAGAATAGGAGGATTGTAGGGACTTTTGCGAGACGTGGAAAGCAGCGACTCTGAACAGATTTGACACGAAAGGGCTTCGCCACAAAGGATGAAGAGGCGATGCCGGATGACGGCAGTCAAGTGGTTGTTCGACGTCCTCCAGACTCCGGACTCCGGACTCCAGACTATTACGGAACAGGGCCATGGATGACGACGCAGTTCTGCGGGTGTGCGGGCAGTTCTCAGCCCATTTTCGCCCCGCCCGGTGTGTGAGTCTCGGCTCAGCAGGCGGTTTCAGCGGTGCTTCACTCTGGCGGGTCCAGTCGTCTGCCGGCGAGTTCTGCGTTCGACGCTGGCCGCATGAGCACCCGTCGCGAGAGCGTCTGGAGTTCATCCATGCGGTTCTGTGCCATGCCGCGGACGATGGACTGGCATTCGTTCCGGCCCCGCTTGCCGACCGCAATGGGCAGACGGTGATCGAGCTGCAAGGCAGCCTGTGGGAAGTAACTCGCTGGATGCCCGGAGTCGCTGACTTTCATCGTCGCCCATCACCGGCGAGGCTGGCCGCCGCGATGCGGGCGCTCGCGATGATGCACCGCGCATTCGGCAAGCAGGCTTCCGCCACACTGCGGACTCCTCCGTCGCTGGCAGAGCGACGCGAGTTGCTCGAATGGCTGATTGCCGAGGGGGAGGAGCGAATCCGCGCCAGCCTTCCCCGTCTGGCGTGGCGTGCATTCGCTTTGCGTGTTCAGCGGATTGTGGATTGGTTTCGGCAAGTTGCACCGATCGTCCAATCAAGACTTCGTCGGGCCGGCTCGCCCGCCCTGCCGATCCAGCCGTGCGCACGGGATATCTGGCATGATCACGTGCTGTTCACCGGAGATGAGGTGACCGGCATCATTGACTTTGGAGCCATGCGTTCGGATAGCCGCGTGTTCGATGTTGCCCGACTGCTCGGCAGCCTTGTCGGCGACGACCGCGATGCTTGGCGGTCGGGTCTGGAACGGTACGGGCAGTTGCTCCCTTTGTCGGCGCAGGAGGCGGGGTTATTGCGACTTGCGGACGCCACTACCGTGCTGCTTTCGGCGATGAACTGGGCTCGCTGGATTTGTCTCGACCAGCGCACGTTCGACGACTCCGACGCCGTGCTCGCCAAACTCGACGGCGTGCTCCCACGTCTGGAGAGGCTGGCTCGCGACCGATTCAACGACGAAAGCTGAATCGGATAAGGCACGCGGCCCCTGGCCGGGGCTGTACCCGTGGGCGATGGGAGACCCTGGCTGATGTTGTCGTATCCATTGCATCTTCCTAGAATCTCACAAGCCCTGCCGGTTACGGCATTTGTTGCCTTGAGGAGACAGAGATTCCATGGTGCGTCAATTCGCGGCCGCGACGTTTTGCATTCTGGTCACACTGGCGACGGTGGCCAGCGCCCAGACGGAAGGCGAGTCCGGCACGGGGGTAGCAAAGCCAGGCGAGCCGCTTGGAGTCCTGGATATTCTGCAGGGATCCGGCCAACTGCCGGGCCTGCCGGGAGCTACGGACCACGTGTCGCTGTCGGGTGCCTTTCGGCTCGTGAAAGGCTCTCGCGAGGGAACGTTGTCGCTCACCGCCACCAGTGACCCGCAGTGGCACGTGTATTCGATTACCCAGAAGGACGGCGGTCCGCAGCGCTCGAAAATCACGGTGGTCAAGTCCGCCGATTTTGTACTCGTCGGCGACTTTAAGGCGGAGCAGCCGCCCGCAATTCACAAGTACGACTACTTTGATGTGCCGGTGGAAGAGCACCCCGGAACGGTGACCTGGACAGCGCCGATCCGGCTTGCGGAAGGAGTGGCGCCGGATCGGCTGGTCATTCAACTCGAATACAGCGGTCAGGTCTGCACGGAAGGAGGTTCGTGTATTCCGATTTCGAAGCGGCCGGTGGAAGCACGTTTTGCCGGTGAAATCGAGGGTTCGCCGGCGACCTCCGCCCAAGAGCCGCCGCATGCCACTGAACAAGCGACACCCGTGACCACGGCACCGGCCAACACAGCGGCCGCTGAGTCAAAAGCCGGGGCGGCACTGGACCTGGGCAAACTCCGCAGCGAAAACCCGCAAAGCGGCCGATCGCAGATGGCCGTCGTGCTGCTCACGGCCTTCGCCGCGGGCTTTATCTTGAATTTCATGCCATGCGTGCTTCCCGTAATCGGCTTGAAAGTCATGGCTTTTGTCCAGCAGGCCGGTGACAGTCGCGGGAGAGTGTTCGCACTGAACGTCTGGTACAGCCTCGGCATGATGACGGTCTTCATGGTGCTCGCGACGCTGGCCGTTTCCGTGGGAATGGGGTGGGGACAACAGTTCAGCAGCGCCACTTTCAACGTGGTCCTGAGTTCCGTCGTGTTCGCATTTGCGCTGAGCTTTCTGGGAGTGTGGGAGATCCCCATTCCAGGATTTGTCGGATCGAGCGACGTGCAATCGCTGGCCGACAAGGAGGGGCCCGCCGGGGCTTTCGTCAAAGGCATCCTGACGACGGTCCTCGCCACTCCCTGCAGCGGGCCCATGCTGACTCCGGCTCTTACCTGGGCCGTTTCACAGCCGCCGCTGATCACGTATGCGGGATTTGCCTGCGTCGGTCTGGGCATGGCAAGTCCCTATCTGCTGATCGGCGCTTTCCCGAAGTGCATTTCCTTCCTGCCCAAACCGGGCGCCTGGATGGACACCTTCAAGCAACTCATGGGTTTCGTGCTGATGGGGACGGTCGTCTTCCTGCTGACCTTCATGCCCATTCCCTACGTGGTTCCGACCGTGGCATTCCTGATCGGTCTTTGGGCCGCTTTGTGGTCGATCGGCCGGATACCGCTCACGGAATCGTTCACGGTGCAGGTTCGAGGCTGGCTCCTGGGAGTGACATTCGCTTGCCTGATCGGCCTGATCTCGTTCGCATGGTTGCTGAACATCATGCAGGAGCGATTCGAGCGGGCCGTGGAGCGCGAACTTGCGTCGAGAAACGTCCAGGTCCAAACCGCACCGAATGCGGGGCGTGACAGTCGCCAACTTCCGTGGCAGCCTTTCTCTCTGGATCTGCTGTCGAAATTGACCGCTCAGGGAACCACCGTGCTTGTGGATTTCACGGCCGACTGGTGACTGACGTGCAAGTCGAACGAGCAGTTTGCTCTGAACCAGCCCGAAACCAAGCAGTACGTCGAAGCGAACGGCATCGCCACGCTGAAAGCTGACAAGACTCAACCCTCGCCCGAAGTTGACGATTTTCTGCGGCGGCTGGGCAACAAGTCGGGGTCGATTCCGTTCTACGCGATCTTCCCGGCCAGTAACCCGAATCAGCCGATCACTCTGGACGGTGTGTTCACATCGCCGCGCCCGCTGTTGGAAGCGATGGACAAAGCCGTCCGCGCAAAACAGTGACGCGGGCCGAAGCGTTCAGCAGAACTCACGGGCCGGACCGGTCGCAAGAGTGAACGACGCACCGGACGGACCTGCGGCGTAAACGATCAGTCGGCCCAGGATACGCCGCCTTTGCCCGCCACGACCTCGCCGATTTTCCAGCAGGAAAGACCCGATTCGCGAATCATGCGGGCGACGTTGTCGGCGTAAAAGCTGCTCAGCACGAGCACCATGCCGATGCCCATGTTGAATACCTGCTCCATTTCGCCGTCGTCGATATCGCCCAGCCGCTGCAGCCACGAGAACACGCTGGGGATGGGCCAGCTCTGCCGCTGGATCAGGGCCTCGGTCGAATCCGGCATAATACGACCGAGGTTTTCCCGCAGTCCGCCGCCAGTTATGTGAGCGATTCCGTGGACGACGTTCTTGACCTTGTAATGCGTGAGGATTCGCCGCAGCGGACGTGCGTAGATCGTGGTCGGCTTGAGCAGAGCCTCGCCCACCGTCTGGCCAAGCTCATCGATGAAGTCGTTAACGCCCAGCCCCTGCATGTCGAAAACGACACGCCGGACGAGGCTGTATCCATTGGAGTGCAGGCCGCTCGAAGCCACGCCCAGCACCACGTCCCCTGGGGCGATGGACTTGCCGTCGATCAGGTGCTTGCGTTCGACGACTCCAACACAGAATCCGGCCAGATCGTAGTCGCCCGGGGCATAGAGATCCGGCATGATCGCGGTCTCGCCACCGAGCAGTGCGCAGTCAGCCTGGATGCATCCATCGCTTACCCCCTGAACGAGTTGTTCGAGCAGGGTGGCGTCGTCCCGCGCCATGGCCACGTAGTCCAGGAAGAACAGCGGCTCGGCACCGCAGCACAATGCGTCGTTGACCGACATGGCGACCAGATCGATCCCGACCGTGTTGTGGATCTGGGTAAGTTTTGCGACTTTCACTTTCGTGCCGACGCCGTCCGTGCACGAAACCAGAACCGGGTCGCGGTAGTTCCGATTGAACAAGCGACTGGCGAAATCGAGCTTAAACAAACCCGCGAAGCCGCCGTCCAGCCGCATGACCCGCGGTGAGAAAGTGCGGTGCATCAGACGCGGCAGACGCTGCATCGCATCGCGGTAGAGATCGAGATCGACCCCTGCCTCTTTATAAGTGGCTTTTCCCATAAGCGATACCCGCTGACGTCCCGCAGAATGAGGCCGCATTCTACGGACCGCTGGCAAGGATTGTCAACGCAGCGAACTGACCTGGGGCGGACAACTTGAAACAAGCCTTGGGCTAACGCGATCGGGCAACGCCGGCCGTCCGGCTTCTGTTCCGCGGCTGGGGAAATCGTCGAGAGAGGCTGAGCCGGTGAACGCCGCAATGCGGGCACCGATATCTCCGCAGAATTCCCAGGCTGAACAGCCGCACCAGAACGCTGGTCTGAACAGGGCGCAACGTCTCCAGGCACCAGTCGCAGACTCCGGAAAGCAGCGGTGATTCCCGTTTCATCAGCAAGGGCCTCTCCAATCGCAGGGCATGTCCAGCCGCAGCGGAACCTGGTATTTCCAGGCGGCGGGCGACGCGGTGGCGCCACGATTAGTATTGATCAGGATCTTGGGCGGCCAAAACGGACAAAAACGACTTGAATTCGCATTGTGCTGATTGAAACGACGATTCCTTTGGTTATGTTTAGGGCGATTCGGGCGAACTCCAGCTGCAGATTCGGCCGGGCTGACTTCATCTCTGGAGTTTTCATCGCGATTTCAACCGAGATGATGCCCCCCGTTCGGCTAGCCTGGGAGATTCCCGCCGGCGCACTGTCCCACTCACCACGAACAACGGAGTTTCCAGCAATGCGAAATGCATGTCTCGGTTGCTTGAGAGCGGCGGGTGCAATCGGCGCGGTTGTGTTCCTGGTAATCGCAGGCTATTCGACGGAGCCCACGGACAGTCCGAAGCCCTCCGAGTACGCGCCGATTGCCGACCTTGCGAGTCAGGTGACCAGATACCTTCGTGCGATTGACGAAGATCTGGCCAGCGGTTCCGATTACGACGCGGATCACAAGAACCGTATCCTGCTGAACGCCAATACGCTGATCGTGCTCGGCCGCACGATCGCACAGCATGACGAGTCGAACGATATCAAACTGGCGGCCCCGGCGCTGATCGAGTCGGCGTCTGCGCTTGCCGGATCTTACGACGATTACGATTCTGCAGTGAAAGCGGCTGGAGGGCTCAAGGAGGCGGTGGAGAAGAAGTCCGGCGGCCAGATCGACGAGAGTATCGCGCCGAGTTTGTCCGCGCTGATGAAGCAGGTGCCGATTGTCAACAACGACCTCAGACGCGGCGTGAACGGCAAACGGTTCGACCGGTTGATCGACGACAACGCGGGCCATGCCGCCACGCTCGCTGCAATCGCGCACGTCAGCATGTCCTGTTCGGACTACTGCAGCGACGCGGAATCACAAGTAAAGTGGGCTCGCGTCTGTGCCGATATGCGAAAGGCGGCGACGGAAGTTCGCACGGCAGTTCGCCGCAAGGACCTGCCCTCAGCAACCTCAGGACTGGCAAACCTCGTGAAGACGTGCGATCAGTGCCACGAGTCATTTCGCAACTGATCGTGAGTTCTGGCGCGGTTCGGCGTCCGAATCTCTTGCCTGCCTGGCCGGTCCCGCCTGCGCAGTGAAGTTGGCTCGGCCCAAAGAGCTTCACTACGTGCTATGTTGAACCGCAGGCTGCTCCATTTCTTGCCGGGAGTCATCTGAACCTCGGCCCCTCGCTCCAAACTCGGTGGTATGTTTGCTCGCGTGAGAGACATCCGGGTTTGTGTGAGGTTTTCCACATGCTAATGCGTCATCCGCACCCCGAACTGCAGTTCACGCACCTGCTGCCCTACGGGGCGCTGGTGCATGACGGCGGGGTGCAGTTCATCCTTTTCAGTCGTTCCGCGACAGCGATGCGTCTGTTGTTGTACGACCGAGTGGAAGACCGCGAACCGGCCGACGTTATCGACTTTGATCCGGACAGGGACCGGTGGGGTGACGTTTGGAGTCTGTTCGTGCCCGGAATCGGCCACGGCCAGCTATATCATCTGCAGGCCGATGGACCGCACGATCCGCAGCGGGGCCAGTTCTTTGACAAGCGGGCGCGCCTTATTGATCCGTATGCGAGAGCTCTGGCAGGGACCTTCCAGGACAGTTCGGGCGGCGTGCTTCGTCCTCCGAAGTGCGTGGTGATTGAAGATCACTTCGACTGGGAAGGCGACCGGCATCTGCGCCGCGATCTGGCCGATACCGTGATATATGAAATGCACGTCCGCGGGTTCACCCGCAGCGAGACCAGCAAGGTCAAGCATCCGGGCACTTATCTGGGAGTCATCGAGAAGATTCCCTACCTGAAGTCCCTCGGCGTGACCGCCGTGGAACTGATGCCGGTCCACGAATTCCCGATCCGGGGCATCAACGGCCAGCAGCTGGATCGGCCCAATTACTGGGGCTACGATCCGATGGCCTTTTTCGCACCGCACCGGGGTTACGGAGTCAGCACCGAACCGGGCGAACACGTGCGGGAATTCAAGCAGATGGTCAAGGCGCTGCATCAGGCCGGCATCGAGGTGATTCTCGACGTGGTCTTCAATCACACGTGCGAGGGGAACGACCAGGGCCCCGTGCTGAGCTTCAAGGGGCTGGAGAACCGCGTCTATTACATCCTGGGAAACGGCGGCAGCTGCTACCACTTCCACAACTACACGGGTTGCGGCAACACGATCAACGGCAATCACCCCGTGGTGCGCGAGATGATTTTCTATTGTCTCCGCCACTGGGTCCACAATTTTCACGTGGACGGGTTCCGGTTCGATCTGGCGTCAATCATGAGCCGCGACCGCAACGGCAACATGATGCCCAATCCGCCGCTGGTTGAAGCGATCGCCGAGGATCCGATGCTGGCCGACACGAAGATCATCGCCGAAGCCTGGGACGCGGCCGGCGCATACCAGGTCGGCTCATTCGGCTCGGGGCACTGGGACGATTCGTTCTACCATCGCCGCTGGGCTGAATGGAACGGCCGCTACCGCGACGACATGCGTCAGTTCTGGAAGGGCTGCGGCGGCACTCTGGGCGCGTTCGCCACTCGACTGGCGGGCTCGAGCGACCTGTACGAACATGCGGGCCGATTGCCGTACTGCAGCATCAACTTCATCACGTCGCATGACGGCTTCACGCTGAACGACCTTGTTACTTACTGCGACAAGCACAACGAGGCCAACGGCGAGGGGAACCGCGACGGCGAGAACAACAACAACAGCCACAATTACGGGGTCGAGGGTCCGACCCGGCGCAAGGACATCGAAGCGGTCCGCGTGCGGCAGATCAAGAACATGCTTTCCACGCTGCTGCTCAGCCAGGGAGTACCCATGATCGTGTCCGGCGACGAATGCCGCCGCACTCAGCAGGGAAACAACAACGCTTACTGCCAGGACAACGACATCTCCTGGTTCGACTGGGAGCAGCCCGAGAAGAACGCAGACCTTGTGCGCTTTTGCCGCGGACTGATTCGCTTCCGCTGCCAGCAGCCGACGCTGCGGCGACGGCGGTTTCTGTCGGGCCACGCGACGGACGATCGCAAGCTCCCCGACGTGAGCTGGTATAACGCTTATGGCGTCGCAGTCGACTGGCACGGCGACGACCTGGCGCTGATCTGCCTGCTCGCGCCGCCGACGCCGGAGGAGGACCCCGAAGGGCGAGGCCGCAGCATCATGCTGCTGGTCAACGCCAACGCACATTCGCGCGAGTTTGTTCTGCCGGCGATTGCCAAGGGCGTCCCGTGGCGGCTATTCGTCGATACCGCGGCGACGCCTCCCTACGACATATTTCCCGATCTCGACGGGCCGCACCCGCCAAAGTCCTCCAAGCTGATGCTCGCCTCGCGGGCACTCTGCTGCTACGTGGCCGAAAGGTAATACCTGCCGCGACCCGGAGGGCTCCGGTCGCGTGACCTTACGGCCCACAGACGTGGGACCAAAACCTGGGCGAGTGCAGCACATTCGGCCCGGAGCTACCGGCGTTCTCTCAACCGTCGGTCAGCTCCGGGCCGAACTTCTTTTGCACGCGTTCCGCCGGCTCGAACGCCGAACCCGGTCACTCGCGTTTCAGCGCAAAGCTCGAGTAGTGAATGCCGGTCTCGTCGTTGATCAGCAGTGCTCCGGTGGGCGCGAGGTACTGGGCAAGCACCGAGAATGGCGGGAGCGGATTCTTCACGAGCGCATCATTAATGGCGCGGAAGAATCCGTTGTTCGCCGCCTGCGACGTGATCCGGTTGCGGATGGCCGGCGAATTGAGCATCTCATACATGTTGCGGAGTGCATCCTCCGGACGACTGAAGGCCACCATTCCCGCTTTCTTGTCGCCGAGCCGGCGTTTGATATTGGTTGCGATCAGCTTGTAGTCCAATTCGTTTGCCAGCGATTCACTCGCGTTGTCCTTGCAGGAAATTGCCTCGTTCAGCAGCTTGACACTGTCGCCGGCAAGCAGGTAATCGCCGACAATCGCCAAGCAGGGTGTCGGCTGCCGCAACAGCTGCTCGTCCATCTGGCGTTCCCGATTGCCGAACGTGAGACGGTAGAATTCGACGCCGCCGAAGATGTCCTTCTGAAACCGGTTGGGGAACTTCGCGATCAGTTTTCCCAGGGCCTGACGCGTCGCCGCCGCGTCTTTCAGTCGCAGGCCCACCAGCGTGCACTGCGAGTTCCACCGCGGTGGCCGCTCCATCCACGTGATCAGCGTGAACCGCCCGGACACTGCGTCGATCACATCCTTTTCCAGTTCCAGATCCGTCCGCTCGAGAATGCGGTCCACTACGTTGTTCTTCCAGGCTCCCTCGCCCTGGATCACATTCACCAGCCGGACCAGCTCGTTGTAGGTCTGTCTCACATCCCAGTTCATCGTCATATAGGCTGTCGCATCATGCGGTACCCAGGGTTCAGGGGTGACTTCCCCCGAATCGACGGCGATCATTTTGACGACGCCTTTCCGCGGAGTCTCCAGCAGCAGCTGCGTTTCGGCGACCATGTCGAACTGGTCGGTGGCGAATGTCAAAGTGCCGCCGACGGCTTGAATTCCGTCGACTCCCAGCGCGGTCATCATGGCCAGCCCCGCCTGAGCGGAAAAATCGCCTCGGCCGGCCCGGCGGATCAACTCGATCGGATTGAGAAACCAGCTGACCTGCGGCGGATTCTGTTGATCGCCCTGGCAGCGGCTCATGATCGCCGTGAAGTGATTTGCCTCGGCCAGCGATCGCACTTTTTCCTTTCCGGACCAGACATTCAACAACTGCTTGAGCAATGCGGGATTCGTGCTCAGGCAGACGATGTTGTCCTTCTCGGCCCGAGCCACCGTCCTCAGATTCCCGAACGGCAGCTTGAGCGTCGTCATTTCCACATCACCGACGCGGTCCGTCGACTTGGTTCCGCCGCGTCCGACAATCGCGTCATCCAGGCGCTCGATCACCTGCATCGCGTCGAGAAAACGATTCCCCGCGTCAAACCACAGCACGATTTCCGGATTGCCTTCGGCCGGAGGAACGACCGCGAAACAAACCTCTCCCTGGGGCAGCGTCAGCAGCCGATCGAGCGGCACGCCGATGCGATCTTCCACCTGCTTGTATGCGTCGACCAGCGACCCGTACAGTTGGGCAACCAGCGGCTTGATCTTCGGGTCGTTCAACATCCGCCCCGTTGCGGTCTTCTGGAACCGCTCGCCAAGTTCGCTGGCCTTGTCAATCCGCAGATAGGCCACGGTCGAATCGGGGAGCAGTTGCGACGCCGTGGGCCGCTCCGCCAACGCCAGTTGCGGCAAAGTTCCAACTGCCAAAGTGACCAACGCAGCAAATCGCAACAGCAGCGGCCGCAACATAATTCGACTCCTGAGGGAAATACTCTAGATTACAACGGTTGTACCAGCTTTGACCCCGCCGAGTTTCATCGCTGCGTTCGCTCGGCGGAGGCGATTATTGCGACCGGACGTGCAATTGCCGGCTACTGTCTTCTGAGAATTGACGCAAACCACCCAGGTTTCCTGGGTTCATTACCCAAAACCCCATCGGATGCAGTTTTCTCGCCGAAACTTATTGGCTTGCCACGTGTTTCTTGTTTTAGGCGGTCTATCGTGCGACAATATCGGCGCAGTCCGTTGCTATAATTGGCAGCACCGGCAGAATTGTTACGCCTGAACGGTTTACGTCGAGGCGGGCCTCAAATTGCCGATGTCGAACAAGATTACCGTGGCTCGCGCGAGGTTGGAGGCAATTCCATGTTGCGAGATTTGAAGCCCCTGTTGGCCTGTCTCTTGGGACTGCTCGTTGCGGCGACATCCTACGCACAAATGAGCTCTCGTTCCGGCAGCAGCAGTCGAACGAGCGTGAACGGACTGGGATCGGCCGGAACGGGAATGGGGTCGCGATCCGGATCCAATTCGAGGACTCAGGGCCTGGAGCAGACCGGGCAGCTGAGCAGCAGCGCTGCGATCGCTCGCGATTCGAGTGCTTTTGTCGGCGAATCGTCGGGCAGTTTCCTGAGCCGCGGCGGCAGTTCGGGCTCGGGCAGCCGCAGTCTGACCGGCGGCACGTCGGGAATGTCCAGCCTCGGCGGAATGTCCGGAGGCATGAACAGCATGGGAATGGGCTACAGCAGCGGCGGCCGAAACGGCATGTCGGGCAACCGCGGCATGAACGGCACTCAGCAATACGGCAATCAGATGAATTCGACCGGGCGCAACGGCAGTGCCGTGCAGTTGCGAAATCAACTGCGCATCGGTTTTCAGCCCATCCGTCCCGTTTCCACTGAGGTCAGTACCCGGCTGTCCCGACGGGTACCGCGTATCCCTGGTCTGGAGAAGATTGCTGGGGTAGACGTGAAAATGGATGGCCGGACTGCCGTACTACAGGGAACTGTTGAGAGTCAGAGCCAGCGGGACCTCCTTGCCCGGCTTGCGTTGCTCGAGCCTGGGATCTCGGATGTTCGTAACGAGCTGGTGGTCGGCCCATCGTCGTCGGGTGCTGACTCTGAGACGGTGTCGCCGCCTGAGCCTGCCCCTGCTGAGTCATCGTCGAATACGCGTTAGCCGCCTGATTCCGCGTCAGGGCGTTCGTGCCCGCTGCCGCCGCGCCGGTGTTTGGCAGCATGCCAGTGGTCTGCGGCATCGTACCCGTGTTCTGCCGAAGCAATCGGGGATCGCTGGCCTGCGGCACGGCCTGTGCTGCCGGCGTGGCCGTTGGGGACCCGAATCGCGGTTGCATGGATCGCGGCACGGCGATGGTGGTCGTTCTGAGGTTCTGTGCGGATTGTTCGGGCTGGAGCATCGACGTCTGGGCGGCATCGCCGGGACCCAGGGGCTGCATCATCGATGCCTGTGTGGCGTTGGCCGGTCCCATCTGCTGTATGGCCATGGCGGGCGCCACGTGCCCGTGCTGCATCGCGGCCTGTTGCTGCGGTTGCGGAGCCGCGGGAGTTCTGCCCGGGAGCACGTTCATCGCCTGTTGGCCCATCACGACCTGTCCGGCGGAGGCCGTGAATACCGGCAGTAGGCTGATCGACCGCTGTTCGCCGCCCATTTGATCCCACGGGACCCAGACGCTGTACGAGGCGCCCAGCGCGGATTCACTGTAGAGCTTGGTGAACTGCTCGGGAGTGAACGCGAATTTCCGGTCCGGGCCGCGGCCTTCAGCATGAGTTCTGTTCGTGTCGTCGTAGGCGTACACGACCAGTTGGCCTTCCACGGGAATCGTCTTGTTCTGCTCGTTATAGAAGTAGAACCTGCCGCCGAACCCTCGCATTCCGGGTTTGCCCGGTTCGGACATCACGTCGGGAGTCCAGATCGCGGCCAGACGCACGGGCGTCTGATATTTGCTCTCTTCGATCTTCTTGCTCGAGGACCAGGGGAGCTTCGATGTCCAACTCGAATCCAACGTCTTGCATCCCCCCGCCGTCAATGCCACGACGCAGGCAATAATGGGCAATCGTTTCATCGTGCAAGTTCCTCAGTAACGCCCCAACGCCAGTTGAGAACGAACTCCGCAGACTCCAACGCAAACCGACTCCGACATCAAATCCTATTCGGCGAGCTCACTGCATCGCCGGCAACCGGCGGGACGGCGCTGGCGGAGCGGCAGCCGGCATGCCTGTTGTGTACTGCGCCGGCATGACACCAGCCTGTGGTCCGGCGACTGTGCCGGCGCGCCCGGGCGGCGGAAGCCGCATGCTCGTTTCGGGTGCGGCTGCCGGATCAGCCGGAGTCGGCGCGGCGGATCCGTTCGCATCAGGTTGCGGCGGATCGTTCGCACCTGTCCCGTCCTCGGGTACGGGCGACAGGTTCTGCCGGTACATCGTGGACGGCGGCAAAGGCGTGGGCGACCTCATGAGCTGCATCTGCTCCATCTGCTGCCCGGCCTCCGCCGTTCCCGGAGGGATGGCCGTGCCAAGTGGATCGGCCACCGGATACAACACGGGCGCCTGAGGTTGGCAGAACATGCAGTTCGAGCCCTCCAGGCCGACGTTGCCGTGCGCCTGCACGACGTCCGCCAGACACCAGCTCATTCGCTCGGACTCCACTACCTTGACCCACTCGTAATCCTCGTCGCTCTGGATGATGTACGGCGTCATCACAATCAGAAGTTCGCGGCGCTGCTCGGCGTTTCGCTCGAACTGGAATAGCTTGCCGAGAACCGGAATGTCCGAGATGTACGGCACACGCGTGACGTTTTCGATACGGTCCTTGGTGATCAATCCCGCAAACACGACTGTCTGACCGCTGCGAGCGCTGACCGTGGTCTGAGCCGTTGTGCGATCGATAGGTGGCGAACGAATGGGCTCGTTATCCGGACCGAAGGCCACGACCGGACCGTCGGCCTCGTTGCCGAGCTTCGAGCGTTCGGCATCCACGT
>CAIPEB010000381.1 GCA_903863885.1 uncultured Planctomycetaceae bacterium | reverse complement strand
CGCCGTTGCCGGGACGGTTCGAGACCGACGATGCGGCCGCGAACGGGCCGGCCGTTGTGAGTCGTCGCGATGCTGGATCCGATGTCGATGCTCATGGGTTGTCCTCTCCGTTCCAGGAGTGCTCGCCGCACCACTTCCCTTGCGTCGTTTGCGGCCAGTGCCCAGCCAGGTCGGCGGGTGCGGATTCCGAATCGTGCCGATCTGGCGGCTGACTTGTCGGCGACCTTCGTCGACACTCGCCGTTTCCATTGCGGATAGGTTCCCAGAACTTGCAGTTGCCACAGGTCTTCATGTGAACTCCTTGGTTCGAGGTAGTGACTCTTGGTTATGCCCAGTCTGGAATGCTGGTCGCTCTGATGCCCAGACTGATCCGCTGGTGCTGGTGGTGGTCAGACTGGGCTCTATATAGCCCTTGTCTGACCACCACCATCAGCGTGCCCAGACTGGTCAGTCCAGACTGGGCATAGACTGGGCATAGACTGGGCATCACTAGGACGTTTGCTTGCATCGGTAGCCGCTTTCCAGACGAGTGTGTTTCTTGAACTCGCAAGGCTCGATCAGGCCGTCGCCGAGAAGTGTTCGGATAGCCGTTGCGGTCCGAATTCCGTTCAGTCCGGACAGCGAAGCGATGCCCGTCATGGTGTCTCCGTCAGGCAGTCGGCGGATCGCTTCCAAGACTTTCCGCCTGTCGTCGGCGTCCCGCAGTTCCATCTGTCTTGCCTTGCGGTCTTGCTTCTCTCGTTCGACTTCGGCCTTGGCGTTGGTGCTAGTGCTGACGGTCACGTCCCAATGACGGCCGTCGTGCTGGTCGGGGTCGTAGACGCCTTCGTCCACGTCCACCGCGTACAACCCGGCATGGCCCGCGGATCCGCCGCAACGCATCCACAGCTTGTGTATGCCGTCGGCCTGATACGGTTGCCGGCGTTGCAGCAATACCCATTGCCGTGCCCATTCGGCGACGCCCGCTTGTGCCAGTTCCTCGAGCCCTGCCGGTTCGTCCTGGTCGATTGCACCGGACTTGCGAAAGTGGTGCAGGACGACCAGCGTTGCTCCCGTCGCCTGGCCGATCTCCGACAGCGGGCCCAGTGCGGCTCCCATCGCGAACAGATTGCCGGCAGCGTTCGCTAGTTCCGGCGTCAGCAGTGCGAGGTAAAGCGGATCGACCACGATGACGTCGATGGACTTCTCAACGATCAGATCGGCCAACGCCTGCAAGTGGTCGTGACGCGACAGCTGCGGGACCGAGAAGCCCCACAAGACCGCTGCATCTGCGAGTTGCACATTCTTCGCCTTGGCGATTCTGACGGCCGTCTCGCGGATCGCGGACACTCCGGACTCACTCGACAGAAATACGACACGCTGCCGCTGCGTCTCGAACTCGCCGAGAAACGGCGTGCCGGTGCCGAGACTGATAACCATGTCGGCCGTGATGGACGTTTTCAGCGTCTTCGATCGTCCACCGACAACGCACGGTTGCCCGGATACAAGGACTCGCTTTACTGCAAAACTCGAACGCAGGTCCATTGCGAGCAACGCGGCGGAATCGACGACGTTGGTGAATCGCGGTTTCTCCGGCTCTGGCTCGTCGCCTGTCGGCTTCTGGTCGGCATCCTGGTCTGTCGAGTCGTGCTTTCCGTTCGCGTGCGTCTGCTGACCGTTGGTGCGATGTGAACCGCCGTCGTAGTGTTCGGGAAAGGGAAGGCCGATAGCGTCTCGGAAGTCTGCCCAACGTCGCCCGTTGCAGGAATTGTGTTTGCACTCGAACGTCAGTTGCCCGTCGCTGGCCTGATAGACGGCCGTCTCGCCGTTGCCGCCGTGGTTCTGGTCGTGCGGACAACGCACCAGGTACGCGGTTCCTCCGTCGACGTCTTTCGTCTTGTGCGGTACGCGGTAGTGGTCCAGGTATCTCGGCACGTTAAGCCGCCGAAGATCGAAACCATTTCGCCGCTTGGTTCGACCATTGCCGGCGTTCGCGGCCTGACTGCCAGGTGCCGGCTTTTGCTCAACCAGGTTGGCAACGTCGGCGATAAACTCGACGGGAACCAGATCAACCGGACAATCGGGGTCTGGGTCGTGATAAACGCACAGGCGGTGCGGCCTGTCCGCTGTCGAGTCGCCCTTGCGGTTGAGCGTTCCGCCGATACGCAGGATGCGGGCCGCATTGAAGACGCTGACGTCCAGCTTGCTGTGCGGCTTCCCTGGATCGTAGCTGAGAAGCGAACCGAGACCGGCATAGAATCGCTTGAGCATCGCGGTCGTTGGCTCGTCGTTCGGCAGGTCGACACGATAGAGTAGATAACACCCGTTGCCGGAGTCGACCACCAGCGGGAACGGCCAGCCACGGCCGCGGAGCGTTTCCTCGATGTCGGCCGCGAGGGTTCGGGCGGTCTGTTTCTCAACGTCCGTGCTACCGATGCCGCTTGGCCTGTCGGGGTCAATGTCGATGAACAACCAACGTCGCCGCACGATCTCGGCGTCGGTAGTCGTTGATTTTGGCCAGTCGATCGCCCGGTTGTTCGCTCGCGACAGTAACGCCGGGTTGCAGGGATTGAGTGTCACATAGACGCCGATTGATTTTCGCCGATCGACTTCATACGCGGCCGCTGCGGCGATCTCGGCCTTGTCGAAGTAGCCGGAGACCGTCTTAACGCGTCCGACGTGCAATGCTCGGATCTCGAACACGTCTCCGGCCTGGTGGAGCAACTCAAGCGACCTTCGGATTTCTGCGATACGTTGATCACGTTCCGCCTGGTCGCGATGAAGTTTCTTTAGCCGTTCAACGGTGTCTGTTGTCACGATGCTACCTTCCTTGTCGTGCAACGGTCTGACCCTCGTTTGTGCCGACGTGTCAAGCACACGATGTCGCCCAGACCTTGGGCTGCCACAATTGAACCAGGGCCCGCCAGCGGCCACGTCTGGCGCCCAGGTCTGAAGGGACGACCGCAGTCGGCACAGTGGGTGAGGCGGTCATCTTCCGGTGGCGTTATTTGTGGATTCGCGGTGCTCATGTGGTCGATCCGTCAGTCCGATATTAAAAGTGAAGCTAGATTCGTTCCGTCGGCAGCTTGTCGATGAAGTTGGAAAACGTCTCGCGTTCTGCGGCTTCGACCTGCAACAGCCGGTTCCATTCTTCCGCGTTGATGTGCTCGTTGATCGCGTCTTCGACACGGGATCGCAGCACGTTCGGCGGGACCGCGTCCAGTTCCGCACACTTGTTACCGTGCCTTCGGATGAAGTTGGCGGCCCGCATATCCGTCTTCTTGGCAGGGAGACAGATCAAGTCGAACTCACTGAAGTCGTCGGGAACGATTGCCAGCCGTTTCCAGGTGAACTTTGCGTTTGGCGGCCAGAACAGTCCACCGAAGTCGCCGACCATGTCCTCGTCGTCGTCGCGGGAATCGGTGAATCTCTGGTCGTCAATGCAACGTCGCCCGCTGTAGAGTTGCAGCTTCTCGCGCAGACTACGTTCAAGATCCAATCCGGACGGGTCCCAGTCGCCGAGGTAGTAGCAGTAGATGGGTTTGTCGATCTCTCTCCACTGACTTGCCACGGAGTAGCAATAGCTCGTCGAGATGTAGCCGCGTATCACGTGCAACGCGACGTCGTTGTTTTGTGTCGCCGGCTGCAATGTCGCCGCCATCGCGTCTTTTTCGACGAAGACTTCGACGTGATCGGGCATACGCGCCCAGAAGTCTTTGCGGTAACACTCGCGCACCGTCTCGGCGTAGTCCTGCAATCCCGTCCAGCTTGCCGGCTTCGACGTTTGCCGAATGTTGTCTACGATCCAGTTCCAGCGGATCTGGCCGGCCTCGCGTGCCCGCGTCATCGCCCGGCCCAGCTTTGCGTAATTGGCCTGCGTGTTCGCGTAGACGCCACGTGAAATCATCTGGTAGTGAAGCCCGCGGAGCGACATCGGGGCGAGTTCCTCGAGGATGCTCGCCGCGTGGCTGATTAAGGTGCGAGTCGCTTTCTGAAAACCATGTGATCGAATTGTCGTGCTCACGCGTCGGCCCTCCGCTCCCTCGTCTGGTCCCACACTTCACGGAGCCTACGGAAAGCCTCGCTGCCGCCGTCGTGGAGAAGCGTTCGCCACTTCCTGGATGCTGGACGCCAGGCGTGCCACCAGAAGGCCGACCACTCATCGCTGCTTGTCGGAGTGATGCTGGCTTGGACGAGAGTGAGTTCGACGGCCGCTTTCCACGTGGAGAAATTGACTGCCATCTGTGCGGATGGAAGACGTGGACTGTTCGACGGTTCGGCTGTAGACTTCATGTCGAGAAGACTCCTTTAAGCCGGTTGGGTCGCAGGCACGCATTCCCAGCCGGCTATTTTCGTGGGATCAGACGTATTGAGGGATAGAAGATCGCGACGGCTGACGCACCGTTTCTGGTGCGGGAGAAGGAACCTCGCGGCTTTTCTCAAAAGCAGCGAGGTCGTCCAAATCGACGACGAATCTAGGCCGTTCGCTTCCGAGCGAAAGATTGGTAGCTCGGAGCTCTCCAGAGCGGATAAACGTGCGAACTTTGTCTACCCCAGTGCCCCAGCGGCGGGCAATCATGGGAGGCGTCAGCTTTGTTCGTTTGATGCTCATGTTTCTCTCGCTAGTGACAACTAACAGGCACTAGTGAGAAGATACAGAGCTAAGTGAGATGAACAATTAAGCTGTATTGGACATAATCGATTGTGTCCAACTTATTTTCGTGGAATTGTTGGTATGACATGGACACAATCGAATATGTCTAGCGTCGTACCTCGCAAATCCTGCCGATCTGCTTTGCCGACAAGGATACCCCGTGGTGCTTCTGCAACGCTTCCTTCGTTTTGACAGACGCTCGGTTTTTAGTCTCGCCAGCGTCGATGTACTTTCGATAACATTCGACAACAAAACGCAGTTGTTTCTCGGTGATGGACCTCTTGTCTCTCCGCTGGCCAGGTCGTAATAGTTTGCCTCGTTTTGCATCCGGTTCGTACGGTAACTGCCTATTCCGTTGCGTGACCAGTCCGAGGCGATACGCAAAAAGGGCGGCGCCGTTGGCGTTACCGCCCTCCAACGCTTTCAGTGTGCAGAGAGCAAGTGTCGAGGCAATCGATTGTCCCGCTGCCATTGTCTCCGCGCAGATGGCGACGATGTCGCAGTTCTCAAAGTCACTGAGCAGGTCAATGTTGAACTCGAAGACGACATTGTCTTGTTCGTCGCGGACCCTAAGGTTTGCACCGATTCCGGTGTCGACGATTTCTCGTTTCAATGCCGGCGCTTGCTTGGTACGTTTCTTTGCCATGTTTCGCTTTCCTTTCTTCGGGCGGCTCTCCGGCCGATCTGGCGAAAGCGTTTCCAGATCAGCCGGGAGCCTTCGGCGGGGATCAGCCGCCTACCCGATGCGTTCATCAGCCTACAATACGGAACGGGATCACGTCGCGGTCTTGGGGTTCGTCACCATCGTCGCGGGCGTCCTGCGGTGGTTCCTTGAACAACCAGTCGCGGACCACGTTGACGACCTTCTCAAGCCGCTCGTCCTTGACCCGCTGACGATAAATCGAACTCATGTCGCTCGCGGGCGGGGCGTGTCCCATGATGGTTTGCACGGCAACCAGGTCGCAGGCATCTTCGGCCACCGTCTGAAATGTCCGGCGCAGATCGTAGAAACTCCGGCCTTTGATATCGGCCTTCTCGCAGATGCGGGCGAACTCCTGGACAACGCGATAGCCTTTGTGGTTGCCCTCGTAGCTCTCGCCACGCTTGCCGATGAACAGCAGATAGTCGTCGGCCGCATCCTTGGGCTTCCGGCGTGTGGCGAGCGTCTCGTTGATTGCCGCGATGGTTTCCGGCCAGAGCGGGATACGGCGCGGAATCGCGGTCTTGGCTCGCGGAAAATCAAGCCAGCCGCTTTTCAGATCCACGGCAGTTCGCGGTATGGTTCCCAGGTCCGTATTTCCCAGGCCCCCGTTGATCGCCATGAGAATCATCGCCTTCATGTTCGGCGTCGAGTGGGCCAGCAGTTGCAGAATTTGCTCGCGGGTGAACATGCGGGGGCCATTGGCGATGCGAGACTGCCGCAAAGTCTTGGCGGAAGGTTTCTTGAATCCGGGTCCGAAGCGGACGGGCCGGTCGAGCAGCTCGGCGTCGTAGCCGTACTTGAAGACGGTGCGAACCATCTGGATTTCGACGCCCAGGGCGATGGCTCCCCATCGCTTGGTCATTTCGCCGCGCAACCGCTGGAAGTCTTCCGGGCGAACGGACGCGGCCGGCGTCGAGCGTCCCAGCACGGTCAGCAGAGTCTTGCAGCCGGCCTGATACCGCTTCCACGTCCGGAGAGACAGTTCGCCGCTATCGACAAGTTGCTGTCGATGATGAAGGAATTCGTTGCAGAGCCGTTCCAGGGTCAGGCCGCTGTTGTCCGGTCGCGGCTTGTGCCCCGCGAGTAACTCGTCACGCTGGGCGAGCCACTTCTTCAGGGCCTTCTGTCCATCGGGATCGTCGGCGACTTTGCCGAAGTAGACACGCTTGCCGCGAACCTTCTTGGCCCAGCGGCCGCTGCCGTGGATGTGGAGGGGAAAGTCGGCGCCCGGCTTTCGCGGTTTTCTCGGCGCCCGACCTTTGCTAGACTTGGCCATGACATCACCTCGCTTGTCAAAGTTTCGGGTGGTGTTGCGACACTCGTTCGTTCCCGCGAACGGGTGTCCTTTTGACTCCCGAAATGATAGCTCAAAGGGGTCACGGGGGTCAAATCGGGGGTCAAAAGGCCGTCCGAAAAAAGTAGCCTTCGCCGTAAGTCGTTAATTATCAACGTCCGGATGGGTGGCCGAGTGGTCTAAGGCGGCAGTCTTGAAAACTGCTGTACCCGTGAGGGTACCGGGGGTTCGAATCCCTCCCCATCCGCTTTTCTCTTGCGCATTCGGGCATTGGCCGTAACATGACCGATAACACGCCAACGCGCAGTTCCCCAACGCAGCGATTATCGCGGCTTCGGCCCGGGTGGATCTGCAAAATCCTGCTCGCACTGGTCGCCGTTGCGGGATCTCTTGCTGTTTGCGAACTCGCGTTGGAGATGTTCGCGCCGGCCCCGTCGCATCGATCGAAGCTCTCGAGATCGATCCGCCTCAAGGAACACCGTCCAGACTCCGACGAGATCAACGTTCCTTCCGAGACGTACCTCAGCGATACCGAAGGTTTGGAGCCTGGCGAATACCGCCTTCGCACGGATTCGGACGGTTTTATTGAACCGTCGCAGATTCACGAGCACGCCGATCTGCAGATCTTCTTCCTGGGAGGTTCGTCCACGGAATGCGAGTTCGTGCCGGAACGCCAGCGTTTTCCGTATCTGGCGGGTCGCTCGCTCGAGAAGACAACCGCGCTTCGCGTGAACAGTTTCAACGGCGGAAACAGCGGCAATCATTCGATGCACTGCAATCTGATCCTTCTCGGCAAGATCGTGCCCCGCAGGCCCGATATGGTCGTTCTCATGGAATGCATCAACGATCTGATAACGTTGACTTACACGGGCAGCTACTGGAACAGGAGTGAGCAGCGTTCGATTATTGTCGAGACTTCCCCCCTGGAATTGGCCGCGTTGCGCAGGGCATCGCCCATCAAAGGCGCAGAGGCCCTTCTGAAACTGACGTTCCCGGAGATCTACCTGCGGTGTCGAGCTGCCCGGGATCGTTTTCGCACTTCCGGGCAGGGCGGAGCAAGCGATGAGTGGGCGTCGCTCAGGAATCGCAAGTTGCAGTACGATCCGAAGCAGATTCTGAGTGAATACCGGCGCTCCCTGGAGATGTTCTGCAGAGTGTGCAGGACGTACGGGATCGAACCGATTCTGATGACGCAGCCGAATCGATGCGTCGCGGAGCCGAGTCCCGTGGTGCGTCGGGCGTTTGAAAAGAGCGTCGTCGGGATGGACTTTCCGTATGATCGATTTCGAGGCGAACTCGCTCATTTCAATGAAGCAATTCGATCCGTGGCTGCCGAGCAGACGGTGTTTCTGATCGATCTGGAACGGTTGGTTCCCAAAGAAGCTTCGCACATGTACGACATCGTGCACTACAACGCCGTCGGCTCGGAGTTTGTGGCGAAGATCGTGGCCGAAAAGCTCCGCGAACATCTGCCGGATCCTGCAAGGCGGGCCGACGGCGGAAGGCAATCGGCACCGGGAAGTTGAAGTCCTCGGGTGCTTCGGGTGCCGGTGCCGGTTACGAGGCGAAGAGCGTCATTGCGCTCAGCCGAATCCCCTGCAATCGGTTGCCGCTCGCATCTGTCTAGGCTAGATTGCGCGATTGTCCGATCATAATGCGGTTACAGCGGTACCGAAGAAGGGGCACGAGGGCGGCCGGTGCGGGGGCGGGCCGGAGGGCGCTTAAGTCGTTGTGCGAAGTCCGCAGTATGCGACTCGTGGAAACCGAGCGGAAATGGCTCTTATTCGGAACATAGCCGGACTGAAGTCCGGACGAGTATATGAATTGGATTCCGGGACGATTGTCTTCGGCCGGAATCCTCGGCAATGTGACGTGGTTCTTGACCACTTCGCGGTCAGCCGGGAGCATGCTCGGATCACGCTCGTCGATGGCATTGCGTACATCGAGGACCTGGAAAGCCGCAACGGCGTGCTCGTCAACGGCCAGGTTATCGCTGCGGGGACCGCCGGCCGGAAGCGGCTCTACTCGGGTGACAGTTTCCGAATCGCGACGTTCGAGTTCATCTACGAGGAAGATCCGTCGAGCGACGTCAGGATGTCGGATCGGGACTGCACGGGCGACGAAGTGCTCTCCAAGCTCGACGTCAGCGACGATACTTCCGGGGGGGAGGCCGAACTGCCGAGCGATACGTTTCATGCGATTCTGGCGGTGCTCCAGGAATTGCCCACGGCGCCGAACCCGTCTCGCGTACTCTCGAGCATTCTCGATCAACTGTTCGGCGCATTCAAAGCGGCGACGATGGGGGCCATTTTTCTGCGGCGCAACGGCAGTGAAGATTTTGTGCCGGCGGCCGTACGGCGGCGGGCGGGCGTCACAGGTCCGGTCGTGGTTCGGCGGACACTGCTTGACGCAGTAGCTTCGCAGAAATCGGCACTGCTGACGATTGAACACGGGGCCACCGCGAACGGCCGGCACGATGATAGGGCAGATTCGCCGTCTCGCTCGATCGTCTGCGTCCCGCTCATCTGGTCGGATGAAGTGCTCGGCGTAATCCAACTCGAGTCGCCCCGCGAGGCCGGGGAATTCACGAATCGGGATCTGGCCGCACTGGGCGGCGTTGCCCGCCATCTGGCGGCCGTAATTCAGACTTCGCGCCGCCATATCGAAGCGCTGCAGGCCCAGCAGTACAAACTCGAACAGCGGTTTCGCGACCTCATCGAAGGGTCGGTGCAGGGAGTGCTTGTGCACCGGCAGTTCAGACCTCTGTTTGTCAACAAGACGTTCGCTCGACTCTACGGCTACACCGTCGAAGAGATTCTGGGACTTTCGACGGTCGAATCGCTGCTGTCTCCGGACGATCAGGAACATCTGCTGGTGTGCGGATCCGATGCGCAGTTCGATCCGGTATTCCCGCTGCGTTACGAAACCCAGGGCTCTCGCCGAGACGGAAGCACGTTCTGGCTGGAGAAGTTCATCACCCTGGTCGATTGGGTCGATGGTCCCGCGTTTCAGACGGCTGTGCTCGATGTCACTGACCGCAAACAGGCGGAAGAAGGGTTGCGTCGGGCACATGGGGACTTGGAGCAGCGGGTGACCAGTCGCACAGCGGAACTGGCCGATTCGAATTCGCGTCTGGAGAAGGAAGTTGCCGACCGCCAGCAGAAGGAAGAGGAACTCGAACGCAGCAATCGCGATCTGGAGCAGTTTGCATACAGTGTGTCGCACGATCTGCATTCTCCGCTGCGGACCATCACGAATTACTGCCAGTTGCTTCAATCTCGGGCTGCCGGAAAACTCACGGTCGAGGAGTTGGATTTTCTGGACAATGCCGTCGAGGGTGCGCGTCGCATGAAACGGTTGCTGGACGACCTGCTCTCCTACTCGCGAGTCAGCACCGCAACCGCGAACTTCCATCCGTGCGATGCCAACGCGGCTGTGCGTGAAGCCATCGGCAATCTGCAGGCGGTTTCAGCCGAGTCGGGGGCAAGCATCGAGTGCGATCCGCTCCCGACAGTCTTCGGGGACCAGACACAACTGATGGTGCTGTTTCAGAACCTGCTGAGCAATGCAATTGCCTATCGCCGGGCCGTGCCGCCCCGGATCCACATTTCGGCCAAGGAACTTCCCGAGGTCTGGGAGTTCCTCGTGCAGGATAACGGCACCGGCATTCCTCCCGACCAATACGGCAGGATCTTTCAGGTGCTGCAGAGGGTTCATCGGGAGGACGATGTTCCCGGTTCGGGACTGGGACTGGCGATCTGCAAGCGGATCGTCGAACGCCACGGCGGACGGATCTGGGTGGAGTCCGTTGTCGGCGAAGGCAGCGTCTTCCACTTCACTATTGCGCGGACGCCGGGATCCTAGCCGGGGCCCGAACGCGCCGGCATTTCGCCCGTCAAGCTCGATCCTGGCGGAAAAACGAAACGGACAAAGGCGGAAGGACGAGCCGCAGAGAATACGGGCGTCCGTGCGAAGGGGTCTCCTCAGCCTCGACTCCTCCGAGATTACCCTGGCCGCTGCCCCCATGTTCGAGTGCGTCGCTGTTGAGGATTTCCGTCCAGAATCCGCCCGTCGGCACGCCGATGCTGTAGTTGGATCGGCAGATCGGGGTGAAATTGCAGACAACCAGCACGGAAGGCGAGGTCGAGGAACGCGGATGCCGCAGGAAACTCAACACGCTGGCCTGCGTGTCGTTCGCGTCGATCCACTCGAAACCCCGGCCGTCCGTTTCCACTTCGTGCAGGGCCGGCTCGGAGACGTAAGCGTGATTCAGCGAGGCGACCCATCGCTGGATCGAACTGTGACGCGGGTATTCCGTCAGGTGCCACTGCAGGCTTCCGTCATGGCGCCATTCTTCCCACTGGCCGAATTCTCCGCCCATGAACATCAGCTTCTTGCCGGGCATGCCGAACATGTAGCCGAAAAGCAGGCGGAGGTTGGCGAACTTCTGCCAGTCATCCCCGGGCATCTTGTTCAATAGCGAATGCTTGCCGTGCACCACCTCGTCGTGCGACAGCGGCAGCATGAAATTCTCGTTGAAGGCGTAGATCATGCGGAACGTGAGTTCGCCGTGATGGTACTGGCGGTGGATGGGGTCGTGAGACATGTACTTCAGGGTATCGTGCATCCAGCCCATGTCCCACTTGAGGCCGAAGCCCAGACCGCCAACGTAGGTCGGACGGGAGACCATCGGCCAGGCGGTCGATTCTTCAGCGATCGTCTGCACGTCCGGGTGCCGCTGGTAGATCTCCTGGTTGAATCGCCGCAGAAACGAGATGGCTTCCAGGTTTTCCCGCCCGCCGTACTGATTGGGAATCCACTCGCCTTCCTTGCGGCTGTAGTCGAGATACAGCATCGATGCGACCGCATCGACTCGCAATCCATCGATGTGGTATTCCTCCAGCCAGTACAGCGCGTTGCTCAGCAGGAAACTGCGGACTTCGTTGCGTCCGTAGTTGAAGATGCAACTGTTCCAGTCGGGATGATAGCCCTGCCGCGGATCCGCATGCTCGTACAGGTGGGAGCCGTCGAAGAACGCCAGACCGTGCATGTCGTTGGGGAAATGCGACGGTACCCAGTCGAGAATGACGCCGATGCCCGATCGATGGAGATAGTCAACCAGGTACTTGAAATCCTGCGGCGTGCCGTACCGGCTGCTGGGCGCAAAGTAGCCCGTGACCTGATAGCCCCAGGACCCGAAGAACGGATGCTCCATCACGGGCAGCAATTCCACGTGCGTAAAGCCCAGCCTCCGCACATAATCGACCAGATCATGAGCCAGTTCGCGGTAGCTGAGCGAACGGTTGCCTTCCTCGAATACCCGCCGCCACGAGCCCAGGTGCACCTCGTAAACCGACATGGGCGCATCGAGCCGGTTTCGCCGGGCCCGCTGCGACATCCATGCGCCGTCGCCCCAACTGTAGTCGAGATCCCAGACGATCGAGGCCGTTTTCGGAGCGACTTCGTGGAAGACGCCCATCGGGTCCGCTTTGTCCACGCGGTAGGCGTTGTGGTGGGACGTAATCTCGTACTTGTAGAGAGTTCCCTTTCCTAGTCCGGCTATGAACCCCTCCCAGATGCCCGAATTTCCGCGGTGTCGCAGAGCGTGGCTGTGCGAGTTCCAGGAATTGAAGTCTCCCTTGACGTGCACGGCCTGGGCATTCGGCGCCCACACGGCGAAATACGTGCCGGGAACGCCTCCGCTGCTGATCAGGTGCGACCCGAGCTTGTGCTGCAGGTCGCCGTGGCTGCCTTCGTTGAAAAGATAAACGTCGTCCGCCGTCAACAGGCTGACGTCGTAGGACATGGAGTGTGGCTGGCCGTGCGGTCGGTGCTTCGTCATTGGTGCTCCCTCTTGGTCCCATCATACACGGCCAATCCGCGAATAAAACATTTGCCGAGGGGCGTGATGGGCCGGTTTCTTCCCGTTTTTCCCCGCGGGCAGGGCTGGGATTTGGCGGGTTCGGTGCGTCAGGCGGTGTGTCAGGTTGTGTCGGCCGGCCCGCGGGAGTAGAAAAACGGCCGTCCGAAGACGCGAAATCCAGCCGCCACGGTGCCCACAGCAACCAGGAGTCCTGCATGTCGCCGAAGTACCCGAACCGACGTGAGTTTCTGCAATCTTCCCTCGCCGTGCTTGCCGCGGGCGTCGTTTCCCGCCAAGCACTTGCGTCCAACGCCGCCAAGGTCGTCGTCGGCGCTCATCCCTGGGTCTACGCGGCCACGCAGCCGAAAACCGATATCACGCCGATCCTCGACACAATTTTCGCGGACATGCAATATGCCGGAATGGACGGGATCGAACTGATGCACACCGCCCTGTATCCCGACGACTCCGTGCAGCGCATCGGCGATCTGGCTCAGAAACACCACTTGCCCGTGATCGGCACGTCCTTCGGCGGTGAAATGTGGGACCGCACGAAGAATGCGGCCGTTCTCGAGGATGCGGAACGCGTAATTACCCGCCTGGCGAAACTGGGTGGACGGACCCTGGGCACTTCTGTCGGCGGCACTCCGGCCCCGAAGACGCCCGAGCAATTGGATAATCAGGCGGATGTGCTCAAGAAGATCATGAAAATCGGCGACGCACACGGCGTCGTGCTCAATCTGCACAACCATACCTACGAAGTCGAAAACGGAATGCACGATCTGAAAGGCACTCTGGAGCGCATCCCGGATGTGAAACTGGGGCCCGATCTGAATTGGCTCGTGCGGGGCGGCGTGAATCCCGTCGAGTTCATCGAAAAGTACAAATCTCAGATCGTGTTTCTGCACCTGCGGGACCAGAAGGCGGATGGAGTCTGGTCCGAGGCGATGGGGGAAGGCGATACCGACTATGCGGCGATTGCCAGGGCGCTGCATGCGATTCCATTCCGCGGCGACGCCGTCATCGAACTGGCGCATCCCGGCGGCTTCAAGCTCACGCGTCCGCTGCGCGAGAGCTTGAAGATGAGCCGCGAGTTTGTGCGCAAGACGCTCGGCTATTGAAGATGTCCGGGAAGCTCCCGAAGCGTTGGTTGAAACCTGGCGGCAACAGGGCGGTTCGTCGTGGCACGTGTGCTGCTTCTTTGTGAGCACGGATCGCTGAACGGCGGCGAGCGGTCCATGCTCGCCGTCGCGGCGCGAGTCGCGATGCTCGGGTTCGATGTTGCCGTGGCCGCGCCGCGGTCGGGTCCGCTTGCCGGCGAATTGCTGGCCCGCGGTATCCGCCATATTCCGCTCAATTCGAACGTCGTTGACGCATCGCTGCCGATTGACGATCGGCGCAAGGAGCTTTGCGCGTTGCTCGCGCACGAACGGCCCGATCTTCTGCATGCCAACAGTCTGGTCATGGGGCGTCTTTCCGGGCCGGTAGCGATGGGGTTGCGGATTGCGAGTCTGAGTCACCTGCGGGACATCATGCGGGTGAATCGGGTGGCTGGGCGTGATCTGTGCTGCCACCGGCGACTGCTGGCCGTTTCGCAGGCAGTGAAGTCCTGGTATTCCGGACTGGGCTTTCCTGAGAACCAGATTCGCGTGATTCATAACGGCGTCGACCTGGAAAGATTCCAGCCGCGTCCATCAAGCGGATTCTTGACGAGCGAGCTCGGACTGCCGCCCTCCTCGCAGTTAGTCTTATCCATCGGTCAGTTCATTCTTCGCAAAGGGTTTGATGTCCTGCTCGATGCGGCCGAGATCGTGGTAGCACAGCGTTGCAGCGTGCATTTCGCCATCGTCGGAGCACGATTCTCGGACAAGCCGGAAACCGTCGAATACGAAAGGACGCTGCTGCGTCGCGCGAACGAGGCGCCGTTACGCGGCCATGTCCATTTTCTCGGACTGCGGTCCGACGTGGAGCAGCTGCTGACGGAGGTGTCGCTGCTCGTTCATCCCGCTCGCCAGGAGCCGCTCGGACGCGTCCTTCTGGAAGCTGCCGCGTCGGGAGTCCCTGTCGTGGCGACACGAGTCGGCGGCACGGAGGAGGTGTTTCCCGACTCCAGCGGAGCGGCCCTGCTCGTTCCCGCCGGCGATCCCGCCGGTCTGGCCTCGGCCGTGCAGATCGCGCTTGGCAATGAACCACTGCGGCGGCGGATGTCGGCGGCGGCTCGCGCGATCGCCGAATCGAGGTTTGACGCCGGGCAGGCCGCGGCCGCTCTGGCGGAACAGTACCGGGAGGTGCTCAACGGAACGTGAGATCCGCGGAGAACTCGAGCTTGCGGAAGCAGGGGCCTGGCCTGGCCTGCATGCGTCTTGCAAGAGGGCACATTTTCGGATTCACTGTGGCAGTGACGGTCAGAATGTTTATTTTTCGGGCAAAGCCCGGCGACCAACGGGAGCGGGTTATTTGTCCGGTGGGGCAGCACCGCTTTGGCTGGCGGTCCTACCGCCCTGTGCGTTTGGCTGACACGCTCGGACAAAAGGAGCTTATCGTTGAACGGAATTCCCGTACTCTGTGCCGAGGGGGACTGCATCGCCCGCGCCTGGGAAAACGCCTTGTTGCGGTTGTACGAATCCGGCTGTGACATGCGGACGCAGTACGACAAGCCGGGCGATCCGCCGAGCAAAGACGCGACGATGGTCATCACGGTTCACGATCCGACTGCGGAGCCGATGATTCATCGCGATTTTCCGGGCGGATTCGACGAGTTGCAGGAATACGTGATGGAAGTCCTGGAAGGCATCAAGGACCATTGCGTGCGCGACCCCGGCGATCCCGACGATACCCGTTGGGAGTACACGTACCATCAGCGGCTGTTCGCGTATTCCGTGCCGGGGCTTCCGCCGACCGATCAGATCGAAGAGGTTTGCCGGCAACTGGCTGCCGCGCCGCACACTCGCCGGGCCCAGGCCATCACCTGGAAGGTCTGGGAAGACAGTTCATGTTACGATCCGGCTTGCCTGCAGAGCATCTGGTGCCGGATCACACCCGGGGACGGGGGCGAATGTTTGAGCATGAATGTGCGGTTCCGTTCGAACGACGCGTACAAAGCCGCATTCATGAACATCTTTGCCCTGGTCCAACTCCAGCACCGCATCGCGAGTCGCATCAGCGAACTCACGGGGCAACCGCTGGGATTGGGGCGGTACTGCCACATGGCGGACAGCTTTCACATCTACGGCAGCAACCTGCCGGAGTTCGAGGGGCGTTTTCTCGGTGCAATCCAGCGGCGGTCATTCGAGCAACGCACCATGCGTTTCGCGGATGTGCGCGAAATGATGGAGCAGGCCCGGCCAATGATCCTCGAGAAGGCCCGAGCGATGGGACGATCGTGACGCCGGCGACCGCATGTCCGGCATCAACGGGTGCCCGACAGTTCGATCACTGCGACATCTTCGGCGGCGAGCGTGAACGCGGCGGAATTGCCGGTCCATTCGACGACGCGGCCGCTGAGTAACTCGCGGGCGGGGGCTGCCGGGCGGCTGTCGAGGCGAACGCTCACGGTCTTCGCCTTGTCGCTGTCGTTGAAGACGGTCAGGTACTGTCTGCCGAACCGCTCCACGTAGACCTTCTGGTCGTCGCAGGTTGCGTGAGTGATCGGCTCCCATCCGGCCTCGGCGACGAGTTTGCACAGCGGTACGTATTTCTTGAACAGCGGCCGGTCGCGTTCGAACAATTCGGGACGCGTAAAATAGTGGCCCTCGGATGCGTTGTGGCTGAAAAAGCCCGGAAACATGCCGTAAGCCAGCGCCCGCTTCATGTATTTCTCCACGAGCGTCGCGGAGAAATCTTCGAATCGCGAGTTCATCAGAAAACAGTACGGTTTGCCTTTGCAGATGGCCCGGCGGTACAGCAGTTCGCTGTCGCTCATCGGATTCCAGTGATTCTGCGGATTCCAGTCGGTCTCGGTTCCGAGCACATCCAGGTACGGAGCGAGCCAGCAAAGTTGCGACGGCGTCGCATTGGCCATCATGAACTTGTTCATGGCGTGGACGTCGCCGGCCATGGTCCTGACGTATTCGTAGGCGATCAGCCCCCGAAAAATTCCTACCCGGTGTGTTTCGTTCGAGAAACTGAGCGGCGTTTCCGCCGCAACGAAATGATCGCGGCGGAAGTCCATTTCATCCGTGACGTATCCTTCGCTTGAATCGACGTACTCGCCGTCCAGATCGCCGCGCCGGTTCTTCCCGTAAAGTTCTTCGCGCAGGGCAGCGTTCCATTTCAGCTTGAATTCGGTCACGTCGCCCGCGATACCCGGCATGGCGTTGGTGCTCCAGACGGCGCCGTTGCACCACGGAGTGTCGAGCAATCTGGCAGGGATCTGTCCCGATTCATCGTGATAGCCGCTCGTGAACAGAGCCTGGGCCGACGTGTCTTTCTTTGCATCCGCCTGCCGCTTCGCTTCGGCCAGTGCGGCTTCCATCGTGCGGGGCATGTCCTTCGGCATGGTCATCCACCACGTCATCGGTTCGGTGTAGCGGAACGTGAGGATGCCGTGCGCGTCGTCCCAGGCCGTCTCGTCATTTCCCTCCTTGAATCGGAAGCCGAAATCCTGCCAATCCTTGAGGGTGCTGATCTTGGCAAAGGGCATCCATTGTCCCTGCTGCGGGATTCGCACGCGGAACGCTTCGGGAAACAGCTCGTAGTAGCGGGACAGTGCCGCGCGGAATCCGGACTGCGGCGCGAACGAGTACTTGCAGAATCGAAGTTGAGCTGCCGGTTTTTCCGGCGTCAAACCGATATCCCAGGCAATGAACAACTCGCCGCTCGCCGAATTGCAGGCGATGCGGTAGAAGGCGGCTTTGTCCAGGTCCACACCCAGTGCCAGACCTTTTTCAGCGGATGTCACTGCGGCCAGCGGATATCGCGAGAGGCGGCCGCAGCCTGCGCTGAATCTCGCCGAATAGCAGTATTCACGCGGGATTTCCACCGGGTCTCCCTGTCGCGGCGTATCCCACCATTGCAGTCCCCGGGGAGTGACGGGAACTGCGTACACCAGCGTGATCGCGCGGTCCTTTCCCGTCGTGTCGCGCAATTCGACGTCCCAGAAGTCAACATCCGATTGTGTTGTCTTGTGAAGCTGGAGCTGGATTCCCATCGCCTCACGTTCAATGTGCACGAAGTCCGATCCCGACTGGACATCGCGGATCTGAAAGCCTTCCTTCGCGGCCGCTTCCATTCGAACGGCCACGCCGTCGAATACGCAGGCGCCGCTCGGAGTTTCGGGAACATGCAGTTCCGCATCGCGAAAGGAAGCTTTGCCCGCGTGGCCGCGCAGCAGCAGATGCACCGTCACACTGCGCACCGGCTTCTCGGGCACAACGACCACTTCACGTCGCTGCCAGTCATGTGTTCCGACCGCAAACGCGGAAGTTTGACCCCAGAGGGGCGTGCCGTCCATGTAAACGAGGTCGAGGTAGAGGGCGTAGTCGGCATTTGCTCCGCCGGAGACCGCTTCCGCTTTGCTCCATGCGCTGGCGATGATCGGCGAGGGGACCTTCTGGTTGAGTTGAAGGGTCTGGGACGCACCTCGCCTTGCTTCCGGGTTTCCCGCGTTGTCGCAGACGAAGATCCCGCTCTCAAGGACAAACCCCTGATCGAATCCCCGCCAGGCGTCGGCTCTCAGCAGGTTCGGGCCTGCGGACTGCGTCTTGAGGATTGCCTTGCACGTTTCACCGTCTCGTGAACTCTGGGCGAATGCCGTCGGCAAGACACCCGAGAGCGAGAGGATCAAGGCGAAAGGAAAGAAACCTGTTCGACCATTGCAGAACATACTTCACCTCCACGGTGTGCCCATCTCGACCGCGTGCTCAGCTCCCGGGGGGCGTCGAGCATTCGCCGCCAATATAGCAAGCCGCCGCTTCCGAGGCGAAGACATCACGGACCGCCGCAGTGAACGGCGACCTGCGCATTCGAGCCCGGGAGCGGAAGAGCGAGTACCTCGCACGTGCCGTACTCGCTTGGCAGCGGCGATCCGGGCGAGCAATGTCCGCGGCGAATGTAGGCCAGCGCGAGCGGCGCCTGCAGTCGGGGAGACCAGGCCACCGACGTGATGTGCGCGGCGACTTTGTCCTCGATCTTCAACTCTGCGCCGGCGGGAGGGACGTTCGCGGTGGGGAATTTCAGACCCATCAACTGCCGATTCACGTGGCCCATCGCGTCGAGGCGTGCGACCGTCTCCTGGCCCAGGTAGCAGCCTTTGCGGAAGCTGATGGCTTTGTCGGTGCGTCCGACTTCTTGTGGGAGATTCGCCTCCGAAATGTCCCTGCCGTACAGCGGCGTGCCGGATTCCACTCGAAGGCTCTCCAGAGTCTCGGCATCGCATGGAGCGATTCCGGTCCTGTCGAATTCGGTCCGCAACTCGGTCAGGCACGACGCCTCGCCGGAGACCAAGAAGCTGTGGGGCATCAGGAAGGGAACCCGTCGAATTGAAATCGCCTGATCGCGCAGCTGGACTTTGCGGTGCGAGAACATCTCGCGAGGCAGATCGACCTGGAAATGCTCGCTCAGCCGCGCTTCGGCCTGGGGGCCGGCGAGCAGCAACTCCGGCCGGTAGCTGCTGAGATCGCTCATCGAGACTTTTTCGCGGATGATGTATCGCTCTATTCCACGGATGATCTTTTCTGCCTGTCCCGGCGAGGTTTCCAGAACGAGGGATTCTTCCCCGCAGAAGACGTAGACGTAGCCGGCGACTTTGCCCTGCACATTCGTCAGGAACGCCTCGCATCCGCATCCCGGAACGAGCCGCTTGATGTCGTTGGTGCAAAGGCCGTGAAGCAGCGCGGCGCGATCGCGGCCGGACATCTCGATCTGAGTGCGCGGACCCATGTCGGCGTAGCCGGCCGACTCGGTCATGATCTTGTACGCCGGGTTTTCGCGGGGGCCGGGGATGGACGCCATGGTTCGCACCGTGTTGTTGGTCGGTTCACAAAAAATTGGAAAATCTGCGGATTTGCCGCGGACCTGTTGCCGGGCTTCGGGTCGTGAGTCGTCGCGGATTCAACGCTGATCGTGCCGGTCAGTTCTCGGGGATCGTGACCATCGCATGTTGAGCGTTGCCCATGATGATGCACGAGTCGTGACGCAGGGCAAGCCGTTGCACGTCGGCTTCGCGTTCGATGTAGCCGACCCCCAGGTCTTCAACTTCGTCTTCGTTGAGGCCGCTCAACAGGTAGACCTTCGCTTGCTGCATGACCTGCGAGAGCAGCATGGCCAGTGGTGCGTCGTCCGATCGCTCGTGCCGCAACGCCTTGTGCAGGCGATCTTGTCCCTCGTCGCTCGTGACCAGCCGTTTCAGTGCCGGGCCGATCTCGCCCTGCAGGTCGGAGCACAGCACGATGGTGCCTCCCTCCGCGACGCACTCGGATGCGGCAAACAGTGCGCGTCCGAAGTTCTCCCAGTTCTGTTGTTCGGGCCCCCCTTCGATCGCAGCGACAACCAGGCTTGCGCGATGAGGCGATTCGTATCGCCATGTCGATTCGCACAGCGTCCGGCCTGCTCTTTCGACGGAAACGGCTTCGCCCGCAAAAACGCCGAGCAGGCTTTCGCGGCGGCCCGGCACGACCTGGACCGTGAACTGGACTCCCAGCAGCCATGCGGCCTCGTCCGTTTCCCTGCGTTGTCGCCTGCGGCGGGCTTCGCGGTCTCCGCCGGAAGGTATGCGAAGCCGGGATCGAGTCGCGTCATCCGAGAACGCCGGAAAGAGGCCGGTATGTACGCCGAAGTACCCGAACGACTGATCCAGCCTCATCGTGCCGATCGGAACAACCAGATCGGCGTCAAAAACTCTGCGGTTAAAGTAGATCGGCTTGTTATCCCGCGATGCCGCGAGGTAGCAGAGAGATTTCGGGTTGCGCGGATCGTGCGTCGATATTTGCAGTCCGCGCCTTAACTCGTCTGGAATCGCGGCCGTCACGGAATCCGCGGGGGTTTCCGCCGCCGGTTCGATGATCAGGCTGATGTCCTCGGAACTGGCGCCTCCCTCGGCCAGGCAGCGGATGACGCCGGCGACTACGCTTTCGGCATGGGGCACGCCGCGGGCCACCGTCACGGCAATGCGGTCGCCGGCGACCATGGCCTGCGACAGCGGAGGAAATGCCAGCGGATCGTTCAGGGCGGCAAGAGTCGCGGCAACCGGGTCCGGTGTTGCGGCCGGTCGAGGCTCGCTGAAGTCCATCAGCAGTCTCTCGGTCGGCACGTCCAACCGGACAATGCCTTGGCTGCCGTAGTGCAATTCAATCGACATGGTGTCTCATTCCGCCGCCAGGAAAACGTTGCCAGCGCATCGGTTGCTCCATTTGCGCGAGTGGACCGTGAATCATAGGCGCTTGCGTGAAAATCGGTCAAGAAGTCGAGCTTTACCTGATCCGCCGCTTGTCCAATAATCGGTGGTCGCGGACCGAGCTGCTCAGGAGACTATTGCGCTATGGAAAGTAAGAACCGTCCGGTTCTATGGATGTCGTGTCTGGCCTTGTCGCTGCTGTGCGTTGCGTGCCGCCGGGCTTCCAATCCGTCGGGTCCGCAGGAACCCGCCGTTTCCGGCGATGCGAAGGCCTTGCTGGAACAAATGCGAGCCGCCTACCGCGAAGCGCCGGCTTATCGGGATCAGGGAGTGCTGCGCCTGCGATATCGGCAGGGCGGGACACCGATCGTGGACGAAGCCCCGTTTTCGTTTCGCGCGGTCCGGCCAAACAAGATCCGGCTGCGCGCCTACGGCCTGACGGTGGCGTGCGACGGAAAGCAGTTCAAGGCGAAGGTGGACGACAAGACGTCCAACAACCTCGACGGTCAGTTTGTCGTCCGGCCCGCAGCCGAGACTCTGACCCTGCAGGGCCTGTACAGCGATTCCGTGTTACGTGACGCCGTGCTCGGAGGAATGGGGCGTCAACCGCTGCCGCTTGAGCTTTTCTTCGGCGACGTGCCGCTGGAAGCGGTCTTTCCTGCCTCGGTCGAGAAGCGGATGTTGCCGTCGGGCGAGTGCGACGGTCGTGAGTGCCGCCGCGTCGAGGCGGTAACGGCCGAAGGTCCGTTCGTGTTCTGGATCGATGCCCGGACGTTTGTGCTCCGGAGGCTGGAGTACCCGGTGCGTTCGATATTGCCGGACCTGGCGGCGGAGGACGGAGCCGACGCGTCGCTCGTCGCCGACTTTTCGGAGGCCTCGTTTGACGAAAGTCAGACGGACGAGGATTTTGCATTGAATGCGCCGCCTGACGCCAAGCAGTTGCGTGCCTTCGTGCTGCCACCCGAACCGCTTCCTACTGCTTTGCTGGGCAAGGAGCCGGCCGATTTCTCGCTGGTGTCGCTGACCGGCCAACGACGCACCCGCGAGCAATTGCGAGGAAAGACCACGGTCCTCGTTTGGTTCCAGGACCATCCGGCATGCCAGAGGTACCTCAAGCAACTGGATCAGGTTCGTCAGCGGTTTGCGGACAATTCGTCCGTTCAGTTCTTCGCAGTCTGCACGGAACCGTCCTCGCGTTCTTCGCAGCAGATCGACCAGCTGTCGAAGGGATGGGGAGTCGAGCTCGCGGTGCTGCGAGATCTGGATGCCTGCGGACGCGACGTGTTCGCCGTTCCCTGGGCACCGACGCTCGTCGTGCTGGATTGCAAGGGAGTCGTGCAGGTTTTCGAAGTGGGCGCCAATCCGTATCTGTCGGAGCAGTTGCCGGTGGTGCTGGATCGCATTGGACGGGGCGATGCGGTCGCAGAGGAAATACTGGCCGACTACCGCCGTGATACCGAGGCATACCAGCGGGCGCTCACCGCCGGAGATGCGCAGTCGGCGGCTGGCAGCGAGGAGGTCGCGGTTATGCGTCAGCCTCGCGATCCCGAACGAGTCCGCCTCGAACCGCTGTGGTCCTTCAAGGGCTTGAGCGAACCGGGCAATATCCTCGCGTTGGGGGAAGCGGCGAAAACGGACCGCTTCGTGGTCCTGGATCGGTCCCGACGCCTGGTCGAGCTGGATCTCGATGGAAAACAGCTGGCCGACCGCAGGATCGACTATACCGAAGATGCCGATTATCTGCGTAGCGCGGTGGATACATCGGGTCGGCGGCATTCGGTCCTGACGGCCATCCAGGGGCGGACGGTCACAGTGCTGGACGAACAATGGAAGGCCGTTGGCAGATACCCTCCGGCCGAATTTCCGCACCAGGGGATCGCCGACGTACAACTGGCCGACGCGGACGGCGATGGCCGAATGGAGCTGTTCGTCGCATTTGCGGGAGCAGCAGGAGTGCACTGCGCGGATCTCCAGGGCACCCGGAAATGGGTCAACCACGGTTTGCCGGATGCGCTCTCGCTCGCAGTGCAGCCGGGCGTCCAGGATGGCGCGTGGGAGCTTCTCGCGAGCGGCAGACGCGGCGAGTTGCTGGGCATCGACAAGACGGGCACCGGCAATCGGTCGGTGCCGGTTGGCCGCCCGCTGTTCCGGATCTACGCAGGGTCTGCTCCCGAGGCGGGTGCGACCTGTTACTGCGGCGTCACATTCGATCCATCCGGAAAAGTCCTGGCGATTGGATTGGATCGCCAGTTTCATGAGACTTGGACCTGCGAACTCCCCGCCGGGATGTTCCGATACCCGGTCCAATTCGCAGCGTCGGGGCTATGGACTTTGCCTGGCCAGAACGTATGGCTGTTGGCTGGCGCGGATGGCACCGTCCATCTTGTGGCGGCGGACGGCCAACTGCGAGACTATTTCGCGATCGGACAGGATGTGCGAGGTTTGGCGATTGCGAGGCGAGGCAGTGATTCCATTCTTGTGTTGGCCCAGCAGGGAGAAGTGCGAGCCATGCGGATTGTGCCGCGATAGAGGCGTTTCCCGTTTGGGGCCTCTTCGACCAGAACCTCGACTCTGTCAACGCTGCGGATTCTGAAGCGGGCGGGGAGGGCCACCGCCTCGCTCGAATCGTAATGTAATGCACACATTACGTCCGCGCATCGACCCCATTTCCAGGCCCCTCTTAACAGAAACCGCAGCGGCATGACGATTGTCATCCGTTCCTCGTGCAGATCCGACATTACCAGACCCGCGGCACGAGGAATTCCGAATGCTATCAAATGCGATATGAAGCCCGCTCGGTTTCCTGACGATTGAGTCTTCAAGACCAAGCATGCAGATTGCTGGCCCGCTTTCCACGCGACAGAAAATGGCGCGTCAGGAGAGGAACACGAGCCACTGGTCTGGTGATGGTTGCGTTCCACGTTGAGAGGTTTTTCCGGAGTTAGGAGCCCTCCCTATGAAGTGTCGTACGTTTGCTACTACGGTTTGCGGCGTCGCGTTGCTGTGTCTGGCCATGGTTTCCAATGCGTCAGCATTCGGTGACGGCGCCCAAAAGGACGGATGCGGCCAGAAAGACGGCTGCGCCCAGAAGGATGGAAAAGACGGTTGCGCCCAGAAAGACGGCTGCAAAGACGGCTGCGCCCAGAAGGGCGTCTGCGCCGCTCCCCGCATGTCGCACCAACTGTTCGCTGGCCTTCGTGATCGGGCCGCCTGCAACCTGAAGGGTTGCGCCCAGAAGGACGGCTGCGCCCAGAAGGACGGCGGTAAGGACGGTTGCGCTCAGAAGGACGGTTGCGGTGCGAAAGACGGCTGCGCCCAGAAAGACGGCGGTGCGAAAGACGGCTGCGCCCAGAAAGACGGCGGCGAGAAAGACGGTTGCGCCCAGAAGGACGGCTGCGCCCAGAAGGGTGGCTTGGCACTTCCGAAGTTTCATCTTCCCCGGTTGTCCGGTCTCCATGCGAAGGCTGCTTGCAGCGTGAAGGGTGGAGATTGCTGCGGTGCGGCTCAGAAAGACGGCTGCGCTCAGAAGGACGGCGATAAGGACGGTGGAAAAGACGGCTGCGCTCAGAAGGACGGCTGCGGTCTGGGCCGAGGCTGCCACCAGAAGGACGGTGGAAAAGACGGCTGCTCGCAGAAGGACGACAAGGGTGGCGAACAGAAGTGATCTTCTGATCGGCCCCATGGTCATGAACACTGGCCGCTAAAACGTTCGGCTTGCTGACCCGCCCACACGGCGGACGGCAAGCCGAACGCGAAGCGGCGAACGACAAGCCCCGCGAAAACGGGGCTTTCGTCGTTTCTTGGCCTGCATTTCGCGTTCGGCCGGCGATTCCCGTTTCGGCAGTTTGTTCCAGCAACCGCTTGACTCGAGTCCTCGACGTGTGCAACGCTGAGAGGCGGGACGGGGCAAGGTCTCTCTCAACGCAACGAGGAGGGACTCGATGGTGCGCAGATACCGGCTGATTTGTAAATGCTGTCTGACTTCGTGCATCGGTCTGCTGACCGCGGCGATGGCGGTGTGTTTGCCGTTCGAATTGACCGCAGCGGAGGACACACAACAACTTCGGCTCGAATCGCTACTTGAGGCGGGCGAGTTCGGTCCTGCTCTCGAACTGGCCTTGAAAGCACCGGATTCGCAGCTTCGCGACGATTGGCTGAGCAAGGTCGCACTGGCTCAGGCATCCGACGGCGCGCGGGCCGCATCGCTGACTACTGCGTCGAAGATTGCGAATGATGCGTCCCGCAGCAGCGTCTATGCCAGTCTCCGGAAGCAGTCGCTCGGCGCGCGTGGCGGCGCGGCGATGGCTGATTTTGATACTCTCATTGAACTGATCACGTCGACCGTATCGCCCGACTCGTGGGATGCCGTGGGGGGGCCCGGGGCAATAGAACCCTTTCCCACCGGGGTGCTGGTGGAGTCGTCGGGGCTGATGCGACGATTGGAAGTTGAATCTTCGAGTGGCCTGTCCGACGTGCGAAAGGCCGCCCTCCGTATCGGCGAGAACACCGAAGCTCGCAAGGCTTCAGCGCTGCGCAAGGTCTCATTGACGCGGCTCGAGCGCGAGGCTGAGCGTCTGTGGGCCGATGGAAAGCAGCCGGATCCGACGATGTGCGCGCTTGCTGGCCTGCGGCGGGTACAGTTTCTCCTCTTGTTTCCCGAAACCCGGGACATCGTTCTGGCGGGTCCCGCGGGGGACTGGACCACGAATGCCGAAGGGCGTCTTGTCTCCGCCGCGGATGGAACCCCCGTTCTACAAATGGATGATCTGGTCGTGTTGCTCCGCAACGCGATGTCCGAATATGAGGGTCGTTTCGATTGCGCGATTGTTCCTCGCGAGGCCAATCTCTCGGACGTACAGGAATTCCTGCGCGGGTCGGCCAACCGGTCGCTCAAACCGGGGGAAAGGGATGCCTGGATCGCCGAACTGCGGCGACGTCTCGGACGTCAGGATATACGCTTCAACGGAATTGATCCCCGATCACGCGTAGCTCGAGTGCTCGTCGAAGCCGACTACCACATGAAACTGATCGGCATGGGGCTCAAGGAAGGCACGCTCGGTGTGTCCAGCTACCTTGACTCCGTGGAACCAGGAAGGGACGGATCGGTTCCGGCCATGGATGTGCTTCGGTGGTGGTTCACCCTGAATTACGACAGCATCAAGGCCACCGGGGATCGCGACGTGTTTGAGCTGCGAGGTCCGGGCGTCAAAGTCCAAAGCGAGAACGAGTTGCTCGCCGAGCGAGGCCGACGCGTACACACCGGAGTTTCCGACGAGAAGAACCAGAAGTTCGCTCACGATTTTACTCGTCACTTTCAGGACCTTGCGGTCAAGTACCCGGTATATGCGGAACTTCGCAACGTGTTCGATCTGGCTGTGGCTGCGTCACTGATCCGAAGTCAAAAACTGGCGGAACGAATCGACTGGAAGATGCCTTTTTTCGGACGTGACGGCAGCTATGCGACGCATCAGGAGATCGCCCCGCTGGAAGTGGAATCGATCGTGAACCACCGCTTCCTCGACGGCCGCCGCTTCATCGTCGGCGTGAGCGGAGGCGTGGTTTTCGATGCCCGCAGTCGAGTCTCGCCGCAGGCGATCGAAACGGCGGACCACGGTCAACTCGAGTATGAGCGGGACTATTCGCGTCCTCGGCAGGAGTCGCGCGGACGCTGGTGGTGGGATTGAACGCCATGGCAGGCTTTGCGTGCGGGCTATTCGATCTTCCGCCGGAATTCGTCATCACTCAAGCCGCAGACATGGAGTTCGAGTTGTCCGATCCGAGGGCCCGGGCACACGAGAATTGCGGCAATCGTCGGATGTTCGCCGCAGAACTCGAGTGTCTGTTCACGCCCCATCACGAAAAAAGCCGTGGATAGTGCGTCGGCCAGGGCGGCGGTGGGAGCAAGCACGGTTGCGGATAGCACACCCTCGACGGACTGGCCTGTCCGCGGATCAATTACATGGCCGAAACGCCGTCCCTCGAAATGAAAGAACTGCTGTCCTGAACCAGACGTGCCCAGAGCGCGGTCCCGCAGCCAGACGTCGGCAAGTTCCTGGTCGGGACGCAGCGGATGGCGCAGCGCGACATGCCAGCCCGGCTTTTCCGCATGGGCACTCAGTCTGGATCCGGCGGCCAGAATGCTGCTCTGCCCGCCGTGGATGAGGAAGTTGGCGACGCCTGCCTGCGACAGCAACTCGCCGCAGCGATCCAACGCGTATCCCTTGCCGATCGCTCCCAGGTTGATTTCCATTCCCTTCCGCTTGAATTGGATCGTGCGCCGGGACGGATCGAGTTCAAGGTACTGGCTGCCGACGCGGAGAAGAGCTGTTTCAATTTCGTGCACCGACGGGATGCGGCCGGACCGCCGGTAAAACCCCCAGGCTTTGCTCAAGGGGCCGGCCGTAATGTCGAAGGCGCCTCGCGTATCGCCGTGCAAGGCGACCGCCAGTTGCAGCAGTTCAAACAGGCGGGACTCGACGGGGATAGGAAGTTCAGCTGCCGCCGCGTTGATGCGGCTGACTTCGCTTTGCGGCCGGTAAACGGTCATCTGGTCTTCCAGTTTGTCCACCAGATCCAGCGCTGCCAGAGCGGTTTCGGTTGCAGCGGCATGCTGTCCCGCATTCAGCAGTACCTCGAACTGGCATGCCATGGCGGGGCGGCCGACCTGAATCAAATACGATTCATCGGTCGGCGCACCCGGGTGATGTTCCGCTTCGCCGCCGGAGCTTGTCGGCTGAACATCCCGGGGCAGAAGGTCCTCGACCGCTTTCAACGCCGAGCGGCCCTGGAGGAATTCGCGACGGTTCGACTTGCCGGTGTTCATGATCGCATTATAGCCGGCCCGTCTTGGCTGCGGCCGCGTCGTCGATGACCGGTTCGGGAATTGGAGGTCGTTTTTTTCTGCTGCCGGCCCCAAATCGCTCTGGCCGCACTCGCTGCTTTTTGTTAAATGTCCCCCCGCTTCTTGCCGGACAGTGCCGCTGCTTCACTCGAAAGCAGAATGCCGCGGCGCGGTCCACCATTTTGTGTTCACAAAGGAGCCGCCGATGAAGATGGGCAACGGCTGGATTGGCCTGGTAATTGCCTCGATGATTCTCGCAATCGCACCCCCCACCCGGGCCCAGTCTCCCTGGACGCCGTTCAAGCCGTTCAAACGCGTAGATGCGAATGCGAACACGTCCTGCGAATTGCGGGACGAAAGCGGGCCATGGTTGATCCTGGCGGCCAGTTTCACGGGCGAAGGCGGCGAACGCCAGGCGGGGGAACTGGCCATGGAACTGCGCCAGAAATTCAATTTGACCGCCTACATCCACAGTCAGGAATACGACTTTACAGAGCCCGTCGAGGGGCTCACGCTGAATAGGTACGGCGAGCGTCAACGCATGAAATACGCCAATGCCTCAAAATTCCGAGCGTACGCGGTGCTCGTCGGCGACTTTGCGTCGGTCGACGATCCGAATGTCGAAAAGACACTCGACAAGATCAAGCATGCACGGCCCGACTGCCTGGATGTGAGCAAGCGCAAACAAACCTCGCAGAAGTACGTGGCACTGAGGGATTGGTATCGTCGAGTCAACGGCGACGAGGAAAAACGCAACAAGGGTCCGATGGGCAATGCCTTCGTCACGCGCAATCCGCGGTTGCCGAGCAGTTACTTCGCTCCCCAGGGACTCGACGAGTTCGTCCTCGATTTGAACCGTGGAGTCGATTACAGCCTGTTGGCCAACAAGGGCAACTATACGGTGCGGGTCGCGTCATTCCGCGGTGATGAAACGATTAACCAGAAGCAAGTTGCCGAACTCTCCGAGTCGAATAACGTCTCCGACAAACTGGCCGAAGCTGCCGACAAGGCCCACCGCCTGACCTCGGCGTTGCGGAAGCGGAAGATCGAAGCCTACGAATTCCACGACCGGCATGAAAGCATCGTCACGATCGGCAGCTTCGAAAGCGACGGCACCACGCTGCAGGACGGCGCTGTCGAGATCAATCCGGCGATCCTGAAAATCATGGAGACTTACGGCGCCTCACGCGAGCCGTTGCCGGGACAATCGGTGGTGGGACTCCAGCCCAAGGTCATCGACGGAATCGCGTTCGATATCCAGCCCCTGCCTATTCGCGTTCCTCGAGCTGCCGTGACGAGCAATTACGCTCGTGCTCTGAGCAGCAACCGCTGATTTCTTTGTCAACGCACTCGCGACAATTCCTCGGGACTAGGCAGTTCCCGACTTGCGCGTTAATTTGCAGAAGCTAGGGCCGGCACATCGGAGCCGGCCCGCTTCGCTTGCGGAATGCGAATCGTCCGGATTGAATCCCACTTTTTTCATGGCTTATGTTGCCGTCGAACTGCCTTGTCCTGGGTACGCACAATCGAAAGAAGCTGCGCGAGTTGGTCGAGTTGCTTGCGCCGGGCAGAATCGAAATACGAACGCTGGATGACTTTCCCAGTCCGGCCGTCGTCGAGGAAACGGGGCAGACGTTTGCCGACAACGCCAGGCTGAAAGCGATCGGTCAGGCGAATCACCTCGGACAGTGGGTTCTGGCCGAGGACAGCGGTCTGGTTGTCGATTCACTCGGCGGCTCGCCCGGGGTCCTGTCCGCGCGGTTTTCCGGAGCGAATGCGACGGACGAATCGAACAATGCCCTGCTGCTGGAGAAACTCGCCGGCATGCCGCAGGACCGGCGAGCGGCCCGTTACGTCTGTCATTTCTCCCTGGCTGCGCCAACCGGCGAACTGATGGCCGAAAGTACGGCCGAGTGCCGAGGCCGCATCCGAGGCCAGGCGGCGGGACAGGCCGGATTCGGTTACGATCCGCTGTTTGAAATCGTGGAATACCATCGGACGTTCGCCGAGTTGGGCGACGCCGTGAAACGCATGATCAGTCATCGAGGCAGGGCACTTCGCGCGATGATTCCCCGCCTGATTTCATTGATCGGTTGCTGACAACTGCCCGGTGCATGGAAGCGGGCAGGTGAGGTCTCATTATGGTTGGTAGTTCCGACGGTCGAACTCCAGTTGCAGGTACGGCGGTGCCGCCGCCAATTCAACTGGTGCGCTGGCCGCTGCGAGATGACGGTACTCCACCGTGGCTTGTATTGCTGGGGGTTTTGGCGCTGGCATACGGGGCCGGTCATTATGCGCAAAGCACCGGCATGGGTATCGTTGCCTTGCTCGCACTGTTGTTCGTGTTCTGGAAGCTGTGGGTGCCCGTTCATTACGAGGTCGGTTCTCGGGGGATCACCCAGAAGTTCGCGATTTGGCGGCGGCATGTGCCGTGGTCTTCGGTGACGCGTTTCGAAGTCCGTTACCGCGGAGTGGTTTTCTTTATCGACGCTGAACCGCACCCGCTTGCCGCGTTCCGAGGACTGTACGTGCCGTGCGCGCGAGAGGCCGCCGACGTAGTGAAGCTGGCCGAGTTCTTCATTCGGCTTCGCGATTCGGCGGCCGGTTCCACTGTCGGAAGCCGCAGTCGAAATTCACTTTAGACGAGTCCGCCATGTCTCGTTTTTCACATCAGCGGCACAAGGATCTGAGCCCTCTGGCCGTGCCACGCGAGTTGCTGATTGTCTGTTCGCCGCTGCGCAGCAATGTGAATTTTTCTCGGATTATCCGCACTGCGTGTTGTTCGGGCGTCCGTCGCGTGCTTACCTGCGGTAAAACCAAGCTGGATCCGGAAATCGCCAGAGTCGAAGCAACGGACATCGCCATCGAGCCGCATCGCACCCTGCCGCCGGTCATGCTGCGTCTGCGGCAGGAGGGGTACCAGCTGGTCGGGTTAGAACAGACGACGAATTCCGAGTCGCTTTACTCGTTCCGCTTCGAGCGCCGCACAGCGCTGGTGATCGGAAACGAACGTCTCGGATTGGCCGATGACGTGCTCGCGATGCTCGATCGCGTTGTGGAAATCCCCGTGTACGGTTTGCCTTTCAGCTACAACGTCGCTACAGCTACCGCCATGGCGTTATACGAGTATTGCCGCCAGTTCCCGAGTGGCTAGCAGACTCATGTTGACCAGTCGGGGAAGACCGGTACAATTTTGGTCGTCGCAAGATGCGGTGTTCTGGTCACTTGTGGCGTCCGCCTCACATTCGGGGGGCGACGTGCGACAATTTTCACGGGCAAGTGCCTTCCCTTCGCATCGGACATGGACGTGTCACTTTCTTGTTCGTCCGTTACGGTTCAAGCGCCGGCCAAACTGAATCTTTTCCTGGAGGTGATCGCAAAGCGCGCGGATGGCTTTCATGAGATCGAGACTCTGATGACGGCGATCTCACTTTACGACACTTTGCTCATATCTCCGATTCGGGACAAAGAAATTCAACTAACTTGGCGCTGGGCTAGCGGTATCGAAAGCCGCGACGAATTTCTTTCGAAAAGTCGGGGCGCAGCAGCCACGGGCGCCTTGCCGACCGACGTACGCAAAAACATCGTTTGGAAAGCCGCAGAGTTGCTGCGGCGGAGAAGCGGCGCTGAGTCGGGGGCCGCAATCCATCTGGTCAAGCGCATTCCGACCGAGTCGGGTATGGGCGGCGCCTCGAGCGATGCGGCTGCCGCGCTGATCGGCCTGAACCGCCTGTGGCAACTTGGTTACTCGCCCGCACGGTTGTCTGAGTTGGGCGGCGAGTTGGGCAGTGACGTTCCGTTCTTTCTCGGCGAACCGTCCGACGGGGCGACAATGGCCCGCTGTACCGGGCGCGGGGAACTTGTCGAAACCGTTCCCTGCCTGCCTCAACTGCATTTCGTGATTGTCCGCCCGCCGCAGGGTCTGTCCACAGCCGCCGTTTACCAACGGTGTCGTCCGGCCGAGCGGCCGCGTACGTCGGAATCCCTGCAGCAGTCGCTCCGCTCCGGCGATGCGGCCGCTGTCTCACAATACATGTTCAATCGGCTGCAGGAGCCGGCAGAGAGTCTTTGCCCTCTGATCGGCGACATCCGCGGAAAGTGCAGCCAGTTCGCGTGCTTGGGGCACCAGATGAGTGGCAGCGGCTCAAGCTACTTTGCAGTCTGCCGGAACGCCCGGCAGGCGCGGAGGTTGGCGGGGGCCATGCGGTCCGCGGGAGTGGGGCAAGTCTATCGGGCAGTCACGGCCGCACGGGCTTTGTCGGCCACAATCGCCTAAGGGAAAAGGCCATGGAAATCACCGAGGTACGCATCAAGTTGACGGAAGATTCCGATGACCGTCTACAGGCGTTCTGCTCCATTACCTTCGACGACTGCTTTGTCGTCCGCGACCTGAAGATCATCGAGGGAGCCAACGGCCCCTTTGTCGCCATGCCCAGCCGAAAACTCACCGCACATTGCTCTCGATGCGGTTCCAAGAACCACTTGCGTGCGACGTACTGCAACCAGTGCGGCGGGAGGCTCAATCCCGAGCGCGCCGTTCGTGATGCCGAAGGACGTGTCAAACTCTACGCGGACATAGCTCATCCAATCAATTCGCAGTGCCGCGAGATGATCCAACAACGCGTGATTGCCGACTATCGACGGGAACTCGAATTGGCCAAGCAGCCCGGCTACGTTTCCCGGTACGATGACGACTACGATGAAGATTTCATCGTCCCTGATATGGCGGTGCCGGATTTGGCCCGTGCTGCGGCCGTCGGGCAATCAACCCAGGAAAGGGCCCCGGCGGAAAGAGCACCGATCCACAAACCGATCGTAGAAGCCGGTGTGGCCGAGCCGCGTCCGCCGCATCGCCCGCCCGAGCCGGACCCTGCAGAGCCGCCGAAGTCCGAAACGGCCGCTGATCGTCCGGGCCGGAATCGTCCCTTCGGCGCGGGAATTCTCGACGAGTAGATCCGCGATTTCGTCCCGCCGGCAGGGGGGCTTTGCCCGGCCGGTTCCGATCTTTGTTTCGTGGTCGGCATCCTCAGGCGCGCCGCCCATGTCGAGTTTGTCGGTTGTGCCGGCGCGCCGAATCCAGGGCGGGTTTGCGACTTGGGCATTTTGTTGACCGCTGGGAAAATCGGTAACTATACTAAACGGATTGAGAACCCCTCGCTCATTCTCCGCCGGTTTTGGGCTTCCTGGATCCAACCACGACGGGACACACTATGTGCGGATCGTTGCACCGAATCGCAATCGCTCTCTCAGGAGCGGTGGCGTTGTTTGTTATGACGGCTCGTGGACAGGAGTCGCCACGTCCTCTGGCCCCCGGTGTCTTGACCGTCATCCCGGCCGATTCTCAACCATCGGAAACCGTGACGGGGCCGGTCGCAATCCCGGAAATCGTCGAAGGGATGAAGGACCTCAAATGGACTCCCCAGTTCGCTCCGCAGAGCGAGACCATACTGGACCGTGCGTCGCAAGTAATCTATCGCCGTCCCGTCTGGTGTCTGGAGTTTGCCTTCAAGCCCCTGCGCATGATTGACGTTGATATTCCGCAGTCGTCGGGAAAAATGCAGCGCAAGCGGATCTGGTACATGGTCTACCGGGTCAAGAATAACGGTTACGACCTGAACCCGTCCGGCGCGCCGGACAAATGGGGGCACTCGGTGTACTCAGTGGAGCAGGTGAATTTCAAGGATCGCCGGTTCCTTCCGCACATCGTTCTTCACAGCTTTGAGTTCAACAAAGAGTATCTCGACCGGGTTATTCCTTCCGCTCAGCGGGCCATCGAGGAGCGGGAACGCATGGGGGTTAAGCTGAATAATTCAGTGGAAATAAGCCGAGTTGCAATTCCTTTGAGCGATGAGCGGGCAGATCGCAGCGTTTGGGGTGTTGCCATGTGGGAGGATGTGGATTCCCGCATGGACTTTTTCTCGATCAATGTGGGAGGATTGACCAACGCTTTCAAATTGGCCGATCCGGCTCCCGCGACCGCCGCGGCCTCCGAGTCAGCCGACAAAGATCGCCGGATTCTGACAAAAACCCTGCAACTCAATTTCTGGCGGCCCGGCGACGCCGTGCTGGAACACGAGAACGAGTTCCATTTCGGCATTCCAATCGACGTCGACCCGGTGGCACAGGACCAGATCCTGGCCAAGTATGGCGTCAAGCAACGCCTTGATTACGTCTGGGTTTATCGCTAAATTCAAGGGCTCAGTCAGCGGGACGCCAGGGTTAGCGGTGCGCCTGCTGCCCCCGTGGATGCGTTTGTGGACGTGATTTTGGTAATGTCCACAAGAGCGTCGACGATATTAGATCTGGGCGAACTGGAGCCGCGAACGGGGTTCTGGCGAACTGGATCTTGGCGAAATTGACTGTCGGCGATCCGCTGCTGGGCATTGGTCGTCGGCTTAGCGACAACCCTCGGTGAAGGAAGTATTCAATGGCACATAAAAAGGGTCAGGGTTCGAGCCGGAACGGCCGTGATTCGAATGCACAGCGCCGCGGTGTGAAGAAGTACGGCGGAGAAGTAGTTCGTGCGGGCAACATTCTCGTGCGCCAACTCGGGTCCAAGTTTCAAGCTGGTCTTAACGTAGGTCAGGGTAAGGACTTCACGCTGTTCGCGCTGGTTGATGGCCGTGTTATGTTCGATCGCGAAGGCCGTCGGATCAACGTCGTTGTCGCCGAGGCCAACTGAGGAAGTAGCCGTGGTTACGGCGAGCTTGCCGTTCCGTCCCGCGGTGACAGGCAACTCGCAACTCGCGCGCACTCTCCAGGCCCGACTCGGTTTGGCTGAGACTTGGCTCTTTGAACTCGGTTACTGTGGCTGGGTGGCTGGGACTTGGATGCCGGGATTGAGCCGCTGGGACCTAAAAAACGAAAGGAAGCAAGGGACGGCGTACTGAGCTGTCCCTTTTTCATTGCATGTTTGTCGATCGAGTCCAGATCGAGGTCCAGGCGGGTTCGGGCGGGGATGGCTGCGTAAGCTTCCGGCGTGAGAAATATGTCCCCAAAGGGGGGCCGGATGGAGGCGATGGCGGGCGCGGCGGCAGCATTCTGATTGAGGCCCGTGAAGGGGTTGATAACCTCTCGGCTCTGGCACATCGCAAGTCGTGGAGGGCCGAGAGCGGGCGACATGGCAGCGGTGCCAACCGGCACGGACGCGGGGCCGAAGATCTGGTGATCCATGTTCCGCCCGGCACGATCGTGACGGATGCCGAAGGGCAGTTCGTTATCAAAGATCTCTCGCAGAATGGCGACCAGTTGATTGCTGCCCGCGGCGGTAAAGGCGGCAAGGGAAACACGCATTTCAAGTCCGCCACAAACCGGGCGCCTCGCCAATGCACTGCGGGTGAAGAAGGCGAACGACGGATTCTGTTGCTGGAGTTGAAAGTCATCGCCGACGTCGGCTTGATCGGCAAGCCCAATGCCGGCAAGAGCACTCTGTTGAGCCGATTGTCGCGGGCTCGCCCCGAAATCGCCGACTATCCGTTTACCACCAAGCACCCGAATCTCGGACGCGTTCAGTTGGATTTGGATCGGTCGTTTGTAATGGCCGATATCCCTGGGCTCATCGAAGGAGCCCATTTGGGTGCCGGTCTCGGGCACGAGTTTCTGCGGCACGTAGAGCGGGCGGGCGTTCTGGTGCATCTGGTCGAGCCACTGCCGGCCGATGGGACCGATCCGGTGGAGAACTACGCGGCTATCCGCTCGGAACTGGTGCATTTCAATCCGGCGCTTGAAAGACGTCCCGAGTTGGTTGCCGTCACGAAGTCAGAACTGCCCGGAGCGGACGATGTGCGTCAACGGCTCCAGGATCGACTCGGCAGCGAGGTGCTGATGATCTCGGCAGTGACCGGCGCCGGCTTGAACCGCCTTACCGGCGCCATCGCGCGTCTCCTGCAGCCGAATTCGGAACAATGAACTCGTTGATCGTCGCGGTCGATATCGGCAACACGCGGATTCATTTCGGAGTCGCATCCGGCACGGATGTTGACGGATGTCCGACTTGGGAAATGCTGGACTCGCGAGAGACGGCGGGTTTCGCCCCGGAGAGTCTGGCCAGTATCCTCCCGGATCGGCCTCTCCAGTGGCGAGTGGCGAGCGTGCATCGCGCAACAGAAGCCTCTCTGGCGTCATGGGTTTCGAGTGCCCGGGCTCGGGACGGGTACCGCTGTCTCGGATTCGCGGACCTTCCGCTGGCTGTCCGGTTGCCAGCCCCAAATCGTGTTGGAATGGACCGGCTTGTGGCTGCGGTCGCAGCGAATCGCATTCGAGATCCGCAGCGGGCCGCAATCGTGGTCGATGCGGGAACCGCAGTGACCGTCGACGCGATCATGGCTGACGGTTCGTTTCAGGGCGGAGTGATTCTGCCTGGAATGCGACTGGTCTGCCGCGCTCTTGCTGCCGGCACGGACCTGCTGCCTCTGGTGGAGGTCAGCTTTTCCGAGTCGCCGCCGGAGCCAATCGGCCGATCGACGGAGACGGCCATCCGCAGCGGCGCTTTTTGGGGCACTGTCGGCGCGATTCGGCTACTTGTTTCGCAATTCCGGCAGCAGCTTGGCGATTCCGCTCAGGTTTTCGTTACCGGTGGAGATGCGTCCGCTCTGGCTTCGCTCATCGATCGCGAAGCACAATTTGTTCCGCAATTGGTCCTGGCCGGCATCTTCTGGTCTGACAAATGAGTGACGCGCAGCGACAGATGTGCTGGGTGGCGGAACTGACGCCCGCCGGCCGCGGTGCAGTTGCGACAATTGCCGTTTGGGGAGTTGCGGCAACGCAGTTGTTGCAGGACTGCTTCAAGCCGCGAGGCCGCGCGGTGCTTTCGGCGACTCCGCCGGGCAGTGTGCGATTCGGGAATTGGTGCGGCTCTGGCCAGCATTCGGAGGAAGTTGTTGTTTGCCGATGCGCGGCCGACGAGTGGGAAGTTCATTGCCACGGCGGGCGGGCAGCGCCGGCGGCAATCATCGAGTCGCTTGTGTGTCGCGGCGCCCTGGTCTGCAACTCCACCGACTGGTTGGTTCGACGGTCAGTGGACACTCTGGAAATAGAATCACAGATCGCTCTGGCAACCGCCACGACCGAACGGACGGCGGCCATTTTGCTGGACCAGTCTCGCGGCGCATTGCGCGACTGCATCACCCGCATTGTCGAGTTCCTGAACTGCGGCGACACGGCCAGTGCTCGGCGCACGCTGAGCCGGTTGCGTCAGCTGTCGGGCATAGGGTTGCATCTGTGTCGACCATATCGAGTGGCCGTGGTCGGGCCGGCTAACGCCGGCAAGAGCAGCCTGGTCAATCGTCTGTCCGGTTTTCAGCGATCCATCGTTATGGATGAGCCGGGCACGACTCGAGACGTGTTGGCCGCCAGGGCGGCGTTTGACGGCTGGCCCGTCGAACTGATCGACACGGCGGGAATCCGAGCCGCCCGGGATCCGGTCGAGCGTCAGGGGGTCGAACTGGCCGTTCAACAGGCAAGAGACGCTGATCTGGCAATTCTGGTGTTCGACGCAGCCTCGCTCGAAGCAGCCTCGTTCGGCGCGGTACCGGTCCCCGGCCCCGTGCTGTGTCCTGATGCACTGAGTCGCCCTAGTGCACTGGGCCGTCCGGATGCACTGCCCCGTCTTGATGCCCCGACGGAGTCCCATGCCGTGATGGAATTCGGCGAGTTGTTCGGGTGCAGTACTGAACCCGACCAAGTGGCGACTGAGTCCGGTGCGGGGATCTGTCCCGATCAGTACTTCAATACGACAGCTCGGGCAAATCGCTCCTGGCTGTTCGTCGCAAACAAAGTCGATCTCTGCACCGAGTCCGCGCCGCCTTGCGACGTTCAGGTCAGCGCGAAAACCGGACAGGGAATTGCCGAATTGACTTCGCTCATGCTCAGACGACTCACTTCGGAAGTCGTGCCACTGCCGGGCGAGGCCGTTCCGTTTCGTCAGCGCCACGTGGACGCAATAGCGGCTGCAGGAAAGCTGCTTGAGTCCGGCGACTTGACGAACGCTTCGCGCGTGCTCGTCGAGTTCCTTGCTTTCCCGCCATCAGGCGAACTCCGCTGAGTCCGTCCTGCGGCCTGTTCCGCCTTGTGTCTGGCTGCCAACCTTGATCCGCAGTGCAGTCAAATTACCCCGGCAAGTTCAACGACCTCTTCGACCGTTGTCGATTCTGCGGTTTCTCGCGCAGCCAATTCGGCTCGCCGCACGCTAACGTCCTTGGGCGCTTCGATGCCCAAACGTATCGTGCCTCCCGAAATCCTCAGAACGCGAATGCGGATCCGATCGCTGATCACCAGTTCTTCCGATTCCTTCCTTGACAGTACCAACATCTCTCAACCTCCTTGAATGTCCGAACAGCACTGGGTATCCAAATTCCTGAGTATTGGGAACCCGCCGAGTTGTCAGGTCGAATTCCATCGACGCGGGTGTTCCGTCCAAATCGCTAGTCAGATTCACAAATGACAGCTTGCCGCCACCAGTTTCGTCGCCGACCTTTCTCGCGACGGGTTAGGCAATTCTGGCAGTGCGTGTCGGTCTGGTAGCAAGTACCGAGCCAAAACGCTCGGAATTACTTCCCGGATGTGCCGGATCTGTCCCTCTCTTGGACGCGATTTCTCGATCGAGAATCCCGACGGAGATGGAAATCTGCAGATCATAGGTTCCCCCGCGTTTTGCGTACTGGGATATTGTCGGCAATGAAGGATGTAAGTCCTTTTTTGTAAAGACATTGTGGTTTCATTTGCCGAGTTGCAGAGCCGGCCTGAAGTTCGTCTCGTTCGTTGGTGTGATTGTATGTACACGTATACGTTTGTCAACTGTTTGGTGGTGGATTAATCTGGACTCAGCGGTGAAATTCACTAAACTACCGCCCCTTGTTCTCTGTAAGATCTTCGTGTTCTGTAAGTTCTTCCGTCCGGCTCGCGTCTTCCGCACGTATGCTGTGACGCAGGGCGATCATGGAGCGGCCTGCGTGGAATTGACGGTGGGTCGGGCAAGTGCCAAGCGGCGGCCGATCGAATGCCAGGCCCGGCAGTGATCAGGAGGGTCATGGGATGGGCGCAGGTTTTGCAGAATTCCAATCCGTGAGGCGATGTCGATCGTTTTGTGCGGTCACGCGTTTCCGGACCTGCATCGCAATCTGGATATTGTCTGTCATCTGGCTCGGCGGCGAGGCTTTTGGCCAGCTTGAGGCGATCCCGTCGGCCGTTCCGCTGAAGGATCCCGTCGCAGACCGTGCACCGGCTCCGCCCGCCGCGACGAAAGCTCCCGGCAGGAACGAGGCTGCGGCGCGGGGCTACGCACCGAAGCTGGAGGACGTGCGCGCGTCGAGCTTCAACAAGATCACGCCCGGGGTCAGCACGGCAGAGGATCTGGTATCCGCATATGGCAAACCGTCCGGCGAGCGGAAGGAAGGAGATGATACCGTCCGAACCTACCGGATCGGGCCATTCTCACGGGTTGATTTCACGCTGCAGGACGATTTGGTTGTCAGCATTGTTGTTAACCTTCCGAACCCCGCGCCGCTGGCCGATATCGAGAGCGAGCTGGGACTGCGCGAATTCACGCCGGTGAAATTGCACGGTGAAAAGGGCGAGCCGCTCGGCGTGGTCTATCCGGAGCGCGGGGTCATGTTGACATTCGACAACTCTGCGAATTCAGAGACCGTTCTCCACCTCGTGCTCGAGACCATTTCGGCCGAGTCGTTTCTGAGCCGCGCAGAGTTCGATGAGACTCAGTGCTGGGAGAAGCAGATTGAGGATCTCGACTTCGCCGTGAAACTTGACCCGACGTGCGGCGACGCTCTCTGGAGAAAGGCGGAGATTCAGCTGGCGGCCGGTATGTACAGTGACTCCCTGGCCTCGATTGACCGCGCTCGCAAGCTCGATCCGGAGGCTCCCCTCTATCGGCTCACGAGAGCTTCGGCGCTTGCCAATTTGGGGCGCAATCGCGAGGCATCGGACGAACTCCAGCCGCTTTTCAAGGAACAAGAGACGCCCGGCTATGCGAAGGCTTGCGCCTATAACGAAGTGGCGACGTTGCTCGCATCGCCGCCCCAGCTGGATTATGCGCAGGCACTGAAACAGCGGCTGAGTGCCGTTCAGCTGGCTACTCCGTTTGCGGCGGAGGAGCGCGTTTCCGCGCGGCGACGTGCACGATCGCTGCTCGTGCGGACCTATCTGGATATCGCCTGCGACATTTCGTCCGGAGACTGGCGCGACAAGCCTTCTGCGATGAACAAGTGGTTGAGCGGCGCCAAGGAAATCTGCGATGCGATGATCAAGCAGGACGGGGCCAAGGAGGATCTTCGCTTCCTGGTAATGCGGGAAACGATCGCGGCCAGCGCCAATGTCGACCATGTGCCGAAGGATCCGGGGGTTGACGAAGCGATCACGCTTGGGGAACGGTTGGCGGCGAACTCGACGGACGACCTGTTCAAGCGGAGTGTGCGCCGCGATCTCGCCAAGCTCTTGTTCGACGGAGCGCGAGTCGCGCTTGCTCAAGGAGACTCGAACCGGGCTCGGGAGTTTGCGATCAGGTCCGCGACTCTCTGCGACGAAGTCTTCATTCCCTCGGAGTTGTCGCCGCGCCAGCAGGCCTGGATGGGACGTCTCTTTTTCTATCTCGGCTCGGCCTGCGCCGTCCACGACGACAATCACCGCGAAGCGGTTCGCTGGTATGAACGGGCTCTGCCTCTTCTGGTGCGAACGGCTCCGACCGCTGCCGGCCGGCCCCGCGGCGAACACGGCGAACGCCTCGTCAGCATGGGCGTTTCCTACTGGGGAGCCGGATCGCGCAACGAAGCCATGCGGCTCACCAAAGAGGGACTGGACTCCATGCTTGAAGCCCATGGCGCGGGGCAACTCGACCGAAAAGCGCTGGCCGTCCCGTACAGCAACCTGGCTGCGATGTACAAACTGGTCGGCAAGCTGGATGAATCTCGAAAAATGTCGGTTCTGGCGACGAAGATGGAAAGCGGCGAGAAGCCGGAACGCGACTGATCCGGAAAGCCGGTTTTGCCTCCAGCGAGCCGCTCGCGTATCATGCAGACGCGTGATGGTAGCTCGCTCTGCACGGTATTCCGGGATGCGCCTGTGTTCCGCCTGCTCGTCTTCTTGCTGATCGTTCTGCCTTGCGTCGAAACGACGCTGCTGCTCATGTTGGCCGACGCCACGAGTTGGCAGGTCGCCCTGGCGTTCGTCGTCGTGACGGGAATCGCGGGGGCCTGGCTGCTCAAACATCAGGGCCTCCGCACCTGGAGCCGAATCCGCCAAGACCTTTCGGCGGGCCAGGTTCCCACCGACTCGCTCTGGGATGCGGGCATGCTGATCGCTGCCGGAGTCCTGCTGCTGACCCCCGGTGTGCTGACCGATCTGGTGGGCATTTCGCTGCTGTTTCCGCCCCTGCGCAGGCTTTATCGGTATTGGCTGGTGCGGGGGTTGCGGTCACGCGCGGGAGTACCCCGCGCCGGTTCGTTCACCGAAGGCAAGTCCGAGGTCATCGATTCGTACATCGTGAAACGCCACGAAGACCAGCCCTTGTGAACGCTCAGCGAGGTTCGCGAAGCAGGCCATATAAGTTGGTCGCGCTGGCCACGTACTCAGGCACATTGTGGTAGCTGCCGTTGACGCACTCCGTGATTCCGCGTTCGCGGTAATCCGCAATGGCTTCACGCACCAGCCTCACCGCCAACTCCTTGTCCTGACGCGCAAGTACGGGAGCAACCCAGGGAATGGGCGTGCCCCAGAAAGCGCCGTTCTGATATGTGCCGGGAGCGACTGGAGCGAGTAATCGCTGCCAGTGCTGATTTGCGGGCAGATGCCGAATCTGGCCTCGCTGAACGATGCCGTCGTAGTTGGCGGCAAGATAGCTTGCCACACGGCTCGATTGGTTTTCGCTGGCCAATCCGAGATGCACGGCCAGCGCGCTGCCCCAGACATCCGCTTGCCGACAGTCTCGGTCCGCCGCCAGAAACATACCGACCGAATCATCCCAGAGGATGTTGAGGCTGGAAGCGATCCGTTCGGCGCGTCGTTTGTATTCGTCGGGGTCGCCGCATCCGGCCTTGCGGCAGATGGCTTCCATCCGGCGACAGGCCTCCGCGTAGAGCAGCGAACAGAAAAGCTCGTGCCCCGTTTTCGCCACGGTATCCGTGAATCCGTAGGGACATTGAGGGGCTTCGGGCGGGTTGAAAACCAGTCCGGTCTCGTCGCGCCGAGTGAAGTCGAGTCCCTTGCGAAGTGCCGGTTCAGTGTCGCGAAAACACTGCAGATCGCCGGTTGCCAAGACATAGGCGCACACGAGTTTGGCCATGAAGGGGCCATTGTCGAGAGCGTGGTCGGCCAGCGGATGCTCTTCGCTGCCGGGAGCATACACGCCCCGGCCATCCACGTTGACGCGGTCCGGCATGCAGCCGTCGCTGCGCTGACCGCGCAGCAGGTATGTAATCCCTTTCCTGATGTGTTCGGGCGGCAGCAGGTCCGCCGCGTACTCAACCATGTACGCGAAGTCCCGCGTCCAAAGCGCGCGGTAATTGCCTACGCCATCGGGCGTATACAGCCATGTTCCGTCGGTGGCCTGAACGCGGCATCCTGCAAGTTGCCGGCGTGTCGCCTCCTTCATCCAGCCGATCTCCTCAGCGCTCAGCCGCTGCCTGAGCGTCTCCGAAAAATCCCGCGGCTCCTCGGCACCCACCGCCGAGAAGCTTGCGGAAAGCACACAGCAGGCCGCGAGATAATTGCACTGGCGGTTCATCAGGACACTCCGGATCACAGCAGGTTTTCCTTGCGCGACGCAGGCGGCGCCCGTCGCGAGATGCCCGATTCTAACACGGCCGTTACCTGCATCGAATGCGGACCTGCATCGAATGCAGGCCGCTCCAACTGTCTCACAGCGAAGAACCTGCACGGCCTTTCCGCGCCGGCGGTGGTTCCGGCAGACGCCGTGCGGTACGATCGTACGGGAATTGTCTGCGGAGTCTGTCCGGCATACGTCATTATTCCAGCGATTTCCTGCCGCGCGGTGGAGCCCCTTCATGCAACTCCGTAATGGGAACGTTCGGCGATGAGTGGTGTTGAGCCTGACTGCTCAGGCAAGGTCGGCGTCGGCCGGTGGTGGATCTGCGGCCTGCTGCTCCTGGCACTGATGCTCAATTACATGGACCGCCAGACGCTCGCGCTGACCATCGTACCGATCAGCCGCGAACTGGGGCTTTCCAACACCCAGTACGGAACTCTGGAGAAGGGATTTGCCTACGCGTTCGCAGTCGGCGGTCTATTGTGCGGCTGGCTGGCCGACCGCGTCAGTGTGCGGTGGCTGTTTCCTCTGGTGCTTGCTTCCTGGTCATGCGCCGGCCTGGCCACCGGTTACGCAGACGTAATCGGCGATCGATTGGCCCCCTGGATTCAGTCGGTCTTTCCCGGTTTCATCGACCCGTCCAGCCCTGCAAGTCGCGCGTATCTGGGGTTCCTCATCTGCCGCACCGCGCTGGGTTTTTTTGAATCGGGCCAGTGGCCCTGCGCGCTGGTTGCCACGCAGCGGTTGCTTGCGGATCGCGATCGGCCGTTCGGCAACGGACTTCTGCAGAGCGGCGCATCGGTCGGTGCGATTCTGACGCCGCTGGTCGTGCAATTGCTGGTGAACGACCAGCCCGGCTCGTGGCGATCTCCGTTTGTCGTGATCGGAGCCGTGGGAGTCCTGTGGGTCGGGCCCTGGATGTGGCTGTTGCGCGGCGTGAGATTGGCCCCGACCCTGCGGCGCACCTCACTCATGTCAGGCACATCCGTCGCAAATCCGGCGTCCGCACTGCTGCTCGTTCGCCGCATCGTCGCGCTCTGCATCGTCGTGGTGGCGATCAATGCGACATGGCATTTCTTTCGCGCCTGGCTTCCCAAGATGCTTGAGGAGTTCCACGGGTATTCCGCGGGCACGGTGCGTTACTTCTGTTCGGCGTATTACCTGTCCGCGGACCTGGGGTGTATCAGCGCCGGGTTGGCAGTCAAGCTGTTGGCCTCGCGGCGAGTTCCGGTTCATGCCTCGCGGCTGGCCATTTTTCTTGCCTGTGCTCTGGTGACGAGTTTAAGCACCGTGGCTGCGGGTCTGCAGCGCGGGCCGCTGCTGTTGCTGCTGTTGACGCTTGTAGGATTCGGTTCGCTCGGCCTGTTTCCGAACTACTACTCGCTGACCCAGGACCTGTCGGTGCGGCATCAGGGCAAGCTCACCGGCCTGTTCGGCTTCGTGACCTGGGTGGTCACGGCCGAGATGCAGCAGCGGGTAGGGATTCACGTGGACCGGACGCACTCGTACTCGCAGGGCATCTTCTGGGCAGGGCTCGCGCCGATAGCGGCCTTCTTTGCACTCTGTCTGCTGTGGGGACGCTCGCACGATGCCGCGGTTCAGCCGCGCATGAACAGCGATTCGGCCGGTCCCTGATAACGGACCTGCATTTCCGGGGTGAGAATCTCGGTCTGACCCTTATACAGAGAATCAACTCCGGCGATCACCATTCCCGAAGTCAGCAGCGTGCGTTCAACCGGATACGGAGCGTGCCGCTCGAGGACCATGGTCTCAATGTGGCGGGCCAGCGGATTGAAGAAATCCGCCGTCGTGGCGCTCTGTCCCGGCATCGGCAGATACATCTGGCACGAGACGATTTCGCCCGTGTCGCTGCGCAGGCCCGCATAGTTAAAGTCGCGGATGGCCGCAAGAAACATCGACGTACGAAATCCGTCGCGGTGCTCGATCAGGTATCCCACCGTATCGGGTAACACGCGGCGGGCCCACTCGAACGTCACCGGATCGGTCGGGTATCCGCCCTGCACGGGCAGGTTGTGGCTGCGGCAGAGCGCGGCGACCAGCAGACGTCTTGTCGTCTCGCGCTCGGCAGCGGCGATTGCCTCCCACAGCTTTTCGCCTCGCAGCGCAAGCACTTTCGCGATGCCGGTCTCGCCCCCGCGCCGCCGTTCCGACATGCACTGGGCTGTCTCCAGCGCGTGAAAATCATAGCTGTCGATGCCGCCGTAGCCAACGCAGACACTTTCCGCGAGCGGTGCGTTGAACGGCATGTCGATGGCCGGCAGACGCCACGTCACCGGGAGTGACGAGCCGGCAAGAAAAGGGAAATCAAGGCGTCTGGAATCGGCGACCATTTCCTCACATTGCTGCCAGGTAGTCGAGAGGTGCTTGTCGTTGAACACAGGCACCGACCGGCCGCTGGCCTCGAACACCTTCACGGCTTCCTTGAACCACTTGTAACGCGGGTAGAGTTTCTGGCCCTTCTCGTTATCGGGGTAGTCGCCGTGTTCGCCGATGATCACGACTCCATCGACCGCCAACTGCGACCCGCCCAGGGTCAGGGCCTCGGCGACGGTGGGGAACTGCCGCAGACCGTGCCTGCGGATTCGCTCTCGCGCCAGGTCGCCCTCGGGGAATTGATCGACAAAAACCGATGCCACGTCGATTCGCGGTGCCTGCCACGCTCCGCCCCACGTATATCCGAGCGTGTGCCGATCCAGGAAGTGCTGAGCGTGGGAATGCTGCCGCACCTCGGTGGCCAACAGCGCGATCCGCTTTCGCGGCGCATCAGCGGCACGCAGAGCAACCGTTGCGCAGGTGCCGGCCAGGGCGGAAAGGAACGATCGTCGTGTGAGCATCGGAACATCCTCCACGCGATTGCCCGGATAAGGCGAGTTGACGACTCGGCAGCTGCAACCCCCGCCGCGTTGAGTGCAATCGGCCGCCGCGATACGCAACCCGTATCAATACGCGGCCCTCGCGAACCACTTACCGCAGCATTGCAGTCGCATGCCGCGTTGGATGTTCGCTGCAGTATCCGCGGCAGGCAGAGTCAGGCTTTGCGGCCGAGCTTGGCGAGCCACAGCATGACAACACCGAAAAGGGCCATGAAGCCGCCCCACCAGAAGTTGACGTTGATCTTCAGCGAGCGTTGATAGAGTTCCGCATCGCCCCAGGTGAACAACCCGTAAACGACGAGGATTGCCCCAATGAGGGCGAACATCACACCGATCGGAACGCGGACATCGAGTTGCATGACTCCCTCTCCTGCAGCGTCAGTTCATCGGGCGGCAGCGTCACAGGGCCAAATCGAAACTGCCGCACCGAAAAGACAACTCACTCCCGTCAGACGCTGGACTTTCAAATCTAACGTCGCGACTCGGACCACCAGTGACGCTGCGCTTCGACAGCGTGTGAATCTCACCAGAAAATCACGTTAAGCGCCAACGCGGCGACGAGCACGAGACAGCCGAGCAGTGCCGGCTGCTTGTACCACGGCACCCCTTCCTCTTTGATGCGGGGCGTAAGCGAGTACACTAATCCGCGCAATTCGTCGTCGGTCTTGTTCCGCCGCGTCATCAGCGACACCAGAATCGTCACGACGAAACACGTGGTCCAGGCCCAGATGGCCATCCAGAAATTCTGGGCCATATCCACCGGATAGGTGTGAATGACATGCCCTCCGACCATCCAGCCGCCTTTGATGCCGGCCGAGGCGCCTTCAGGCAGCGTTAGTCCGTGGTGCAGGGCCGCGGCCAGCGTGCCGGCCAACAGTCCGTAAAACGCACCGTGCCCGGTGGCGCGCCGCCAGAACATCCCGAGCAGGAACGTGGCGAACAGCGGCGCGTTCACGAATCCGAAGACCAACTGCAGCATGTCCATGATGTTGTTGAACGAGCTCGCCAGATAGGCACATGCCACGCTGATCAGAATCCCCACCACCGTGATGATGTGTCCCATTCGCAGGTAGTGGGTATCCGACTGCCCGGGGCGGATGTAGCTCTGGTACAGGTCGTAGGTCCAGACCGTGTTGAAGGCCGTGACGTTTCCCGCCATGCCGGACATGAACGAGGCCATCAGCGCCGTGATGCCGACTCCGAGGAGCCCTGCGGGACAGTAGTAGGCAAGCATGGCGGGGACGGTCATGTTGTAGTCGATCGACCCT
>CAIPEB010000380.1 GCA_903863885.1 uncultured Planctomycetaceae bacterium | reverse complement strand
CTATCGCGTCCGACCCTCCCGCGTTGCGGGAGGGTGAATTGCGTCTTCTTTCAAACACGAACTCAGCACGTTATCGCTCACTCACTCCCGCTTGCCCGTCCACAAACGCATAGCCTCTTTTACCCGTTGCGAGAAGAGCTTGCGCCTCAGGCCGCGAATGCCGTCGGCAGGGGCGACTTCCTTCGGGCAGGCTTTGCTGCACGCCATCACGGTGTGGCAGGCCCAGGCGCCGTCGGCCGAGTCCTCCTGCCGAAGAGTCTCAGGCGATCGTTCATCGCGTGAATCCGCAATGAAACGGTACAATTTGGTGAGCACGGCCGGACCCGTGAACTGCGGGTTCATTCGATTTACCGGGCAAGCCGCATAGCAGATTCCACACAAAATGCAGTTGACCAGTCGGTCGAGTTCGGTCTGTTCGGTTTCGCTGATCCGGCTCTCCTCCGCAGCAACGACCTTGGCATGCAGCCAGGGCTGGATTCGCTGGTACCGCTCCCAGAACTTGTCCATGTTGACCACGAGGTCCTTGATGATCTCAAAACCGGGGAGCGGTTCGAGCACGATCGGCTTGTTTCGCAGCGACTGGACCTGCACGCGGCAGGCAAGCTGGGGTGATCCGTTGATGCACATTGCGCACGAACCGCAGACCGCGCCGCGGCAGCTGTATCGAAACGCAAGCGACGGATCCTGCCGGTCCTGGATCAGCAGCAGGGCCTCGAGTACCGTCGTGTTCCGTTCAACCGACACTTCGTAGGTCTGGAACCGTGATGCCGAGTCGGCTCCCGACTCGCAGCGGAGAATGTCAAATTGAAACATCTCGGCCTTGCGCACGGCCTCGCCCTGCCCTGATTCACCGGGCCCGGAGTCGGCCGGCACCGGTCCTGCGTCGTTGCCGGATGGTTCAGTAGGTTCGTGCTTTCGGTTCATGAAGACTCGTATCGACGCTGGTGTAGGTTAATTGGACTTCTTGATCGCTGATCCGCGCGACGGTGTGCTTGAGCCACTGGCCGTCGTCGCGAGTCGGATAATCGTTCCGGTAATGCGAGCCGCGGCTTTCCTTGCGAGCCAACGCCCCGGTCGCGATGATCTCCGCCAGTAGCAACTGGCACTCGAGGTGGAGTACGTGCACGATCTCCGTCTGGTATGGGCCGGTGCGAGTACGGCAGGCGACACCGCAATAGCGATCGCGCAATCGGCGAATCAACGCGACGGCATCCGAAAGATCCTCTTCGTTGCGAAAGATGCCGAGTTTGCCGCTGCAGCACGCCCGCAGTTCATCGCGGATTTCGGCATGCGACGGTCCGTGTTCGCGGCTGATCAGGTTGTCGGCCTGTTGCTGTTGAGCCGCCCGGCTTTCAATCAACGCGGCTTCGCTTGGTTCAAACTCGAATCCGGCCGATCTCGCATTGATGGCTTCCGCGGCCAGGCGGCCGAAGACCACGGTGTCGAGCAGCGAGTTTCCTCCGAGGCGATTCGCGCCGTGCACGCTCACGCAGGCACATTCGCCGGCGGCATAGAAGTTCTCGACGGAGGTCATTCCCGACGAGTCCGTACCGATGCCTCCCATGGAATAATGCTGCGCGGGTTGGATCGGGATGGGAGTGTCGATCGGATCGATTCCGCCGAAGTCCAGGCAGATCTGGCGGATGCCCGGCAATCGTTCGAGGATGCGGGTCTTGCCGAGGTGCCGGAGGTCGAGATGCACGTAACCGCCGGGAAAACCGCGGCCCTCGGCGATCTCCGTCTGAATCGAACGCGCGGTAATGTCGCGCGGGGCGAGTTCCATCACGCTCGGCGCATAACGGGACATGAACCGTTCGCCGTCGCGGTTGACGAGATAAGCTCCTTCGCCGCGCGCCCCTTCGGTGATCAGAATATTCGTGCCGAACAGGCTCGTCGGATGGAACTGCACGAACTCCATATCCTTGAGCGGCAGTCCGGCCTGCGCCGCCATGCCGATTCCGCTGCCCGTGTTGATCAGCGCGTTGGTCGAGTTCCCGAAAATACGGCCGTAACCGCCCGTCGCGAAGACGCAGTACCTGGCGCCGAGACACTCGAATTTTCCGGTTTTCAGATCATAGAGCACTACGCCGTGGCAGCGCCCGTCGCGCACCACCAGCCGCGTGACCATCTGCTCGCTGTAGACCCGAACTCCCAGTTTGACGGCCTGCTCGTAAAGTGTCTGCAGCAGGACGTGGCCGGTGCGATCGGATGAGTAGCAAGTGCGTGCGAAACCGGTGCCTCCGAACGGACGCTGAGCGATCCGGCCGTCGGGAAACCGCGAGAAGCAAGCGCCCCAATGCTCCATCTCGTAAACAACCTCGGGTGCGAGGCGGCACATCGTCAGCGCCGCCGGCTGATCGGCCAGGTAATCGCTTCCTTTGATCGTGTCGAACGCGTGACGCTCGGGCGAGTCGACAGTGCCGTCGGGCGCATTGCCCAGAGCCGCGTTCACGCCTCCCTGCGCCGCACCTGAATGGGATCGAACCGGGTGAACCTGGGAAATGACTGCGACATTCCGATTCGGCGCCAGCCCGATTGCCGCGCGAAGTCCGGCCAGCCCTCCACCGACAACCAGCACGTCATGCTTGATCATGCGGCAACGATCCAAAAATAGTGGAGGAGAAAGCCGGCGAACAACGCCAGGCCGAGAACGTTGGCGATCCAGAAAAGCAGCTTCTCCCGCTTCATTCCCAGATCGAGCAGGATCGTCCGTATGCCGTACAGTCCGTGGAAGATCGCGGCGAAAACGAGAAGGGACACCAGCAGTGCATCCTTGTGAAGTCCGGCAACCGTCTTCACCATTTCGGCATTTGAAGCGCTGGCCTGAAAGAAACCCGTCACCAACTGCGCACACAAGACGACAACCAGCACGAGGCCGGTGATCCTGTGAAAAACCCAGACAAACACGCTTGTTTCCTCCCGACGCGAAATCCGCTGAACGGTAACGGGCAATGCGAGAAGACCTCGATCGTCTCGCAACGCCGACGCTCAGCTTGATTCAGTGTACTCCGCCAGTTTGTTCCACGGTTCCCGGTAAGTTCTGCGCCGCATGCCGTTGGCGTCGTCGTCCTTGACAAAGGCCTCTGAGGCTGTGTCCCACTGCAGTCTGCGCTTCAGACGCATGGCGATGTTGCCGCAGTGGCAGATGCTCGCCGTGCGATGTCCGATCTCGACCGGTTCGATCGGTTCCTGCCGCGACCGGACGCTGTCCAGCCAGTTTCGGTAATGGTTCGTGCTGACCGGCAGGTGAATTTCATCTGGACCGATTTCGGACGTGAGCATGGATTCGGAGGACGCTTCGACTTTCTTGGCCGTGTACTGGATCCAGCCTTCGGTGCCCTCGAACCGTGCACCGAACCCCGGGTCCTGCGTCCGGCACAGCAACTCGATCCCGTTGGCATACCTGGCGCGAAACGCTGTGTGCATGGCCGTCGTGTACAAATGGCCCGCCGGTGGCCAGATCGAACCGACATCCTCGAATTCAACGGGCGGTGTCTGATCCGTGCCGAGAACAAACTGCACGATGTCCAGCGCATGGTGGCCGGTGTTGGTGATCTGGCCGCCCGAATAGTCGAGGTGGAAACGGAATCGGTAAAGACATCGGTCAACGTGATAAGGGGCCGACGGTGCCGGGCCCAGCCAGGTCTCGTAGTCGAATCCGTCAGGAACCGGCATCGGCTGCCAACCGGGACCGGGGCCCGGTCCGCTTTCGTTGACGATTGCCGTGACGCGTTTGACCTGACCGATGCGGCCGTTCCGCACGAGTTCAGCGACTCGTCGCACCTGCGGGTTAGATCGATACTGGCTTCCCGTCTGGAGAATCCGGCCGTGCTTGCGCACCGCCTTCACCATCTGCTGGCCGTCGTGAATTGTCAGCGAGAGCGGTTTCTGGCAATACACGTCCTTGCCCGCACGGCAGGCCAGGACCGTCAACAGCGCGTGCCAATGATCGGGAAGCGTGACGACCACCGCATCGACATCCTTGCGGTCGAGCACTTCACGAAAGTCGCTATACGCATCGCAGCCTTGGTATTGTCCTGTCTCTTTCTTCCCGGCGTAGTAGGCGTTCACTTTATCGCGGACCGGCTCGCGTCCGAGAAAATCTTCGGGGCGAGCGTAATTGCCGCTGCCGCGATTGACATCGCAAACCGCCAGAACCTGAACGTCGTCAAAGCCGATCACAGCGGGCAAGTCCACGCGACTCTGGTTGCCCGCGCCGATCATCGCGACGTGAATCCGGTTGCTCGGAGCGCCTGCGCCGAACACGGAACGGGGCACCCAGCACGGCGCGGCCAGAAGGCAGGCGGAGGCTCTCAGGAAACCGCGGCGCGATGTGCCGACTCCCTGTCGAGATATCTGTTTCATCGAGCGGGCCCTTGCATGGAGTACGTCAGTGCGGTGCAGACGGGCACGGTTTCGGACCGGCTCATCGCGGGATAACCGGCAAATCGATATGCGAAGGATGCTCGGCATCGTGAAGAATCGTCTGATCAGCCGTCAGCATTTCCGTATCGGAGCCGAACGGATTTCCGCTGTTGGGATTGCGATCGAACCGCGGGAAGTTGCTGCTCGACACTTCGATTCGCACACGATGGCCCTTGAGAAACACGTTGCTAATGGCCCACAGGTCGATCTCGTATTTTTCAACCTTGCCGGGTTCAAGCAGCGTCGGTTCGGTCGCGCTGTTGCGGTATCGGGCCCGGATGATCCCGTCGCACAGGTTGTAGGCCTTTCCATCCGGATGCACGTCCACGAGTTTGGCCGTAAAGTCGGTGTCGCGCGCGGTCGATCGGGCAAAGAGAGTCATCTTGATAGGGCCCGTGACCTCCAGGTCCTTGTCCAGCGGCGCCGTCGTGTACACGAGCACATCGGGACGTTTCTCGACCGCCGACTGATCGAACGGGCCGATGGGAACTCCGACCAAATTGTTTCCTCCCGCGGTGGGCACAGGATCATCGCCGTCGTAACTGTACTGATCCGCCGGTTCGGCGCCCGGCTTTTTCGTGTCGAGCGAACCATCGCCTTCCAGCGAATTGGCCTTGCCGCCGCTGTGCAGATAGTAGTCGGTGTAGCGGGTCCGCGCCAGCGGCCATTCATTCTCGCCTCGCCAGCGATTCTCGCCCATGACGAACAGGTGGTATGCGGGCCAGTCCTTGACTGCCGTTTCTCGTCCCTGCAGCCAGTACTCGAACCACTGGAACTGGCGTTCGCCGATATTCAGCGCGGCCTCGTCGCCGAAATCCAGATCGCCCACCTTGCGCCCGCCGACTCCGTGTCCCCAGGGGCCGATAATGACAAACTGATTGCGACGCACCATGCGATCCGTCGAGGTGTCGTGCACGCGATCCACCAGGTCGATCGTCGTCTTGGAAAAGATGTCGTACCAGCCGCCGATGTTCAGCACCGGAACCGTGACGTCTTTGTAGTCGTGGTTGATGCCCCGCTGTTTCCAGTAATCGTCGTACTGCGGGTGCTGAATCCAGTCGTTGAGGAACGGCACCTTCGGAGTGAACTGATCCCCGAAGTCGCGCAGCGGAAGATGACGGAAAGACTTCTGCAGGATTTCCGGGTCGAGTTTTGCCCCACCGACTCCCGCGCCCCAGCCCATCAGCAGCGAAAGCTGGCACGCACCGCCGACATACGCTGCATCCGAATAAGCGTGCGCAAACGGGACGATGGGGACCATCGTTTTCAAATAGCGGCTCGAGCGTGCCGCGGAAGCCCATTGAGTCCAGCCGACATAGGAGCCCCCTGCCGTGCCGATGCTGCCATTGCACCAGGGCTGTTGGCCGATCCACTCCTGCGTGTCAAAGCCGTCCTCGACATCGAAGCGGAACGGATCCCACGTTCCCTGCGACTGGCCGCGACCGCGGCAGTCCTGCACGACCATTGCGTATCCGGCCGTCGTGTAGCGCAGAGCCTCGCCTCCCTCCGCGCCCGGCTTGCCATAGGGGCTCCGCATGAGGATCACAGGGTAACGACCGTCCTTCCTCGGGCGATAGACATTCGTCGCCAACTTCGTGCCGTCGCGCATCGGCACCATCACGTCGATCTCGGCGATGAACGGCCGTTCGGTTTCAGTGGCTCGGATTTGGACAAAAGAAACGGCGGCAAACACCGCGGTGATCAGCGATGTAATGGCGGTCAGTCGTCGCATGGCAGGTAACCTCCTGTTGGCTGTGCCCGCCAGTATAGCAATTTGTCCGCGGTCACGGCATCTTGCCGCCAACATCGCGCAGCCGGATCGCCGGTGCCTGTGGTTTCTCGGCTTGTATGGGAGAGTCTGGAGTCTGGAGTCTGGAGTCTGGAGTCTGGAGTCTGGAGTCTGGAGTCTGGAGTCCGGAGTCTGGAGTCTGGAGTCAGGAGTCCGGAGTCTGGAGTCTGGAGTCCGGAGTCTGGAGTCCGGAGTCCGGAGGCAAGCGAACCTTCCAGCCGGCATCCGGCATCCGTGCGACACGGCCGGCCCGACGTTCTTTCTTCGCACCGTGCGCGGGTCTATGATCTTTGCGAGCGCTATGCGCGATTCGGAGGAAGTGTTTGAGAAATCCAAATCGCCCTCCCTTTCAGCACACGGAGCGCAACGCGGGATAGTCGGACGCGACAACGTCCATGGAGATTCAATGCCCGCTGTCCGGCCCGGCCGGGCCGGCTTTCTCCATGGGAGAGCAAAACTGGAAAGACGTTTGAATATCGAAACTGTTCTTTGCGCGAAACCACTCAGACGCAGCGAGGTGAAGCATGAAGAGAAATGGATTTGAAATAGGTCTGTTGTCGATTGCCGCCATCTGGTCGTACGCCGTTCCTGGAGTCTACGCACAGGCTCCCAGCCCTCCGCCCGCCAAGCCGGCGGCCGTGTCAACCGAAGCGGCCAAGGCCGAGCCGGAGGTCGATTGGCACGACGTGACGCAGTGGGGCGTCGAGGGACGGGCGCTGGCTGACCAGCCGCGGAGCCGCTGGTTCGATCGGTTGCCGTCATCGGCCGAGGGCAAGGTGACCGGCGCGGTTTGGGGATTGAGCCGCGACAGCGCGGGCATGATGGTGCGATTCAAGACGGACGCCAAGGCCATCTGGGCGGATTACGTCCTTCGAACCGATCGACTGGATATGCCGCACATGCCGGCGACGGGCGTGAGCGGCGTAGACCTGTATGCCCGCGACGACAAGGGCGTCTGGAAATGGGTGAACGTGACTCGCCCCGACAAGAAGGAAGTTCAGCAGGTTATTCAGGACGGTCTCAGCCCTGGTATGCGTGAATACGCAGCCTATCTGCCGCTGTACAACGGCGTCGAGTCGTTGAAGATCGGCGTGCCGCACGGGGCGGCGTTCGAGGGACTGACGCCTCGCGAAAAGCCGATCGTCTTCTACGGCACGTCGATCACGCACGGCGCGTGCGCTTCGCGTCCCGGCATGGTGCATACGGCCATTCTCGGCCGCCGTCTCGACCGGCCCGTCGTCAATCTCGGCTTCTCGGGGAACGGACGGATGGACGCCGCAGTGGGGGAATATCTCTCGCAGATCGATGCGGCTGCCTACGTCATCGACTGCCTGCCCAACATGGGGCCAGCCGATGTCCGGCAGAAATGCGAGCCGCTCGTCAAGCAACTGCGCGCGGCGCATCCTGACGCGCCGATCATCCTGGTCGAGGACCGCGAGTTCACCAACTCGTGGATTCTTCCCGAACGAACAAAGTTCCACGCGGAAAACCACGCGGCCCTGAAGGAGTGTTTCGAGAAACTGAAGCAGGCCGGAGTGGCCAAGATCTACTACATTGAGGGCCACCCGCTGCTCGGCGACGATACCGAAGGAGCCACCGACGGCTCGCATCCCAACGACCTCGGCTTCATGCGGCAGGCCGACGCTTTCGAACCCGTCCTGCGCGAGGCCCTGTCGAAGTAAGTCAGAGCGAAAGAACCGTTTGACCATTTCGTTCGTGTGCCGCAGCAAATTGTCTGCACACGGGCAGGCGTGGAATTGACTGGGTTGTTCTTTCGCGGTCGCTTAATCTCGCCGCAATGAATCGCAGTTCTTGACGCGTCATCGCGAACCACTGACCATACCGTTGCGCGATGACGCGCCGTCTTGATTCCGGAACCAGTCCGCAGGCATCCGACTTCCAGCATTAGCGAGGCAACTATGTTCGTTCGCGTCCGACCGATCCGGCGTCTGCAGGTTCTTCTCCTGTTGTCCGTTGTGTGGCTGTGGAATGGGCCGGCCCGTGCGCAGACGCCGGGCACGTTGAGTTACACGGACGTCCTGCATCAACTGACCGATCTGGACCGGTTGACGCGACTCCAATCCGGGACTCGAGGCGGACTGTTCTCCAGTTGGGACCGCAACTCGAAAACGGTCTGGGGTGCGAATGGCGACGCGGGGCAGTACCTTCGCGTTGAACCGAACGGCGAGGCCGTGATGATGGACATCGACGGCCCCGGAATCATCTACCGCGTCTGGTCGGCTAATCCCGTCGGCAAGCTGCGGATCTACCTGGATGGCGCCGAGAAGCCGTCCTATGAATGGAACTTCCCGGACCTGTTCGACGGCAAGTTGCCTCCGTTCATCAAGCCGCTGGTGTATCGCCGCGACGGAGCCCAATCGGCATCCGACAGCTACCTGCCGATTCCGTTCGCCAGGCACATCAAGATCTGCGCCGACAAGAAGCACATCGAGTACTACCACTTCAACTACGTCCTGTTACCCAAGGGACAGAGTGTCGCCAGCTTCCGATTGCCGCTCAATGCGGAGGAGCAGGCAGCGCTGTCCGCGGCCGCGGAGGTCTGGTCGAATTCCGGGCAGGACCCCAAGCCGAAACTGAACGGCCAGCAGACCATCAGCAAGAAAGTGTCGATTGCGCCCGGTCAGACCGTATCGCTGTGCAAACTGGACAGCGCGGGCATGATCCGGGCTATTCGGGCTCGCGTGGAATCCAAGCAGCGGTACGCGTGGCGAAAACTCGTGCTGCGCGGCACGTGGGACGGCGCAGAGTGGCCGCAGGTGCTCACGCCGCTCGGGCCGTTCTTCGGCTTTGATTGGGAGACGGCCGAATACGGATCCGTGCCGGTTGGCTGCCGCAATGGCCTGGCCTATCAGTACTACCCGATGCCCTTCCGAAAATCCGCATCGCTCGATCTGACAAACTATCTCGAAGTACCCGCGGAAGTGGAATACGAAATCGAATGGGCCCCTCAGTCGCAGTTGCCCGAGGACACTGCCTATTTCTTTGCTCGCTGGCGTCACGAACCGAATTCGCGCACGTTCGATTATCCGTTCCTCGAAACGGCGGGGCACGGCCACTTCGTCGGCGTGTCGATGCCCATCGATCATCCGCTCGGCGGATGGTGGGGCGAAGGCGATGAAAAGGTCTGGGTCGACGACGATGATTTCAGCCCCTGCATCGGGACCGGTTCCGAGGACTACTTTGGCGATGCGTGGGGGATTCGTTACCTCTCGGGACCGTCATTCGGCGCCTCGTCGATGAAGGGCCATCGCACGTGTAATTACCGTTGGCACTTTATGGATTTCATTCCGTTCAATCAGCGGATGCGGATGACGATCGAGAACTACGGTCCCAACGGCCAGGGGCCTCGCGGCCAGTACGAGTACAACTCGACCGTGTTCTGGTATCAGGCGGAACTGACTCCGCCGTTCGAGAAGCTGCGCGGCGTGCGTTACACCGGTGGTAACGAACCTCTGGGACCCCCTGCCCCGATGCAATACAGCGACTCGCCGTTTGCGGACGTCGGCGCCGATCAGGTGCGGACCTTCGGGTTGGGTATTATCTTCGCACAGCAGGCCGAGACGTTTCTTGCGGAGACGATTCAATCCGGCGCCGCGACGCTCGTCACGGACGCGATTCGACCTTATGAATTCGACCGCGAACGGGCCGTTGATTTCGGACAGGTTGCCGCGGGCAAAAATCTCGCCAAGTTCAAGATCTCCGTCGGTGCCGACGGCGTGTACGACGTGCAGCTTTTCACGGCGCCGGAAGAGAAGATCGCCGACCTCACGCTGGAGGTTGACGACAAGAAGCTCGATGTCACCAAACACGCACCGCCCTGCGTGCTGCAACTGCAAAGCGTGTTTCTGAGCAAGGGCGAGCATGTCGTGGATCTCGCTGCCGCGACGGGCGGACGGGCGATTCTCGATTGCCTCAAGGTCGAGCCCGTCGCGCGAATCTCGGAAGCGATCGAAGCCGAGGAACAGAAAGTCGCGGGCACCACCGGGCAAGCCAATCCGCCGCGTGCGAGTGAGCCGGTCGCCGGCGTTAGCGCCGGACGCGTGCTGGAGTTCCACGCGGAAAAAACCGGACAGGGATTCCTGCTGCATTTCGACAAGCGGCCGGCGATGCCCTACGTGCTCGGCGTGCGGCCGCTGCTCGGACCTCGCGCCGCGCGGATTCAGGGATTCGTCGAGGGCAAACCGATCGGGCCGGAGTTTGATTTGTACGCGGCACAGAGCGGACTGGGGCCTGCAGTTCTGCCTCTTGGTTCCGTGCCGGCCAACGCCAAGGACGTTGAAGTGCGCGTGGTTGGGCGAAACGAAAGTTCCCAGGGATTCGATGTGGATTTGGATTATCTGCGATGGGAGCCGAGTATCCTCGCCGAAGGCACGGCGGAAGGGATCTGGGCGCGGGTCGTGGGCGTGGAGCGGTGCGAGTATCGGCCGCAGGATCTCGGTCCCAGTTATTCCGGCGGTCATCAATTCTGGGTTCAGCCGTGTGATCTGAACGGCTGGGTGGATATTGCACTGGAGATCCCGCGGGACGGCTCATATGAGATCGTGGCCAAGTACACCAAGTCCTGGGACTATGCGAATATCCAGGCGTTCATGGATGGCAAGCCGATCGGAGCAGTCGCCGACACGTTCTCGTCGGAGGTGGTTCCGGCCGATCCCGTGACGTTGGGTAAGCTGGAACTCAAGGCGGGTACGCACGTCCTGAGGTTCCAGGCCGTCGGCCACAACCCGGAATCGAAGGGATACCTGATGGGAATCGACCATGTGATTGTCAAATGAAACGGCGGCTGAAGGGCCTCGCACAGGGCGGCAGTGCCGCCTTCCAATGCGGCGCTGGTGCTCCGGCCTGAAAATCCGCCCGCGTTGGTCGCCGGACTTTGCGCGACAAACGAACATCCAGACGGTTAGTGCCACAGATCATTGCCGGGCTGGATGGTACGCCTAACCACGAGAACTCGCGAGCGCGCGGGAGGTTCTGCGCATGACATCCGTCGATCGGCCGATTGATCGTCGCTTGTTCCTGAAGGGCATCGCCGCGGCGAGTGCCGGAGTGATTGCCGCGAAAAACCGGGCGGTCGAGGGCGCGGAGACAAAACTCTCGGCCGAACACCGGCAGGCCGTGAACCGTCGGCGGCGAATCGTCGTGCAGTACGACGCCCAGAACGAATACCAGCTCGAGTTCGATAAGTGGCTGGATTTTCGCTTCCGCTACGTCGATGAGCCGGGATCGCAGATCGACAGTATCTTCTGGGACCTCGGACGGCTGGGCCAGGTGCTGTATCCGAGCGAGTTTCTCGATCAGATGTCCGCGGCGGGACTCGATGACTGGCGCCGGCGGGGCATCGACATGGCGGGGCAGTTGATCGAGGCAACCAGGAAACGAAATCTCGAGGTATTCTGGCACCACCGCGTGAGCGAAGTGGATATCGACGCCACGGGAAGCGGCGCCGCTTGGAAGGAGAAGCCCGGCCCGCTCAAGCTGGCCCATCCGGACTGGACGCTCAAGACGTGGTGGCCGCACGGGCTCTGGGACTTTTCGGTGCCGGACGTGCGGGAATGCACGGTCAAGACGCTCCGCGAAGTTGTCGAACGTTACGACGTCGATGGAGTGCAGCTTGATTTCGCGAGGCACGTGCCGTTTCTTCCCATCGGTCGGCAATGGGAATTGCGCGGGCATCTTACGTCGCTCGTGCGCGATGTGCGGAGCATGCTGCAACAGAGAGCTGCCTCGCGCAAGAGACCTCTGCTGCTCGCGGCGAAGGTGCCGCAGAATCTGCGGGGCTGCCACGCGGACGGATTTGATGTCGAAACGTGGGCGCGTGAGGAGCTCGTGGATATCTTCACGCTCGGCTCACGATCGATGGATGTTGACGTCGCCGCCTTCAAGGCCTTCACGGCAGGGCGTTCCATCAAGCTCCAGCCTTGCTTTGACGACCATCATACGACCGACGGCTATCGCTGGGCGCCGATCGAATTCCTGCGAGGCGTATTTGCGAACTGGTGGGAACAAGGGGCCGACAGTGTCGTGACGTTCAACTGGTCGAATGCACCGCCCGATGTATGCACGCGGCTTGGGGTGAGCCCCGGGCCTCTGTCGCAACAGATCGCTTACCGTGAAATCGGTTCGCGCGAAACCATGGCCTGGAAGGACAAGATCTATGCGGTCGAGCGTCGAGGCGGCTACCCGTGGGCCGAGGGCTATTTCAACCGAAATGATGATGCGCCGCTGCCGCTGCTGTGGAAAGCGGGCGGCGAAGGGACGCTGCGGGTGCGCGTGAGCGATGACCTTGCCGCGGCCGGAAATCGGTTACGCGACTCGTTCCTGCGCGTGGTATTGTTCAACGCCGAACAGCAAGACCGATTGGTGCTGCGTTGGAATGGCCACCTGCTGGAGGAACGCGCGAGGGACAGCAGTTGGAAGGATCCGCAGATCTTCTCGCCTCGCCCGCAGCCGGATTCAGGCGGGCCTGGTGTTTACCGGATCGATCCTGAGCAACGCCTGCTTTGTCTCGATTTCGCCGTGCCGGCCGCAACGACGCAAGTGGGCGAAAACGTGCTGCAATTGGGCCTCGCAACGCAACCTGCGGAGAAACCGCGAAACGCGGATATCAAAGTCGAGAAGGTTGAACTGCACGTGCGATACGTTGCAAACGCGGCTTCATGACGGAGAACGGGAGAAGGGATGCCGGTAGGCTGCAGGGGCGGACGGATGTTTATCTTCCTCCGGACTCCAGACTCCAGACTGCTTGATTGTTCCTTGCGACGGACCGAGATAGACTGCCTCAGAACGATAACCATGCACCTTTGGAGATACCGCTCATGTCAGTCTGGACAATGCGTCGGCCGCAAATCGCCGCGATCGTCACGCTGGTCTGTTGTGCCGGGCTCGCCGGTTTGTCGGGTGCTGCAGATTCGGCCCGCCGCGTGATTTCTCTCGACGGGACATGGCAGATCGAAGAGGGCACGATGAATGCCCGGCCTGAGAAGTTCGAGCACACCGTTCCCGTGCCGGGACTGGCCGATCTGGCGACGCCCGCTTTCGAATCGCCGGGTGCGACGGTGTCGCTGACCGATCGGGTCAAGCCGTGGCTGCGGCCTGCGGATCCGCGGCGTGAAGCGTTCTGGTATCGGCGGACGTTCTGCGTCGACGGAGCGGTTCCGGCCGTGGCGCAGTTGAAGGTGAATAAAGCCCGTTACGGCACGAAGGTACTCTTAAACGGCCAGGAGATCGGTGAACACGGTCCCTGTTTCACGCCGGGCTGGTTCGATGTGCAGCGCCAGTTGAAGGGAAATGGTGCCGAGAACGAACTGATCATTCGCGTGGGCGCGTCGCTGTCGGCGTTGCCGGAGTATCTCAACGACGGCTGGGACAACGAAAAAAGCCGGTATATTCCCGGGATCTTCGATCGAGTGGAACTGATCCTCTGCGGCACGCCGCACGTCGTCAACGTCCAGACGGTGCCGAACCTCGAAGCAAAATCAGTGAGAGCGGTCGTGGAGTTGGCGAGTGCGGGCCCTGCCCCCGCGGCAACTCATATCAAGGCGACAGTTCGAGAAGCGGCCACGCAGCGTGTTGCGGCCGAGGTATCGCTCGAAGTGCCGACCCCCGAGGCGGGAGCGGTGAAACCTTTTGAAGTGACGGTGCCGATTCCGAATGCGGAGTTCTGGACGCCTGAGCATCCGTTTCTTTACACGCTGGATATCGACACCGGCGCGGACTTGAGCCGAACTCGTTTCGCGATGCGCACCTTCACCACGGATCCGAAGACCGGCCGGGCGCTGCTCAACGGCCAGGTCTATTATCTCCGCGGTTCAAACGTCTGCATTTATCGTTTCTTCGAGGACGCGGAACGTGGCCAATTGCCCTGGGATCCGCAGTGGGTGCGGAAACTGCATCAGCGATTCAAGGAGATGCACTGGAACAGTCTGCGATACTGCATCGGCTTTCCGCCGGAGCTCTGGTACGAAATCGCCGACGAAGAAGGCATCATGATCCAGGACGAGTTCCCGATCTGGTACAGCGCGGCGAAAGACGGTTGGCCGGCGGCGATCACGGCCGATCATCTGGCGGTCGAGTATCGCGAGTGGATGCGGGAACGCTGGAATCACCCGTGCGTCGTGATCTGGGATGCGCAGAACGAGACCTCGAACGACAAGGTCATCGCCGCTGCGATGCAGCAGGTTCGCGATCTCGACCTTTCGCGCCGGCCGTGGGACAACGGCTGGGGCGCGGTGCAGAGGCCGGGCGATATCAGTGAAAGTCATCCGTATCGATCGAGCAATCCCGCTTTTCGCCTGCGGGGATTCGCCAAGGAGAAGGGCATTCCGGACAACGGACCGCGGCGAAACGCGGGGCCTCCCTACCTGATCAACGAGTACGGCTGGCTGTGGATCAACCGCGACGGATCGCTGCCGACTTTGACAGTCGACGTCTACAAACGGATTCTCGGCGCCGATGCGTCGATCGAGGCCCGTCGGTTGTATTACGCGCGGACACTGGCGGCCAAGACGGAGTTCTGGCGTTTGCGCCGGCAGTGCTGCGGCGTACTGCATTTCTGCGGACTGGGATACTCGAGGCACGACGGCCAGACCAGCGACCATTTCCTCAATGTGCAGGAATTGAAGTTCGAGCCGAACTTCTTCAAATATGTCCGCGACTCGTTCGCACCCGTGGGCATCGGAATCGATTATTGGGAAGATCGCATCTCCAAGGACTCCACGGTGAACGTGCCGGTGCGGGTGATCAATGACCTCGGTGTTGAGTGGACGGGCGAGGTTGTGTTACGTGTGCGCCGCGGCAACGACGTGTTGTTTGAGCAGAAGCGGAAGGTCACTGCCGCCCCGCGGGAACTGGCTAGCGCCGAGTTCGAAGTCAAGTTCCCCGGCGAAGACTGCTCGCTGTTGTTGGATGCCGAACTGCAGGGATCCGACGGAGTGACGATTCACAGCCTTCGCGATGTCCGCGTCCAGGAAGTTCCGAAGAATCTGGCAGCGGGGCGGCCTGCAAAGGCGTCCTCCGATTTGCGCAACGAGTTGGGGTTTTTTCCAGCGCCGCTGGCCGTCGATGGCTCGCCGGATACCCGCTGGTCGTCCGAATTCGCCGACAAGCAGTGGCTGAGCGTTGACCTCGGGTCGGAGGTCGCCGTCGCGGGGGTTTCCCTGTCGTGGGAAGCCGCGTCCGGTCGAGCCTACGCGATCGAGGTCTCGCCGGACGGCGCGTCCTGGAAAGAAGTCTGGCAGACCAAGAACGGAAAAGGGGGCGCGGATGAAATCCGATTCGCCCCCGTCCAGGCTCGCTATGTCCGGTTCCGCGGTGACAACCGTGCGACGCCGTTCGGTTTTTCAATCTGGGAATTCGAAGTGTACGGCCCGACTGCGCCGAGCCGTACACCTTAGTATTCCCCTGATCAGTTGCCGGCGGCCGCCTTATCGGTCGACTGCTTTTCCGTGTTGGTGGCGGGAGCCTTACCAGCCGCGCGGACGATTTCGTAACGATGGGGCTGCGGTTTGTTGATTGCGCTGATCTTGGCGTCGTATTCCTCAACCAGTGCCTTCAGCTTGGCGAGTTCCGCATCGAACTGAGGCATGAAGTTCTCGAGTTCTTCGGGCTTGTTGGCGTAGCGTTTGCCTTTCAGTGCGCCCCACAGATTGCGCAGCGGCCGCATGGCCTTGTCGTTGCGTTCTTTGTTCAGGACGGCGACGGCGAGCGCCTGCTGGTACTCGGGTGTTTTCGCGTTCTCTTCGAGTTCGACGCGAAAGGCGAGTTGAGCCGCGCCGTAGGTGCCGATAGTCTGGCCGTCGATCTTCAGGTCGTACTGCCCCTGAGCAAGGCCGACCACGCGAATCGACTCGTTGCTCAGTCGGTGGCCTGCGTGCGTGACCTTGTATCCGAACGAGGCCTCACCCGGAACGACCCAGGGCAGAGCTTTGGCGGTGAGCGTGAAGCTCACGCCGTTGGCGTCACCCTGGATGTCCGACACGGTCGCGTTCTTGCCCGCGTTCCACTTGTCGCCGGCGAGTGTCAGCATCGCGGACGACACGGCGGGACCACGGTGCATCTGCTCGATGATCGAAGAAGCCATGATGAACTGGCCGTCGGCTTCCGGGTGGACGGCATCCGGGATGAACGTGAATTCCGCATTGTCCCGCCGTTGTTCGATCGTGAGATTATTCAACGGGCCGTACATATCCACGAAACCGAATCCTCGATTGATCGCCTGTTCACGCACCCAGGCACCGAGATAGGCGAGCGAGGCGTTGTAGTACTTGTTCACCGGGCTGTCCACGGGGCGCGGCGGCTTGGCCCTGAGCAGGGCGGCTCGCGTGTCGTACATCGTCGGCGTCATGAGAATGGGCGTCGCGCCGATCGCCTGGATACGTTCGATCAGCGTGGTCATGTCCCGTTCATACGTGCCGAACATCTCAGGTGTCCATTGGCCGTACCCGCCGTCGTTCATGCCGATCAGCACCGTGACATATCGCGGTTTGTATTCGGCCACATCGCGATCGAAACGAGCCAACGCATCGGTTGCCCGGTCGCCGCCTACCCCCGCGTTATGAAAGCGGATCTTCATCGAAGGATAGCGCGTGAAGAAATAGTCCTCGACGTACTGAGTGTAAAGGCACTGGTGCGTGATCGAGTCGCCGAGGAAGACGACCGTATCCCCGTCCTTCAACTGCATATCGCCGACAAGTTTGGCGAAAGGCGGCGCGGATTCGGCAGCGGGTTCAGCGGCCGAGAGTGTCAGTGAACAGCCCCATACCAACAACAACATGAGAAGTTTGCGCACAGCAGGATCTCCCATCTGCCAGTGTTGAACACGCGGAACGACAGCGTTCGTTCCGCGACAGACGGTGATTCTAGCGGGGCCCGCGCGGCCCGTCACCGACCCCGTTCAGATCCACGCCGAGTCGCGGTACCACGAGATGGTCTCTTCCCACCGCTTCGTGAGCGGCTTGGGTGGCGAGAAGCCCAGTTCGCGCCGTGCTTTCTCGGGCGAGCACGCCCAGGAGGCGACGGTGGCTTCGCGCATCTTGTCGTGATTGAGTTCGTCGGGCTTGCCGCGGAGTTTCTGCACGACTTCGTTGACTCCGGCGACGATCCACGGCAGCGGCGGGGCCAGAGGCAGGATCAGCACGTGCGGACGGTTCAAGCACCGTCCCACAGTCCGGCCCATCTGAGCCCAAGTAGGATGTTCGGGCGATACGGCGAAGTAGATGCCGTCGGACGGATCGCTCTCATCTCGAAAAGTCTCGGCTGCTCCTGCCATGCGAAGGCGTGCTACGTCCGCCATCCGCGCGGGAATCCGAGTTCCGTTCTTGGCCGTGCACAGCATCAGCTCGACCAGATCCTCGACGTAGATGTACGAAAGCGGCGGCCAGTGAAATCCGGGCACGGGGTGCACGCGGACGTATTTGATGCTTCTGAAGACAGGCAGCATCGATCGATTTCGCGGGCCGAACACGATGCCCGGCCGCACAATCGACATGGGGACCTTATCGCAATACTCAACGGCGGCGAGCTCACCCCGCAGTTTGCTGCGGCCGTACTTGGATGCGGGATGCTCCGGTTGACGCTCCTCGCGGACCTCACCTCGCGCAGCCGGGCCCGCTGCCGCGATCGACGAGACAACGATCAGGCTGGGAGGATCCGTCTGCTCGGCACAGGCGCGGGCGATCGATCGCGTTCCATCGCAGTTCACCCGGTCGAGTTGTTCCGCTCGCAGTGCGGCCGTGACTCCTGCGAGGTGATAGACCTCGTCAACGCCGGAGATGGCGTCCTTCAGGAGTTCGGGCTCGTCGAGTCCGCCGGTGACGATTTCTGCTCCCACGGATCGAAGGTGGGACGTGTCCGAAGTCTTGCGGACGAGGGCTCGCACTCGAACGCCCCGCTGCGTCAACGTACTTACGAGGTGCGAACCGATGAAGCCGCTTGCGCCAGTGACGAAAGCACGCGTCATAGCTGTCGACTCCCAACGCCTACTTGTCCCTGCCGCGTCTCCGGAGCGGCTTGGCTTGGCAATACATGACCAGCGGTCGCGCCGCCAGGAATCGCGATCGACGACCGTCTCAGTTCATTATAGTTCGGGAAATTGGACTTGCAGGGAAAATGCCGCAACGGCAGGGCCGGACGGATCGACCCGATGCGCCGGCCGTATCGGACGTGCGTTTCCGATCGGAAATGCCGCGGTGATCTAGTCGTCGGCGGGTCTGAGGACGGAACGACCGCGGACGGGCTTCAGTCAAGCGGCTTGCTGGTGATCAGGCCGATGCCGCGTCCCTTGTTGCCGCAGGCGCAGTAGTAGAGATAGAACGTGTCGTTTCCGGGGTTGTGGACGAGCGAGATCTTGTGCGAGTACTGCTTGTCGAGACCGCTCGGGTTGCCCCCCGCTTTGTACAGCGGCTCGGGATGGGCGGTCCAATGCAGAAGATCTCGCGAGAACGCCACCATGATGTGCGCGCCCCCTCTGCCCACGCCGAAATAGATCATCGTCCAATGGTCGCCGTCGCGGTAGACCTTCGGATCAGACGCAAACTGTTCGTCGTATCCGCCTTGGCGGTTGCGGATGACCGGATTGGCCGCACTTCGTTTCCATTCGAGCAGGTTGCTCGAAAACGCAACGCCGGTCTGTTCGATGCCGCCGTTGGCAGCGTTGTAGAAATCGAAGAACCGCCCGTCGTGTTCGACAAGCCACGGCTGGTAAGTGCAGTCTTTCTCCCACTCACCGCAATCGGCGTCGTGCACGGACAATATCGGGGCGTTTTTTGCCCGGCGCCAGACGAGCCCATCGTCGCTGCACGCAACGCCTTCGTATCCGGGCCTGAGTTCGTATCCGCCCTTCCGCGGGTAGCACCCGTAGAGGCTCCAGTACTTGCCATCACGCAGCTTCAGCCTTCGCGGCGCCCGGATGTCGTACGAGTCATAGAGGAATGCGCCGACGACGCAGCCGCCGAAGTCGAATTCGCCGGGCGGGCCGAAGCCCATTGCCAGACGCGGATTCGTCCAGCGGACGAGGTCGCTGCTCTCGGCGACAAACGAGTTGTAGCCCTGGCCGTTGAACGCGATGAAACTCATGTACCACTTCTCGGGTTGACCGGGCAACTGGTACACGCACGGCACGTCGGTATTGCGGAACGTCTCGTGGCCCGGAATTTTCGGGTCCTCCGGAATCACGTGATCGGGCCGGTAATGCCAGCCCCGGAATGGAGCGGACCATGCATCGAGTGTCGCCTGGTCGATGTCCGCCGAGGCGGGCGACTCGGCGGCCCGCAGTTCTGCGACGGCAACGAGCAAAAGGGTCAACGGGATGATTCCCTGAAGTCGCGTCATCTTACTTGCTTTCGAACTGGTTCATGAATGGCTGAAGCAACTGCTGCAGCGCGTGGAACTCGCGTTCGAGCTCGACGAACAGCTGAGGCAGGTTGGCCACATCACCGGCCCGTGCGCTCATTTCCAGGGTTTTGGCGACGTTCTGCAGCGTCTTGCCCTTCAGGTTTCCGACCGAGCCTTTGATCCGATGTGCGGCGCGGGCCACCTCGCGCGCATCCCGCGTGGCGACGGCCGACCGGAGTTTCGGCAGCTCTTCCTGGTAAACCGAGAAGAACATGTTGATCAGCCTCGCCACGAAACTGGTTTCGTTGTCATATGCGGCCAGCAGTTCGTTGAGATCGCAGGCGGGCGGTGCCGCTGGCGGCGCCGAGGCTGGTTCAGGGACGGTTGGCCGCCGGCTGGACTGCTCG
>CAIPEB010000379.1 GCA_903863885.1 uncultured Planctomycetaceae bacterium | reverse complement strand
GGAGGGTGAATTGGATTTTTCAAACACGTTCTTGGGTTGTATCTCACTGGATCGCGGGCATGGCTACTCGTTCGCCGTTTCGCTGGCGCTGCAGATCCTCTTCAAGATACACTCCGTAGAACGTTGCATTCAAATCAATCCATGCCGCCACGCGTCTCAGGTCCCGATCGGAAAGCTGGACCTTTTCGTGGCCCTCGCGCAGCAGTTTCATCAATCGGCTGCCTCTTGCACCTTGTGCGCCTCCGGGCGGAGTGACCTGGACCTGATTGCGTTGCGCAAAACGCGGGACGAGCAGTCCGCGATCGGCAGGCGCCCCGGGAGCCGGCTCGGCGCACAGCGCCCAGTAGGCCTTCGTAAATCCGTCTTTCCAGGTGGCCGTAAGGTCAATTCCCCCGTCGGTCTTTTCGCCGCCGTGGCATTGCACGCAGTTCTCGTTCAGCACGGGTTGAATCATCTCGGTGAAGGAAAACGGGCGGCCGCCGAGATCTCCCGGCTCGAGCCTGGAGGGATCGCGTCGGAATGCAATCGGCAGCCGATTACCTGCCGGGATCGTGGACATCCGCGACTCGTGGCAACCGACACACGATACGCGCTCGCCTGCCTGCACGTAGGTCGTGGAACGCATCGTCTGGTATGCATTGCCCTGCTCGTCCAGCACCTGGAAAAGAACCGGCTTGTCGGCGGGCATGATGAATCGCGCTGACCCATCGGACTCGACCGGAACGGTGCCGAGAATGGCCCGCGCGTTCTCCTCACCCGCAATGCCGATCCGCGGAGTGTTAGCCAACGGGGTCGTTTTCGGAAATATCTGCACCACGCGCAGCTGCTTGATGGTTCCGCGCGGCACATCGCCCAACCCGCAATAGACGTCGGCGATCATCACCTCGCCCGTTTTCGCATCACCCGCCAACAGCGTATTGGTCAATTCGGGCGGGATGGGCGTCGGCACCAACGGGATAGGCGTCGTACTGCTGATGCGAGGATCGCGATAGATCAGTTCACGATCGCCCGATGAATTCAGCAGGTAGATCCCGAGCGCGTTGTCCGGATTCGGATCGCTCGGATGCTCGCCTTCAAACCGCAATCGATCGCGGCTGTATGCAACGAGGAAGAGCGACTCCGAAAGCGGCCACGGCGAATTGTAGTACTCGCGAATGTCGCTGCTTTCCGCTTCAGGAAACGGCACGGGCGTGATACGTTTGATGGCCGCTTCGCTGTTCGGGTCAACCTCCGGGTCCACCACACAGACCGGACCGGCGGTGATCGCATGGTGCGCCGAAGCGATAAAAACGATCTTGCTCGAACCGGGGATCGATTTTGCCTGAAACGTGCAATGGGGCTTGGGAACCGCGTTGCCCCAGATCGCAGCGGGGTTAGTGCCATCGGGCCGCGAAGACCACAGATTCTGGTGCGTGACCGCGTCGCGGTCGATGTAATCCCAGCGGGCAAAGAGCAGATGCCCCTGATTCGAGACAGCCGGAAACCAGTCGTTGACGTCATTGGCCGACAGTTGTCGCAAGCCGCTGCCGTCGCCCGCCATGCGGTGGAGCGTGTAGCTGTCCCATCGACGGCTGAAAGCCGGACCGAAACACCGCGAATAACTGCGGCGACGTGTCGACGTGAAAACAATGTCGCCGTCAGGCAAGTATGCGGGCATCATATCGTCGTAGGTGCCGCTCGTCAGTTGGCGCAGGCCTTTGCCGTCGAGCTGCGTCTCGTAAATGTGGAAGTACCCTTCGTCGGGGCCTTCCTCGTTCGGAAGCAGCTGCGCCGGATCGTATCCCGAAGGGGGGCACGCCACGTACGAAAACACGATTCGTTTCGCATCGTATGACAACTGAGGTTCGAGCACGTCGCCCGGCGGCAACTGCTGCCCGAGCACACTGCGGCACTGCGTCGAGTATCCCGGCGAAGATAACACAAAGATGCCGCCGCCCGGCCGCTGCCGCCATCCATAATACTGGCCGACCAGATGGCTGTAGCTCGGCGGCACTCGTTTGCAGATCACCAGCTCGCGAAACTGCAGCAGAGGACTGGCAAGCAGCACGGACCGCTTCAACATGCGTGTTTGCACGTAAAGCCGCCCCCACTGCGCCACATCCTGATTCGCTCCGCGACACGCCTCTTCAATCCGGCTCAGCGTCGCCTTCAGTCGATCTCGGTCCGCATCCGGCAGCGTCGTATCGGCAAGCAGCGAAGCGGCCCGCTGCAGGTGCTTTCGCACGGCCGGCTCAAACGACTCGACGCGATCCGCGATCAGATCATCGACTCTCCATTCACCCTGAGCCATCAGGAAGAGATCCAGATCGGGCACCCGCTGCAATCCGCTCTGATGCTTGTCCGCCTTGAACTTCTCCCACGCGGCTCGAAGTTCGCTGGCCGCAACTGGAAACGACACGGCCGCCGGCGTGTCGTGAAGCAACGCGTTGACTCGCTCGAGGCAACCGGTCCACGGCCCCTGAAACGCCGTGACCGAGATCGTCGGCAGGCGTTCTTCTGCGGCGGTGTTTCCCTTGGCACCGAGAATGGCTGACAGACTGCAGCGCAAATCACCCGCATCATTCAATTGAACCGCGCACTTCCACCGATCCGGATTATCCACCACGAACAGGACACCCGACTTTGTCAGCGGGTCAGCGATGACCGCAAACGGCAGCGAATCCGCGCCGCTGAACTCGCAGGGATTTCCGTCCAAAGCGGTGCCGCGCTGCGTAAAGTCGCGGTCCCAGGTGTAAACGGCCAGCGGCGGGTCGGCGGCCTTCTTCTCCTCAAACATCTCGTAGAACCAGCCTTGGTTTCCCTGGTTCGGAGAAAAGGAATCCGAGGCCTTGGAAGTCTCGCCG
>CAIPEB010000378.1 GCA_903863885.1 uncultured Planctomycetaceae bacterium | reverse complement strand
GTGGCTGCTGAACGTCGCCAACGGAACACTGGATCTGATCACCGGGCGACTGACGCCACATGATCGAGAGAACTGGATCACGAAACTATGTCCCGTCGCCTACGACGCCGACGCTCAATGTCCGGTCTGGCACGAGTTTCTTCGCGTGATCACCGACGACAACGCGGCTCTGGTGTGGTATCTCCAACGTCTTGTTGGCTACTGTCTGACCGGGAGTGTTCGAGATCACATCTTGCCGATTCTTCACGGCAGCGGATCGAACGGAAAAAGCACCTTCATTAACGCGGTCCTGGATCTGCTCGGCGAAGACTACTCGCTCAAAGCGCCGGCCGATTTGTTGCTCGCGAAGACTGACGCACACCCGACCGAACGCGCCGATCTGTTCGGCAAGCGGTTCGTGGCATGCACTGAGACCGAAGACGGCCGGCGGTTCGCCGAGTCGCTGGTCAAGGAACTGACCGGAGGCGACAAGATCCGGGCCCGACGCATGCGGGAAGACTTCTGGGAGTTTCAGGCGACGCACAAAATCTTCCTGGCGACGAACCACAAGCCTGACGTTCGCGGATCGGATCACGGCATCTGGAGACGCATCAAGCTGGTTCCATTCACGGTCAAGATTCCCGACGACAAGCAAGACAAGACCCTGTCGGAGAAGCTCAAGGCCGAACTGCCGGGCATCCTGCGTTGGGCGCTCGACGGGTGCATGCAATGGCAACGAGAAGGACTCGGGGAGTCCGAGGACGTGACCGCAGCGACCGGCGAATACCGCTCGGAGATGGACATCGTGGGCGCGTTCATCGACGAATGCTGCCTTGTCGGCATGAATCACACGGTTCCCGCATCCACACTGTACGCCGTTTACAAGCAGTGGTCCGACAAGGTCGGCGAATACGTCATGAATCAACGGAGGTTCGGCTTATCGTTGACGGAGAAAGGATTTACGACACGTCGCGGTACGGCTGGCCGGGCGCTGCGGGATGGTTTGACCACAAGAGAACACCCCTCGCATGAGGTCGAGTGAGTGACCCTAGTGACCCAAGTGACCCTTGTTTCCGGTTAAGCGTTACACGCGCACGCGCGTAGGCGCTTATACGGAAAATTGGGTCACTTCCCTCACTTGGGTCACTCGAGCACGGTTGACGGTAATGAGAACTGATCACGAAACGCACGGAGAAACATTGCATGCAGATCGACATCGGAACACAGATTCAAGTCTCACATCGTGGCGAAGTCATCCACGGCCGCATCGTCGGCATCGAGTCATCAAGCCAGCGTCACGGCTTCCCAAGTCGCGGGCATGTGGTCGTGCTGCAACCGCAGGGCGACCGTGAGCCCTTGGAGGTCTACGTCCCGCCGACGCGGCAGACGCGATCCTAGGGGCCTTCCTGATGAATGCTGCAACCCGCAAAACCGACGAACCGACCAGGCGTCCCGTGCAATACGTGTTCGCACAGTTTCCACGTTGCCCGGCGTGCGGCAGCCGGCGAGTGCTGGCGTATCGCACGGTCAGGCAGGACGACGACTCGCTGCTGCGGTTCACGCGGTGCGTCGATTGCGGAACACGATTCAAAATCGTCTGGGAGTAGTCCAGATCCTGGAAGTTCACCGCATGCCGCAGGGTACGATTCAAGCACATCCGAACCGTGAGGCCGACCATGTCCAGCGACACAACCGAGCGACAATTCTTCAGCATCGGCTACCTCTGCCAGCTGCACCAGCGAAGTCCGTCCGAACTGCGGGCGATGCTTACCGCCGCCCGAGTCGAACCGTCGCACTACGTCAACGGGGTGGCACACTACGACCACCGCGCCGTCGAGGCATGCCGCCGCACCGACAACGATGAAACCAACTGACCACCGCACCACCTTGACGGAGAATCGAACTAATGGCGAGTCAATCGAGCTTTGAAGTGCGTGACGATCGCGGCCAGCAGCGGGCGCGATTGGGAGTGGACGGGGCAGGCCGGCCCGCGCTGGAGTTGCGAAACGAAAACCAATCCTGCTCCATCGTCCTGGGGCCGTCCGGGATCGAGCTGCTCGGCAGCGACTCCACTCCGCTGATCGGCGGCAACGTGACGCGTGGCGACCTGGCCGCGATGGTACGCGAAGCTGTGGCTGCTGAACTGGCCGTGTCGATTGCCAAGGTTGAGGAGATCGCCCGGCGATGCTCCGAGGATGCCAAGGCCGCAGTCGCCGAGATCGTGACGCTGGCGAACGCGGAAGCGTCGACGGCAGGCCTTCAGTTGGCGGAGGCCGCGGAGCAGCGACACGCGGCGTTCGCCGCACACGTAACGGATGTGGAGGCGAGACTTGCCAAGACGGCGGCGGACCAGGTGGCGACCGCCAAGACGGAACTGGTCGAGACAATCCGCCGGGGCGTTCGAGACGCCGGAGCAGAGAGCAGAACGAATCGTGGCACAGGCGGTGCGGTGATGGAATCCGGAGCGGCGGCAAACCCCACCCCCTGGGTCGTTTTTTTTAGGGGCGAAGCCTAGGAACCGCACGATGAACCGTTCCGCGAAAAGTCGTGTACCCAACTGAAAGTCAAACTGCCATGACGACACGCAAGAACACGCCTGAAAAACGCTGGTCGGCCAGTGCAAAAAAGCTGTGGGTGGAAACGCTGGACGTTTACGACCTGCCCGATGAGCACCACCGCCGGATGCTGTCGGCCGCATGCGAGCAACTGACGCGAGCCGACCAGTGCCGCGAGGAGATAGCCAGGCAGGGGCTGTCATTCACGGACCGTTTCGGCCAGCCGAGACCGAATCCGCTGATTGCCGAGGAGCGTTCATGCCTCGGCGTGTTCCGTCTGCTGGTCCGCGAGTTGGGTTTGGACGTGGAATCACCGAACGCCGTCAACGAGCGGCATCGTCTACCGCGAGCGGTCGGGTACGCGTGAAGCACTGAACAGGAGTCTGAGCGATGACCAGGTTGCGACGGAAGCGGCTTTACGTTCGGGAACTGCCGCCGGTTGGAAGCATGGAGCGGTGGCTTCTCGAAGAGGCGTTGCGGAACGGAACCGGGGCGGATCGCTTCGACGTCGACGGTCTGCGGGCGGCGTGGGAGACGCTGGGCCCGGAAATCAACCGTGACTGGCGTTACGCGGGGCATCGTCCGTGGGGCTGGTGGCAGTTTGAAGCGACGAGGCCGCGCAACGAGACGTTCGACGAGGTCGAGCAGCTGGCCGAGATGAAGCAACTGCGGCGCGGCGAGCGTGAGGCGTGGAATCGCTACCCGGATCGTCCCTGGTGTCTGGAGAAGTGAGCAATGCGTGGATCGGAACTGCGACTGACGTTGACGGATATCGCCATCGTTATCGGGGCGGCCATGTCGATCACGGGCTGTTGGCTGATTTCTCTGGCCGCCGGGCTGATCGGAACGGGCTTGTTTGTGATCGCCGGCGCGTGGGTGTCTCACTTGATTTTCAAACGAAGCAACTGGCGCGGTCGCCAGCGGATGTAGTGTTGTGGTTTTCAGTATTCGATGACGGAGTGTCAAAGCATGTCGACAGGATTGAGAGAGATCGTGAGTTCCGTGTTCAAGAGGATCGAAAACAGCGAGATCGTGAAAGAGGCCGTCCGGCAGACGGAATCCGAGCGGGACGCCAAGCGGTCCGAGCTGATGGCCAGGCGTGTCGCGATCGAGAAGGAATCAGTGGCATCCGCGGCCGAAGCCCAAAAGAAGGTCGAGTCACTTCGGCCGAAGCAGGAAAAGGCGAAGGCCGAGTTCCTGGCGATCGACAAGGCGTTCCGCGAAGCGAAGCTGGCGGAAGATCACATCAACCTGGTCCGCGACGGCCAGCGTGACAAGATCGACCGGGAGCTATTCGACCTGCGGCCGGAGTGCATCCAGCGTTTTCTGGATCAGCTGGACAATGAGATGACGCGGATTCGGACCGGCACGTCCGTTTCGTTCAGCAAGAAGTTCTACAGCATCGAACGCAACACAACGACGGATCGCGTCATCGAGACGAATCGGCCGTCGCGGGAG
>CAIPEB010000377.1 GCA_903863885.1 uncultured Planctomycetaceae bacterium | reverse complement strand
TTGCCAGCCGGCCGTGTCGAACGTCAGCGTGATCGAGACGGACCGATACCAGAAGATCGAGCGTTTCTCCCACTTCCCGATCTTGATCGACATGATCTTCGCGGCGCCGGCCGGAATCGGAATGCTGTCGAATACGAACGCGTTGGAGTTTACCGCGTCGCGGTAGGTCAACAGCCAGGTCGGCACCACGTCAACGTTCTTGGTCGCCGTGGCGGTCCAGCGGCTGTCGTCGCCTTCCGGTGGCGGGTCGTACGGATCGCCGGCCGAGTTGCAGATGGCGTATCCGTTTCGATCCTTGAAGTACGGACGCTGGTAGTTTTCCGTATCCCAGGTGATTTCCACCGGATCGGCGATCGGGCTGATATTGATCTCTCGGTCGGTCGAGTATTCCGCCTCGACAGTCCAGACCTTTTTGGAGAAGTCCTGATTAGTGGCACGCACCGAACGGCAGTAGGCGTCGACGTCATTGGGGTGAATGTCGCCGACCTTCGGGCAGTCCGCGTGCGATAGAATCACCGTCTCGTCGTCGGAGATGCTGTCTGTGAGTGCCAGGAATGCCCGGTTGTGCTGGCCGACCGTGGCGTACTTGCCCTTGATGGCCTCTGATCCGCCGCGGCCTCTGTGCACTTCCTTGATGTATACGACTGCCATCAGCTGATCGAGACGACCGTCTCGACTCCCTGTTCTCTCACCGCGCGTATCAGTTCGCGGATATTGGTGACAATCTCACGCTCGCCGGCTGTCTTTTTGTTCTGCTGTGCCCAGGCATTGAGAATCGTCGAGAACGCCTCGGCGGATCCGGCCTTCTGAGCCCCGGCAAACTTTGTCACGTCTTCCTTGCGTGCTACCTTCTCGGTCTGTTTTGCCTTGTCCCATTCCGCCTGGACGGCCCGCTGAAACGTCGTTGGGTCGATGGCGCCCATCGCGTAGAGCTGCTTCAGTTCCTGAATTGACTTCCGCATCCGCTCCACGGGAGTCATCACCGATTCACGGACGCTCTGGCCTTTACGAATGGCGCTCTCGCGGGCCTGGGCCATCTTCTGCTGCTTGGCCTGCTGCTGCTCCAAAGCCACCTTATTGTCGATGTCCTTCAGCAGCTGGTTGCGTTTTTCCAGCGGAATCAATTGAGCCTCGTAGGCACCGTTCACGTCGTTGACCATCTTCAAATATTTCTCCATCGGAGAAAGCGGCATCGCCGCGAAGTCGGTCACTTCCTGGAGCTTCTTCTTCCACTCATCGACGTGGGCCTCGAACGCTTTAGCCGTGTCGGTCCAGGGACCATCAGTAGCGGCGGCGGTGATGTCGAGCGGCCCGGTTCCGAATGACTGCATCTGCAGTTGTTTCTGAGCCGCCGTCAAACCAGCTGTAGCCGCAGTCTGATTCTCAAGCGACGCGGCGTTGGCATTGTTCTGCCTGGTCGCCTCGGCGACCGTTGCCGTCGTCGACTGGTAGGCATACTCAATCGCCACCACGGCAGCGGTCGCAGCTGCCACGCCGGCCGCCAGTTTGATCCACGCGGCAGGACCGCCTGAGATTGCCTGAAAAATTGCCGCCGCGCTGGTCGCCGCCTTTTGCATCATCGTGTAGGCGGAAATCGCCATATTCACAAACTTGATGG
>CAIPEB010000376.1 GCA_903863885.1 uncultured Planctomycetaceae bacterium | reverse complement strand
GGACCGTGCAGTTCCTTGAGCACGGCGTTTTCGGTGCGTAGGTAATCGATCGACTCCTGCTGTTGCTGATTCACCCAGCCGGCCAGGATGGCGAAGAAGAACTGCCAGGGTTCGAGGATAAAATTCATTGCGTATCACTGCCGCGGCCGTGGAAATTACCAGCATTGGCCGCCATCGCCAGTCGGTCAACGACTGCACGGCAACCTGATCGCATGACACAACCTGCTCGCCGCCCACTGGTGGATCTGCTACCTTCACGGCATGACTGACGCACAGGATCGAGGTCGTGACGAGCGGCCGGGAAAGACGCGGACTTGGTGGCATCCGTTGCTGGCGCGTCTGATGGATCACTTGCTGTCTACCGCATACACGGTGCGGCAAGAGGTGGCCATCGGCGAACTGCCGCTGCGTGTGGACATTCTGTTGATCCAGCGGGAGGATGGCGAACTCCCCGAAGTAAGCCGGCGCGAATTGTCGGCGTTGCTTCCACTGCTCAACAGATACACGCTCATTGAATTCAAGGCCCCCACGGACTCGGCCAGACCGGGGGATGCGGCTCAGTTGTTTGGATACTCGTTCGTCTGGCATGGACAACAGGAGGTGCGGATTCCCGCCAAGGACCTGTCGCTCATATTCCTTGCGCCGAGCCTGAGCAAGGCACTGCGTGACGAGCTGCAATGCCTGACCTGCGAAACCAGTGAAGCAGTGCCGGGGATCCACCGCGTGACCGGTCTTCCGTTCACCACGTGGATCGTGGAGACGGACGTGATGGCCGATCTCGGTCAGCCTGTGCTCTCGCTGGTCAGTCGAGTGTTTCTCCGCGATCACGAGCGTATAATAGCGGAGTTGCGGAACACGGGTCACGCGGCGCTCCTGGCCTACGTGCTTCAACAGGTCCAGCAGTTCCGGACATTGGGCGAGGATTTTGCGATGCAGCACACGGACACTCAATACTTGGGAACGCTGGAAGAAGAACTGTTGACTGCCGTTCTACGGGCGGCGCCGGTCGAGAAGCGATTGGAGGGGTTGTCGCCCGAGGAACGTGTGCGAGGTCTAGCGCCCGAGGACCTGGCAGCCGGCTTGACCCCGGAACAGGCAACGCGACTGCGTGAACTGTTGGAGCGGAAATTGGACGAATAGTTTGTCGGTCGCAGCGAGTGCACTCCCTCCAGTGAGGTAGATCGCCGACCAACGAAGCCTCGCTGGAACGGGGGGGGCACGCCTCGGCGAAATTCGTCGGCACCAATACGGGCACCAGGTGTTTTTTGTTTCGCCCTATCTGCCAACCCAATAAACACTTACGTCACGCGACCCACTGACTCTTAATCAGTAGGTCGTTGGTTCGACTCCAACAGGGGGCACTTCTTATCTCCTTGTGGTTCAACCACTTGCTCGCCGCAACTCTTTACCCACCCAAAAGTTGTGGTGCCCATTTCAGTGCAAATCAGTGCAAACTGATGGTAATCGATGGGAGCCGTACGGCACCAGGGAAGGCACCCTTCGGAAACAGCTCGGCACTAAGGGCGGCACTAAAATTCTGGGGGGATTCAGGGCCATCGGTTGAGCCGCACCAGGGCTGTCGGGACGGAGCTTGCCGGATAGTATGGCCCCGCGGCTGAAATCGATACGGCCCGTTTTTTCCCGTTTGGGTTGCGCACACCTCGCGATTTGCGTCATGTACTTCGTAGCGATGACTTGAGGTGAATTTGCATAACCGGGGGTGCTTCTTGACAGAACTAATCGAGTTCCTTGACGCCCACGGAAGCACTCTCCTCAAGTTATTGTATCGGGTGACACTGCGCGAGGATGTGGCCGAGGATCTCCTTCAGGAGCTATTCCTCAAGCTGAAGGCGTCGGCGGGATTCCGTACAGCGACTTGCCCCTTCGCCTATGCCCGGCGCACCGCTCTGCACCTTGCCTTTGATTGGCGCCGCAATCAATTCGATTTGCCTGGTACGGCATCTACAAATGAAGAGTTGTCGGACGTTCAACCATCACCTCTGGAAAACCTTGTTGAAGCCGAAAGAATCCAAGCGGTCCTCGATGCCATGACCGGCCTATCGCCGCGCAGTCGTGAACTCCTCTCGATGCACTACATTGAACAACAGTCCTACGAAACACTTGCTCAAGGATACCGCAAGACACCGCACCAGATTCGTGCCCTTTGCCACAAGGCACTAGTCCAGCTGCGCGCGCTGCTCGCTGAAACGCCTTATGCCAGCGAACTGGAGGAAGACCATGAAAGACCGCGCGACGTTCGATAACTCGCGTCTGCTGAAACAGCTCTCCGACCTCGAGCCGCGGCCGGAGGCCGTGCAACGAGCTTTGGACCGAACTCGCCAGGCATTGACCAGTAGTCCAAGTCCCGCGCAAAGCGGTTCCGAGGCACACCGGTGGCGAGGCAACAGTCAGTTATTGCGCGTTGCAGCTGTGACCGCGGCCGCACTGATGGTGGCCGTTGGCGCAGCGTATTTCCTATTCTTTGCCAAGTCGGGGGCAACGAGCGCGTTTGCTGAAGTGCAAACCGCGATCGCACGCGTGTCATGCGTGACGGTCACCGTGGAAGTCCTCAAAGCGCCCAAGGGTTTAGTCGCCCACCCCGGAACCTATGTGGTTGACATCGCACGGAAGCGATCTCGATTCGACTCTGCAGATGGTACCGAGGTCTATGTGATCGACTTCAGCAGCGGAATGTGGATGGTGCTCCACCGGACGCAGAAACAGGCTTCCATCATGCAAATGCGGAACTCGTCCGAGAGCGAACATCCCTCCTTTGCGGAGTTCCTTGAGCTCTTGCGCGAATGCGATGCCGGTCAAGTGGAGCAGTTGAAAGACGTCGAAATCAACGGTCGAAGGGTCGATCGATACCGAGTGCTGCCAGAGTCCAGGTTTGCGGGGGGCGTGGAGATGATGCTTGTGTTTGTCGATCCGCGCACGCATCTGCCGGTCCGCATCGAACAGATGACTAACAAGCTCGGCGGGCCGTTACATCTCGTGTGCAAGGACTTCTCGTTTGGTGAATGTGATCCGGCGCTGTTTGCTATGGTTCCACCGGAAGGCTATCGAGTCTGGCACTTCCCCGAGTCCGATCTCGAAGAGCCTCAACAATTGGATGAATGATGGCAGGGACGCGAATGGCCTGGAGTAAGCCTGGAACCGACAGTGCGCGAATCGGACAATTCCGCTCTCGGAGTTCCTCCATGGGAGCCGTACGGCACCATAGTTGGCACCATTCGGAAACAGCTCGGCACCACTGTGGGCACCAAAATGCTCGCCCGTTTCGTCGCCTACGTCGCCACGTTTCGCGTAGCGGTTCGCCGCCTGGACGTGTGGTGCCCGGAACTCCCACAGGAACGCCACGTGTGGCCAACGTGGGCGTCACGGTGCGGAACGTGGCGGGAGGTTCGGGCAAGGCCGGCCGACTGGCGTTCCTCTCACACAAGATGGCCGCTTCCCCGCTGAATACTCCATGAGCTTCTCGCCACCGGAGACCAGCCATGTCCGCAGCCGCCGTTATCGTCGCCAGGCCTAAAACCAGCGAAGGCCTTGTGAAGTTTCTTTGCTGAATCACAAAAAAACTCGACAACCATCGGCTTTTCCAGGGGTTTCATAGGGTAACACGAAACCAATGAACCCTGAACAAGGAGGTTTTCGAGTGAGCCCGAAGATACGACAGAAGCTGGCTGCGTACAAGCGTCGGATGAAGAAACGGTTAGACAAGAAGGAGATGGGGAGCGAGTGTCCGGTGATCTCGGCGTCCAACATCCATTACGAAATCGCCGAGCGGACGCGGGCGATCTCCGCCGGCGGCATCGGCGCCATTCACCAGATTG
>CAIPEB010000375.1 GCA_903863885.1 uncultured Planctomycetaceae bacterium | reverse complement strand
CCCACCCAAAAGTTGTGGTGCCCATTCCAGTGCAAATTGGTGCAGATTGATGCGGATCGATGGGAGCCGTACGGCACCCTATCCGGCACCATTCGGAAACAGCTCGGCACCACTGTGGGCACCAAAATGCTGAGGTGGTTCGGCCCGTTGGGCAGCTTGCCTCGCAACACATTCCGGTCCCGTCCCCGCCCGAATACGCCAGGATCCGTTGGCGGCTGTGGCGGCCAGCAACGATCTGCGACCTGACATCGACGTTTGATGTCTCGGCCGCAACGGAATAAACTCGCGAGTGAAGTCGCCTGGAATGAAGCGGCGATTGAGTTCGTGGGCCCAAGCCTCGCGACGGTCAGCGTGACACCCATAGGCCTTGGGCAGCCAAAGGCATCGAAGGCAACTTTGCTGGTCAATGCAACACTTTTGTCGCGGCGAGATTTCGGGGTATGGCGTCCAGTCGCTTCAGTTACCCTCTGGCCCTACTATTCGTCTGTCTGATTGCTCCCGCTGCATCGCACGCCGGGCTGAGTGTTGGCAATGAACGATCCTGGCAAAAGGAGTCGCCCGATGGCCGCTTCGTCCTGGTGATGATTTCGGTCCTGCCGAAGGAATATGAAATCAAATACTGGCCATCGGAGGCGAAGGAAGTTCTTCGGCTACGGAGCACGTATTCGCGCAGCGGACTTTATCGAAACGATGGTTCGTCCGAGCCCCTGTGGACGTTTCACGACCGGTGGTGGGAATATGATGACACGTACATGACGCCGGATGGAACTCACGTGGCATCCACCCTAAACGATCCGTGGGGATCGTTCATGGTGTGCATGTATGATCGAGGAAGCCGGCTCGCGTGGTACGAAGATGAACAACTGATTGCCTGCTATTGGAGCAAAGCCTTCGTCAATCACTTCCTCGGTCGTAAACTGATGCAATGCACGGACGCTGGATTCGACGACCGGCCTTCGGTCTTTTTCCTGCGGACGAGTCAGGGTGAGGTATTCAAGTTCGACATGACGACGGGAAGACTGCTCAATCACAGTTCACCGTGGCCTTGGATCATTGGCCTGACGTCAATATTGACTCCCGTGCTTATCATGACGATCTGGTATCGAGATCTCATCGCGACTTGTCTTGGCAGAGAGCGGTGGACCGGCACTTCCGTGCTGACTCCGAAGGCAACCACTATGACGCCGCATATCCAACAGCGTCGGAAAGCCAGTTTCACGCTCCGAGCAACGATGGGTACGATTACGGGGTTCTGTATCGTGCTCGGACTGGCAGTGTCCGGTTTGTGGCAAGTGTACGTGCTCTCGCCTTTATTGCTTGGAAGCGTTCCGTCGTGGCTCGTTGCACGGAGTTCGAGAAGCCTGTGGACGGGGTTGGCGTGGGGAATGTACGGGGCATTCGTGGCGGCCGTTCTAGGCGCTTTGGCAGATGACGCCATCGGTCAACGTGGCAGTGTCATGCAACCGTGGCTTTTGTTTGGTTCGGCGTTAGTTGGAATCCTGCTGGGGAGTACTGTCGGAGGAGCCCTTGAGAAAGAGTACCACCGCCGCTACCGCGTCTCTCACACGGCGTCGGAAAGCGAGGCGTCAGGATGATGGGGTGGAAAACTGGCTCTGGGCGGGCGTTCCCCTCCAGTACAAGTTTCCCCAGTCACCGGCGAATACTCCGTGAGCTTCACACCCTCGGAGACGAGCCATGAGCGGGGCCGCCGTTATCGTCGCCAGGCAGAATAAACTGATCCGCCGATTTCGAGAGGCCGGAGCTACGGCACCCAACTTCGCACGGTCGCCCGAAGATCTCGGCTGCCGGAATTCGTGGATCTTCCGCCGCCTGGTCACGCGAGGCGTCTTCGTGGAGACCAAGCCGGGCCGGTACTACGTCGATGAGGTGGCTGCCGAGAACTTCGTGCGTGTGCGACGAGCGAAGGCGCTGGGAATGCTGGCTATCGTCTTGGGACTGTGCGGACTGGCAATGTTGGCGAGCCGCCTCCTGTGAAAACGCGTTGACCATGTGATTGGAGAAACGGTTTGTGGTCACAGACGGCAGACTCCAGAATGTAGGCGTGGATTCAGAGTATCGATCGACAAGAAGGGGGATACCGATGAAGACGGCGAGCGTCGTTGCATGCGTGCTATTGGTCGGGGTTGCAGTCTTGCTGTCCGCGGGTCGATCCCAGGACCTGCCAGCGGCGTCGCAGCAACACACTTTGATATCGCTGCTGAAGCCGGGTGATTTTGTCGGTCTATCCTCACGCACGGACACCTACAGTCTGACCGTGTATTCAAAAGAAGAATTTGAGAAGCTGACAAAACAACAATCAGAGCAACAGGCGGAGCGAAAGGCTCTTGACGAACAACTCAATACGACCGAGGACGCCGGCAAACGCGAAGAACTCCGAGGTCGACTCATGGGACTGGCGGTCTCGGGGAGAAATCCGGTCCGGTACTATTTGGTCACCACCGTCGGTGTTGATTTCGTCGGATTGTCGTACCAGGGCCCGACCGATGACGCACGTCGGAGCGCGAAGGAACTGTGCATCCCGGTCTGGAGCATTTCGAACCTGTCGCGAATGCGATGAGAACGAATCGCTGGGAATGCTGGCCATCGTCTTGGGACTGTGCGGGCTGGCAATGTTGGCGATCGCCATGAGATTCAGCATTTCACGGCAAAAGCTCGGCTTCAGGGCAAAGTCACTGATCCTCGGGTTGGTGACTGTATGCGTCGTTGTGGGATGGAAGGCGGTCGATCGTGCGATACGGCAATCGACGGCGGTATCGAGAGTCTCGCGAACCGGGGGAACACCCCAATATCGATTTCTCGTTCCCGTGCCCCAATGGTGTGTCGACCGGTTCGGACCAGATTTGTTTGCGAGGGTAACTTCCGTTTCTTACTTCGAATGGGGAGCGTTTCCACCTCGCAAGCCGGAGAATTATCGCAACTACGCGGCGCTGAGCGACCTGCCCTATATTGAAGAGATCGACGTTTTCGATAGCCCGTTTCCAATTGATGTCCTTGGGAACTTGACCACACTGCAACGCCTCGCAATCGTGCAGAATGGCCTGCGGGATGACGACATCCATGAAATCGCGAAGCTGCACAGTCTCCGAACATTGTCGCTCACATTTAATGACATCACTGATTCCGGGGCGCAGAATCTCTCCCGCCTACACAATCTCACTGAGCTGGATCTTTCGGGAAATGTTGTGTCTGACAAAGCGATTTCAGAATTACAACGCTCGCTTCCCAATTGCCGAATCAAGAATGACTGGGGTCGTGCGGATGGCCCGAAATAGCGCCCAATCACAGCGACGGAGTCGCGTAACCCGGGCGGCGCTCCCCGCTCAGCCGCTTCGGAATTGAATGGCTGATCACTCGGCGGCCACCGAGTGACCACCATCGTTACGTGTTGGATAGCAGACCGCCGGGAGGTGCGTATGAAAACCAGGATCGCGTGGTTCTTGGCCGGTTTCGTCGCTTCATGGCTGGCTCGTTCTGCAATCACGTGCATTCAGCTTCGGCCTCGAGACTACACGCAAGCTTGGGCTCGGGTTGTGCCTCAAGAGTCGCTGCATGATGCGGGACTGGATTGGCTCCGGAATGCCAGAGGAGTGACGATTGGCAAGTACCGATTTTTCACGCCTGTGAATTCGTCCAACGCTTCGGCGCAACTGCAGAGTCTGGCGACGGACGGTCTTCCCGGCATCAGCATTCAGGACGAAAATGGCGACGGTAGGTTGGACAGCGTGCTCGTCGTCGATTCCGCACACCACAATTTCTCCTTTACCGACAGAAATGGGGACGGTGTGCTCGATTCGTACGAGTACACGACGGGATCGGATCCTGGCTCAAAGACGTTTCGCGATGACGACATGGACGGCCAATATGAATTGCGAGTTGGCCCTGGTCGTGCGATGGCCGTGTTCGTCGAGTCGCAATGGCGGGATGTGGTCGACAAAGGCAACGAGCACTTTGTCGAGCTGAAGGGCAAGCTAACTCGGATCGAGGTCCATCCCGTGCTGCGAATACTGGATGACAAATGACGATTAGCGATGGTGCCAACGTGATTACGAACCGGGATGCCCTCCGGCAATAGACGTCACGTTGCTATCGTCCACCCGGGAGATAATCCCGCACATGAAACGACTTCTTGTTATCTCGCTGCTCGCAACGAGCCTGTTTGGGTGCTTCGGTTCGACCACCCCCACAGTTGCTCCGCACGTGACGGCCGCGCAAAAGATCAGCGCGAGTACGTTCATGGGGCTTTCATTTCCGGCCGAAACGCAATTCTTGTTGTACTACCGTGCCTCGGACGTACCGAGCCTACTGCCCGCGCCCGATGACGCGGTGGCTCTGAAAATTGAGCTTCCGGCGTCCGCAGCGGCGAAACTTCTGGCACAGACACCGTTATCCTCGGCGGCGTGGGAAAGCCAACATCCGCTGATATTCGACCAGCCGAGTTGGCCGGATTGGCAACCGTCGAGGATCAGGAAATTTCGCTTTGCCCAGTTTCAGCTTCCGAAGGCGCAGGTACTGAACGTGCTGATCGATGATGACCGCGACGACATCAAGACTGTTTACCT
>CAIPEB010000374.1 GCA_903863885.1 uncultured Planctomycetaceae bacterium | reverse complement strand
TCGCGACCGACCAGGCTGCAGTCACCGCCGTCAAATCGACCATCTCCAGTGCCACGACGGTCCTGGGCGTGACGGGAACACTGGACTTGTCGCAGTACGTCCTGAAAACCGACGTGGTGGCGGCAGCCAATGTCGTGACCGGATACAGCAACTACGCGGGTGGCAGTGCAGGAACCTATCCAACCTCGGCGACCACCTCAGCAGCTCAGTTGGCGACCGACACCGCGGCGGTCAACGCGAGCAAGGCGAAGATTCAGAACGACACCATCATTCTCGGCGTGACGGGCACATTGGACCTCTCGACCTACGTCTTGAAATCGAATGTCGTGTCGGCGTCGTATGTGGTGACGGGCAACAGCAACTACGTGGGAGGTACGGCGGGGACGTATCCAACCACGGCAACCAGCCAGGCCGCCCAGTTGGTCACGGATCAGGCCGCCGTCAACGCCGGAAAGGCCAGGCTCGCGAGCGATACGACCATTCTCGGGGTAACGGGCACGCTGGACCTATCCACGTACGTGTTGAAAACGGACGTTGTGTCGGCGTCTTACGTGGTAACGGGATACAGCAACTACGTCGGGGGTAACGCAGGCACGTACCCGACGACGGCCGTCTCGCAAGCTGCTCAGTTCACGACTGATGCGGCGGCGGTCGAGGCCAAGAAAGGGAAGATCGTCAACGACACGACGATTCTCGGCGTGACGGGTACGTTGGACCTGTCGCTGACCAACGATGTGGTGTTGAAGGCGGATGTCGTCTCGGCGGCATACGTGGTTGTGGGGCACGAGAACTACCTGGGCGGCAGCGCAGGCATGTATCCGACTTCAGCCACGTCACAAGCAGAGCAGTTGGCGACCGACACTTCAGCCGTGGATGCGAAGAAGAACAGAATTGTCAACGACACGACCATTCTGGGAGTCACGGGCACGCTGGACTTGGCCACTTCGGGAGGTGGCGGATCCAGTGGAACAGGTGCTCGCACGGTTACCGTGACCGTCAACGACGGCACGACGCCACTGGAGAGCGCGACGATCCGACTCACCAAGGGGGCGCTTACTTACACCAATTCTTCGGATGTCAGCGGGCAATGCACGTTCAACGTGGACGACGGTACGTGGACCGTGGCCATCACGCTGGCGGGTTTTGAATTCGACGGTGCAACACTGGTCGTCAACGGTGACAAGAGCCAGACGTACCTGTTGACGCGTTGCACGCTGGCTGCGCCGCCCGCACCGAACTTGACCACCGGTTACGTGCTGTGCCTGGGCACCGACGGATTGCCCGCCGCCGGCGTGATGATCAGGGCGCAAATGACCGCCGGCCCGGGTATGGATGGTTATGCCCTGGATACCGAGACGATCGCGATGGTCTCCGGCGCGGATGGCGTGGCGCAGCATACGGGGTTCGTGCGCGGAGCCGCTTACAAGTTCCGGCGCGGGACGTCGGCGTGGTGGACCGCGGCGCAGGTGGCGCCGAGTGCGGCGACGTGGAATCTACGGGAGATCCTGGGGACGCCCTGAGAGCCAAAGATGTGGGGCCTGGGCGATTAAGACCTGAATCACTCTGACCTGGTGGGAAGAGCAAAAAGGACGCAACCCGATAGCGTGTGTTTCCAGGTCTTTCCGGGCTGCGTCAGTGACTTACAGACGTCTTGGCAAAAAACTGTAACTAAGTCTGCTTTGCCGTGCTCGCCTTATAACATGCGACAAGTTACTTGAAAAGATTACATTGCCGCGGGGAGTGCGGTGATTCCCGTCATTGAAGACGCGGGCATCCGTGGGAAAGGACAGCTAGACGGCCATGGCAGGCAAGGAAGTCAGAGCGGGCAAGGCCTTTGTGGAAATCGTGCTGCGGGATCGGCTGGCGGCCGGCTTGAACCGGGCCGCTGCGCAGTTGCGCGGATTCGCCACGATGACCAGCGCCATCGGTGCGGGACTAACGGCCACCAGCGGCGCGATCCTCGGTCCGCTGGCAGCGGCCGTCTCGCAGTTCTCGTCCATCGGCAGCGCGGTGGCCGATATGGGCGCTCGGACGGGCATGAGCGCCGAGGGACTCACGGCGCTGGGTTACGCGGCCAGCATGACCGGATCCAGTCTGGAGGATGTCGAGAAGGGCGTCCGCAAGATGCAGCAGGCTATCGTGGATGCGTCGAACGGTTCCGAGTCCGCAACGAAAGCGCTGGCCGCGCTGGGACTGTCCGCGGCAGACCTGGCCGGTCTGTCGCCGGAACAACAGATGCAAAAAATCGCCAACGGACTATCGCGGATCAACGATCCGGCCGCCAGGACCGCAGCAGCCATGGACCTTTTCGGCAAGTCGGGCACGGCGCTGATTCCCATGATGGCCAATGGCTCGGCCGGCCTGGCAGCTTACGCGGAACAGGCCCGACGGCTCGGTCTGATCATGTCCACCGAGGACGCGACGGCAGCCGACGCGTTGGGCGATGCGACCGACCGTATGTGGGGATCGCTGCGGGCAGTCACGCTGCAGATCGGCGCAGCGTTGGCTCCGGCTGCCACGGAACTGGCCGATCGGATCGCAGCCTGCGTCGCAAACGTCACGAAGTTCATTTCGGAGAATCGCGGACTGGTCGTCACTGTGGCCAAGACGGCCGTGGGAATCGGCATTGCGGGCGGTGCGTTCTTCGGGGTCGGTATGGCGTCGTTGATCGCGTCCTATGCGCTGCAGGGTTTTGCGATAGTTTCTACCACGATGACCACCATCGTCGGACGACTGGCCGGGCGATTGATTTCGGCGATGAGTTCGGTCGCCGGTCTCGGTCGGGCGTTTTCCGCAGCGGCGGGACGCGTGCTTGCATTTTCACGCCAGGGCGCACAAGCCGGCTGGGCGATCGGGGCCGCGTTCGGCAACCTGCTTTCGTCCGGCGTCGGCTCCGTGCTCACGCTGAGTAATAGTCTCGTGCGGTTGGGATTCAGCGCGACTGCTTCGGCCGCTCGGATTGCGGTGTCACTGGGCCCATCGCTGTGGAATGGCTTCACGGCCGCGGCGTCCGCTTCGGTGGCCGGAGTGCGCAGCGCACTGTCCGCAGGTTCGGCGGCTGTGAGTGCTTTGGTGCGTGGCTGGAACGGCGACATTGGCCTCTTTACCAACCGTGTGAATACGGCCTTCTGGACGATCGGAGCCAAGACGCGCGAGTACGTCACCACGCTCAATTCGGGCGGCCTGTCACAGGCGTTGGCACTGGCCAAGTCAGATTTCCGCCAACTGGCGGCCGCAGCGACCGCGTCGTTCCGGGGCATCCAGCGCACGGTGTTCTCCACCGCGTCCACGATGCGCACAGCGATCGTCACGCGTTTGCCGCAAGCCTGGCGGGTAGTGCAGGCGGCGGGCATCTCGGCTTTCTCCCGCATTCGTCAGGTTGGCGTTGGTACGGCTTCCCTTGTCGGTCGCGCGCTGCGCGGCATGACGGTCGGCATAGGGCGCAGTCTGAGCCAGGGCATTGGCGGCATCACTTCGTCGCTGGGCGCGCTCGGCGGCTTGATGGGCGGCACCGGACTGGGAGCCGTGCTGACCACGATCCCGCTCGTGACCACGGTGATCGGCGGATTGGCCACGGCCGTCGCCTCACTGTTATCTCCGTTCGGTCTGGTCGTGGCGGCGATCGCCGGCGGGATTTATGCCTGGACGCAGTGGAGCCAGTCCGGAAAGGCCGTTCTGGCCACGGTCACCGCCGCCTTCCAGCAGATCTATGCCACGGTGCAGCAGGTCATCGGCGGCATCTCGAATGCATTGTCTGCCGGCGATATCAAGCTGGCGGCTCGGATCCTGTGGTCCGGCTTGAAAGTCGTCTTCTACCAGGGCGCCCAGGCGATCCAAACCATCTGGCCGTTGATTGCCCAGGGCTGCGGCCAGGCCTGGACGTGGATTAAAGACTCGGCCGGCGGCCTGATGACTTGGCTGGCCGGACTGTGGGCACAGTTGCCCGCATGGATTACCGGTCCGCTCGGTGCGGTGGCCTCGTCATTCGGCTCACTGTTGGGGCCAGCCTTCTCCTGGATCGGCCAGCAGTTCTCGCAGCTCACGGCCTGGGCCGGCGAAACGTTCGGCGGCATCGCCGATGCCATCGCGGCCGGTGATTGGGGGCTGGCATTCGAGATTGCCTGGGCTTCGATCAAAGTCGTCTGGGCCAAGGGGATTGCCTGGATCACGCAGACGTGGAGCGAAGTGACGACCGGCATTGCCACGATGTTCGATAGCGCCGTGACGGCCATCCGACAGATTGGGGGCAATGTGATTACCTGGATCGCCACGAAACTGGTCCAGATGTACGACGGTGCCATGCAGATTCTGGGCGCTATCGCCGAGTGGGATCCGACGGGACTGGCGCAGCGATTGCACGATGCGATGGCGATCGATACGCAGGGCGTGCTCCGCACTCTGCAGCAGGACAATCAGCAAAACAATCGCGGCCTCGAGCAGGGACTGCAGCAGCGCAACGACGCCCGCGGGCAGGCTCTGCTCGACCAGCAGAAAGCAGCCGAAGCCGAGTTGGAGCAGTTGCGTCAGCAGCGTCGCGACAAACTGGATCGGGCTCAAACCGCGGCCGATGCGAAAGGCCCCGTGGATTGGGCGGCGCAAACGGCCGCTGCCCAAGCCGACCTGCAGAAGTCACTGGATGCGGCGGCCGCGCTGCCCAAACTGTTCGACACCAATCTGGCCAACGACACTCTGCAGCCGGCCGCCGAGAACACCAGCGACCTGGCGATGGCCGACACCTCCAAGGGGTTCTCGTCGCAAGGCACGTTCAGTGCCGCCGCCGTGTGGGGATTGTCCGCCGGCGGCGTGAACGAGCGGGCGGCCAAGGCGGCGGAGTCCACGGCCGCCAATACGCGGCAACTGGTCGATCACGCTCGTCGCGGTCGGCTCGTGTTCGGCTGATTTCCATTCCTATTAATACGGACAGTTTCATGCCCGCTCAAATCACCGAACTCTACAAAAGCGGCGAAGGCGTCGAGAGCCTCGACAATCCGTCCGCGGTGCTCCTCTTTGTCGTCACTGGCACCAGCGACGACGTGGAAGTCCGCTCGACCATTGAGGCCCACGTGCCGAGTTCGTACGTCGGTCTGCCGATCCAGGACTACGACTTCCGGCCGCTGGGCAACGGCATCTGGGAGGTCGCGGTCCACTACGGACTCAAGAAGCAGACCAACCAGTCGTCCTTCTCCTTTGATACGGGCGGCGGCACGGCGCACGTCAGCAACGCCATCTCCACAGTCGCGCGCTATCCGTCAAACGCTCCCGACTGCCAGGGAGCCATCGGCATCTCGGGCGATTCGGTCGAAGGCGTGGACATCACCGTGCCGGTCTACAACTTTTCCGAGACGCACTATCTGCCGGCCGCCTCGATCAACGGCGGCTACAAGGCCACGCTGTTTAACCTCACCGGCAAGGTGAACGGCGGGAGTTTCAAGGGCTTTGCGGCCGGCGAAGTGCTGTTTCTCGGCTCCTCCGGCTCGCAGCGTGGCAACGAGGATTGGGAGATCTCTTATAAGTTTGCAGCCAGTCCGAATAAGACGGGCCTGTCTGTCGGGACGCTCACGGGCATTGCCAAAGGGGGCTGGCAGCACCTGTGGGTGTTGTATTCGAGTGCGGTGGACCAGAACGCGCTGATCAAGCGGCCGATCGCGGCCTACGTGGAACAGGTGTACTGGCCGGCGGATTTCTCGCTTTTGGGTATTGGAACCTGAACCATGGGCGATCCGCTGAAGAAAGTGCTGCCGGGCCAGGAACTCGCGATCCCCGCCGAGGCGTACAACGCGTTCGTCGATGCGGCGATGGCCTGTCGCGGCAACCGGTCGCTCGGTCTGTCCGGATCCACCTCGTCGGGCCAGCAGGCCGGACGAATCAAGGTCAAGAACAATACAGCCGGCGTACTGCAGCGGTTTGCACCGGTCGGTCTCCACAGTCTGGCCATCACCCCCAGCGGCAGTCTGGAGAACTTCCAGAACACGCCGGTGATCAACGTCCTGGCACCCGGGAGTTCCATGTACCTGGGCAAGTTTGCCGTGCTCCAGGAGCCGCTGGCTGCCAATTACCTCGGCGACGCGGTCGTGTCGGGCGTGACCGTCTCGCAGATCACGATGAATCATGCCAGCCATGATCGGGCCGACGTGGATCCAGCGGGCGGAGCGTCGCTGGTGTCGGCCTATTACGGTGCGGCCGAGATTCTGTATGTCGAGTCGGGCACCGGCAGCAAGTGGGCCGTATTGCGATTGGGATCTTTCGTCGCACCGCTACTCAAAGCCAAGGCCGGCGCTCAGATTGCCGTCGGTGGCTCCGGTTCGGTGACCATCTATCGCAACGGTTCCGCCACGGAGTCCGTCACAGCTTATCTCAACTGGATGGACGGGAATCAGGCCGTGGCCGCCAACTCCGAACTTCTCATTCAGTACTTTCGTGACGAAGCGAAGTGGATCATCGTTGGCGCGGAGTGCACCAGCTGATGGGAACTCGCAATCGCATGTCGGTGGCCCGCTGCTGCTGCAATACCTGTAACTGCAACTACGAGGCGGCCGACGGAAACGAATGGGGACCGGACCCCTTCGACGCACTGGACGCTGGCTGGGTGGCCAAGTGGCCGGCGTACGATACGTTTTCGGCTTACAACGGCCGCCTCATTAATAGTGCCATTGCCAATCCCAACTCGGGCACCTGGTCAGCACTTCATCGTACAGCGTCGATCAATCCGCTGGGCCTGAAGCTCATCATCGAAAGCCAGGTCTACAGTAATCCCTATTCGGCGACCACTGGGATCATCCTGACCGATGGCTTGTCGTTTCGTTTGTTCGCTCGCTGGAATCTGGGCGGGATCGGCCTGTACGCCTTCGGCACTTATTACACCTTTCCCAACATCGCCGTGCAGAGCGGCGATAAGCTCTCGCTCAAGCTCTGCCACACGTCGGGCTACCAGTACAAGGCCTGCTACTTTCGTAACGAGACGCTCGTGTTTGAAGCCACCGGTTCGTACGCCTTCGCGGCGACAGAAAAGTACGGCGTGGTGTCGACGACGGGACCAGGCGGCACCTGGCCGGTGATCAACGGAACGTGGGACAACTTTGTATGCCACATTGGGAATCCCTAATTTGCGACGTGACGGATTGTGGCTGTTCTGGCGTGGTCGAACCTCGCAGTCGCCGCGTGCGCACGGGGGCGCACCTGCAGCACATACTCAAGACGCACTGCCGCGAGTGCCCACAGCACCCGTGTCTGGCGTCGCAACCGTGTGGCCATGAGGATCGGTTGCGTCTGCTGGAAACGGTCTGTCCCCAGGGCAAGTGGACCGAGCACGTCCGCTGGGTACGCACCGTCGATCGCACGGCCGCCGTCGAGAAACTGATTGCGGCAATTCCCGCCGAAGTCACGGCGGTGGCCGGGGTGCCACGCTCGGGGATGGCGGCGGCGGGACAGATCGCCGAATCGCTGCATATAAAGATGTATGCGCTCCACGAGCGATCGGGACTGGTCGAGTTGCCCTCGGGCCTGCGGTTCGACGCTGAAAAACCGGACGACGGCACATTGCTGGTCGTGGATGATACGGTGGCTTCGGGCCTGTCGATGTGCGCACTGCGTCCGCGGCTGCGGGAACTTTCCCGGCAGCGTCGCGTACTCACAGCCGTGGTCTACGCTTCCCCGGAAGCTGCTCACGTCGTGGACCTGTATGCGGAACTACTGCCGCTGCCGCATTTTTTGGAGTGGAACTTCTTTAATTCCCTGCACACGCAGGCGGCGGCATTCGACTTCGACGGGATTCTCTGCGAGGACTGTCCCGTCGAGGATGACGACGACGGGCCGCGTTACGCCAGGTTCCTGGAAACGGTCAGGCCGAAGTATCTGGTCCGATCGTGTGAAATTCCGCTGATCGTGACCGCGAGACTGGAAAAGTATCGGGAGCAAACCGAAGCCTGGCTGCGTCGCTACGGTGTCCGCTGCCGGCAGTTGGTGATGGGTCCGTGGGCTACGAAGGACGATCGCACGCGTGCATACGACGCGGGCGCGTTCAAAGGCGCGGCGTATCGTGCATCCGAAGCGACGATCTTTGTGGAAAGCTGCCCGATTCAGGCTCGAGCAATTGCGGAAGCGAGCGGGAAGCGAGTCATCTGCCCGGCGACGGCCGAAGTCATCGAAGGCGGAAAGCCAACCAAGACAACTGTGACGATTCCGGATCCGCTGAAGTACGACACAGCCGCTCCACATCTCAATCCCGAATACCAATCCACCGCCCTGTGGCGATGGGTCACGACCAGCGACCTCATCGAGGCCACCCGCAAACTTATGTCCCAGGTCCCGCCCGTGCTGGCCGGCATCGTCGGGATTCCTCGCTCGGGCATGATCCCCGCGTCGGTGCTGGCCACCTGGCTGCACTTGCCGCTGTACGAGTTGGCGGAGGACGGGCCACGGAGACTGTATCACGGCTGGCGTGGCGGACAGATCGAGGCTCCTTCCGACGCACCATTCCTCGTGGTCGACGACACGGTCTATAACGGCTACGCGATGCACGCCGCCCGGCAGCGAATGGCGAGTAATCCAGCGATCTACGCGTCCGTCTACGTCCGCCCGGCTCAAACGCAGCATGTCGACATCTACGGCGAGATCCTCCCCAGCCCGCATCTGCTTGAGTGGAACCTCGTCAACAGCGGCATGCTCACCGGTCACGTGCAGAACCCACACATCGCTGGCGGCTTCGCCTTGGACCTGGACGGCGTGATCTGTGAAAACAACCCGGTCGGTGACGACGATCCCGGCTACGAAGCGTGGCTATCAAACGCTCGGCCGCTGTGGTTGCCGCGATTCGTTCCCGCACCGCTGATCATCACGTATCGCTGCGAGCGGCATCGCGGCGTGACCGAGGAATGGCTCCGTCACTGGGGCTGCAAGTGGGATCGCCTCGTCATGGCGCCGTTCGACGACTGGCGGGAGCGGGATCGGAGTCTGTCGCCTGTGGACTTCAAGGCCAAGTATCTGGCCGAGTCGCCATGCGTCGGGCTCGTGGAGTCGCACGACTGGATTGCGA
>CAIPEB010000373.1 GCA_903863885.1 uncultured Planctomycetaceae bacterium | reverse complement strand
TGACGAAGTGCGGAACGCCCTCCAAAGCGACCTTCCTGCCGAAGAATGACATTCAGCCGTATCTCGGCCGACTGGAGGCATCCGCGCTCGCGAATAGCCGCGCCCCCGCATCCCTCGCGCCGGCCCCACCGATCCCCTTCGGCCGCGCGGCGAGGGGACTGATGTGCCGGCCGAGGGGCTTAGCGAGGAGCTTTCGGTTGTGGACTGCCCAAAAAGGAAGGCGCTGGTGACAGTGGCAATCCACGTCGTGAACTGTCCAGTAGGTGGATTCCGCTAGATTAGCCGGGCTTCGCCTTGGAACTCCTCCCACCCGCGTTCGAATTCGCGCCGCAATTGCGAGATCCGGCCGGCGGACACCTTGAACTTTCGGGCGGTGGCTTTCGTCGTCTCCCCCCGCGCCAGTGTCTCGGCGACGCGACGTTTCTGTTTGGGCAGAGTCGCGAACCAGTCGGCGATGTCGAGTCGCGCCGCCGCCGTGTCGGCGGGTCCCGCCTTGCGATCCTCGATCACGACTTCCCGCCAATCACCATGCGCTTCATCGAAGCAGTCCAGGCGTTCGACGGTGATGCGTTTCTCACGCTGCGCGTACTCCGACGAAACGTCGCGGACATTGAGCCTGGTCCCAACGCGGCGGCCTCGTCGGACCTGCTTGATGGCGTATTGGGCCAGCGGCGTTGCGTAGACCACGTCGGACAGCCCACGCTCGACGAGTCGCTTGAAGGCGACGAAAGCATTGGCGATCACCTCGGCGACCAGCTCCTGCCGGCGGTCAAACGGCTGGTCGCGAAATGCAAAACGAGCTTGCTCCTTGATCGGTGACAACAACGCCATGAACGGCTCACGGCCGTCGGACAGGGTCGTTTCGCGGAGCTTGCGGACAGTGGCAATCATGGGGCGACTCCTTTGGGAAAAGGGACCGCCCCCGGCGGGGCGGTCATGTGGAAACACGACCACCCCGCTCGCGCGAGGAGGCTCACATCGAACTCACGCTGTCACCACGGCGTCTTCCAACACCGCGGTGGGCGCATAAAAAGAGGCCCTGCGGCAGCCGAATAACTCGGCGGCCACAGGGCCAGTTGACGACACCCGGGTAATCGATGCGTTGGAAAGTTATCTCATCGTGACCTCCGTTCCTCCGAACCGGCCCCGGCCGGGATTTCCGGCCGGTTGGCAGCAGGGACGGGGATGCGGAAGGCTAAACCTCCCGCATAAGATTTTGCCACCAAAACGGCCGGAATTTAGGTCGCAGCAGGCGATCCTGGAACCCCGTTGTGCTCCGCGCTCACACTCCGATCAGAGGTTCCCGCCCGGGCCTCTACGGTCATCGTTGGGCCGGAGCTGTTTGCCTCCCAGACCATCCGATGGCGTCGGACGATGCCTCGTACAGATCATTTGCCTGGGCTGACGCCGAATCGTCCGAGTCGCGAGTCGCGAATGTCCGTCGCGCCAACCAGATCTTGGCAATAGCGGCGGCGGGTCGGGCACGCAGCGCGCCCTCCAGTTGGCGCCGTTTTGTCTCCGGCCGCGTATGCGTGTAGATCGCCGTCATTCCCAGCGTGCTGCCTGCTCCGTTGATGCCGCCGGGCGAGTGTCCCATCAGTTCGTTTCGAATCAGCGGATCGACGTTCGCATCCTGCAGACTGGTCGCGAAACTGTGGCGCAGCGTCTTCGGCGCGGTGACCTCGGGTGATCCGATGGCTTTGGTCAGTACGATGAATTCCTGTCTCACCCAGTCCGGTTTGACGGCACCGAGATCGCGCCACAGGGTCTTGGCCGCCGCCTGGCGGAGTCTCCGCTCCGAGCCTTCTGCCGAGGCGTCGGCTCGTGAAATTCGCCGCGTCATCTCCGACTCCAGCGTCCGGCGAGTGTGACCGCGCAGGGGCGGAACGTAGTCCCCGCAACAACGGCGTTGCCGAAACACCGGCCCCTCTCGGCGGTCGCCGATCACCAATCGCAATACGTCCACCAGTTCTGGAAGGAGCGGTATGTCGCGTTCATTCCGGGTCTTGATTTGCCACCCGAGGTTCGCTTTGTTCCGGACGAAGAGCCAACCGTTGATGAGATCCAGGTCGTCGGGCAACAGCAGGTGGGTCAACTCACCGGGCCGGAGGCCCGTCATGAAGAATGTCAGAAAGACCGGGAACTGCCAATCATCGGAGGCTTCCAGGAATCGCCGTTCCTGGTCCGCCGTGAATGCCACGACCGGCTTGGCGTCTTCAATGGGTATCCGCCCGATTTCGATCGTCCGGAAGGGGTTCTCGACGTACGGCGGCAGGTGCCGATGACGCTGCGCGTGATTGAACAGGGTGCTGCAGGTCTCCAGGATGAACTTGACTCCACAATCGCGCAGGGGCCGCTTCCGTGCGCGCGGGTGACCGTTGGGGGCGACCCGTTTGGACCGCAGATAACGGACGAACTCCTCGCCATGCACGGGGCTGAAGTCGGACGCCCGGCGAAGCGGTCGGACCTGGGCGACGAAATCCAGCAGGTGCTGCGTCGCCGCCCGGTAGCGACTGATGGTCTGGAGGGACGAACGGCGGACGTGTTCGTGATGTTCCAGCCAGCGGTCGCGAAGATCGGGAATGCTGATCGGTTCGAAGCCGAGTGCGGAGGGAGCCCCGGCTTCCAACTGGGCATTGATCTCGGCTGCCATCTGATTGGCGAGTTGGCGATCCGGGCCGACGCGCGGCTGATGGCGTTTGCCGTTTTCGTGGTAGCACAGGTACCACACGCGGCCGCGCAGGAAGGCGCGGACCCGGCCGACACGGAAGGACTTCTTGGGCTGCTTGGTGTGGGAAACAGACGCCATGGAAGGTACTCCTCAGAGAAGCTGTCCGCTGCAAAACGCTACAAAAAGCGCTACAAACGGGAACTTCTTGGGAGCCCCAAGAAACGCAAATGCCCGTGGCTCTAGGACTTAGATTCACGGGCAACAGGCGGCAACGGAGAGGACAGGATTCGAACCTGCGGTAGGGTGTTACCCCTACACCGATTTAGCAAACCGGCGCTTTCGACCACTCAGCCACCTCTCCGGGCGGGTGCGAACCGTCTTTCGAACTTCGCACTGCCGTGCGCTGTGGGCACTTTGAGCATTGTGTAACATCGACGCTTTGTCTGCAAGCCACAATCGGCGGAGTCGGTTGCTCGGCGTGAGAAAAACGGCGTAGGCCATTCCATTCAAACTGGGGTATATTTCCACTGAGTCGATTCGCCCGAGAACTGCAATGGATGCGCAGGCCCCGTCGCGGAACCTGTGCGAGCCGAATTCGGTTTGAATAAGGCAGAACGAAGCGGCAGACCGACGATGCCGTTTCTAACGGACAAACCAATGCGGCCAACAAGCGTTCCGGCCGGCCTAACCAATCTGGTCTCTCGTTCCCTGCGGCACGATGCCGAAATAAACCCGCATGCCCCGCAAATCCCCGTTGAATGCGATAAGCCGCTTGGCCGCAGCCATTTGGATCCTGATGGCGTGCGCGTCGGCGGCGGCTTGGGCTGTCGGCCGCACCGAGTGCATGGAAGCGTTGGCTTCGATCCGTTCGGCGGACCTCCAGCAACACGTGGATGTGCTGGCCGATGATTCGATGGAAGGCCGCCAATCGGGCACTCGCGGCATCCAGGCCGCTGGCGGTTATCTGGTCGATCGATTTCAGTCCGCCGGCTTGAAACCGCTCGGGGACAACGGCAGCTATACCGAGGAATTCGACCAGGCTTTCAAGAACGTGATCGGACTGGTCGAGGGAAGTGACCCTCAATTGCGGCAGGAGTTCGTCCTGATCGGCGCTCACTACGATCACGTGGGTTACGGCAGTCCGCGAAGGAGTCTCGGCCCGTTCGGCCAGATTCACAACGGAGCCGATGACAATGCGAGCGGTGTTTCCGGGGTACTCGAAATCCTCGAAGCGATCCGGACGTTGCCGGCCGCGCCTCGCCGTTCGATCATCCTGGCGCTATGGGACGGCGAAGAACTCGGCCTGCTCGGCTCCAAGTACTTTGCCAGCCATCCGCCGATCCCGTTGGAGAAAATCGTCCTGGCGATCAATCTCGACATGATCGGACGCATGCGGGACGAGCGTGTCGAAATTTTCGGAACTCGCACTGCGGCCGGCTTGCGGCGGTTCATTTCCGAAACCGAGCATGATCCGCGCATGGCGCTGGCCTTCGATTGGGAGTTGAAACCGAACAGCGATCACTATTCGTTTTTCGAGCATCGGGTTCCATCGCTGATGCTGCACACCGGCCTGCACGACGACATGCACAGGCCGAGCGATGACGCCAAACGGATCAACTCGACCGGTATGGAACAGATAACTCGACTCGCGTTCAGCCTCGCATACGAAGCAGCGATGCGCCCGGATACGTTCAGATTCCGGCCGTCTTCCCAGCAGGAATCACCGTCGGACCAGCGTCAGCTGGAGCGTCCCCTGCCTCCGGCTGAGCCGCGATTGGGCCTTCGCTGGACACAGGATCCCTCGGCGGAAGGTCTGGTTGTGACCGAGGTCGACGCGGCTTCCGCTGCGGAGCGGTCGGGCATCCAGCCCGGGGATCGACTTGTCGAATTCGCCAACCAGCCCGTGCGCGACGGCGAGTCGTTCCGCAGGTCGGTGCTGGCCGCGACAACTCCGGTAGCAACCGTTCTGCGGCGCAGCGGGTCACCCGAACCGATTCGGCTGAGCGTGCAACTCGACGGCTCGCCGACTCGCCTGGGGCTTTCCTGGCGGGAGGATCCGGCCGAACCGGGCACGCTGATCGTGACGCGGGTCATTCCCGGCTCCCCGTCCGCGGCGGCCGATGTCCGAGTCGGCGATCGAATCTACGCAGTGGACGAGCAGCCGTTCCGCACGCCCGACGAATTCATGAACCTAGTGACTTCTCTCGCCAGTCCGCTAAGATTGACGCTGGAGCGTAAAGGAACGCTCCAGATCGTGTCACTCGAAGTTCCGGCGCCCTTGACGCCGCAGAAACTCTGAACCATCGCGTTTCGTCTCGTACGAAAATCCTCCCAGCGGCTTCTCGCCGGAAACAGCTCGGCCGGTCGCTCTTTCTTCAAGGGCAGCGTCCCTTTACTTCCTCCTCGATGGTGCACAATAACCCTTCGAAATTGCGTCGTCAGATTGCCTGGGAAGCCGCACGATTGATGTACGACCGGCGAGAGTCGGAGTACTACCGCGCCAAAATGAAAGCGGCACGTCGCGTGTGCCGGGGATGGGTCAAGCCGCTTGATCTGCCCAGCAACGCCGAGATCCGCGACGAGATCCAGTCGTTCGCCAGACTGCATGAAGGCGACCGCCGCCGCGAGAACCTCCGCGACATGCGTCTCGAAGCGCTGCGCATGATGCGAATCCTGAGGCGGTTCCGCCCGCGGTTGATCGGCAGCGTGATGACGGGCCACATTCGTCAGGGCTCGGACATCGACATTCATCTCTTCGCCGACAGTCTCGAGGGCGTCACCGCCGCGCTCGATGCGGAAGGTTTCGTCTATGACGTCGAGCACAAGCGAGTGCGCAAGCACGGCGAAGAGCGGACGTATGTCCACATTCACGTGCAGGATCGTTTTCCGTTCGAGTTGACGATCTACGCCGCAGACAAGGCCCACTACGTCTTCAAGAGTTCCGTCACAGGCAAAGCCATCGAGCGGGCGAGCATCGCCGAACTCGAACAGCTTCTGCAGTTGGAGTACCAGGATATCGACCTTGAGGAAGCCGTGTCGGAACTCGAGGAGAAGGTCGATCGGTTCCAGGTCTACGAGGCATTGCTGCTGCCGCTGGAACACGTTCAGCAGTCACGAAAATACCATCCTGAAGGCGACGCGCTCTACCACAGCCTGCAGGTTTTCGATCTGGCTCGCGACGAGCTCCCCTACGACGAGGAATTCCTCCTGGCCGCGCTGCTGCACGACGTGGGCAAGGCTATCGATCCGGAGAATCACATTGCATCGGCGCTGGAATCGCTGGACGGGTTCATCACGCCCCGAACCGCATGGCTGATTGAACATCATCACGACGGGCATGCGATCCTCGACGGGTCACTCGGCGCGCGGGCAAAGCGGCGGCTCAAGGCGGCCGAGAGCTACGAGGAGCTGGTAATGCTCGCGCGGTGCGACGAGGCCGGCCGAGTGGCCGGAGCCCCGGCTTCCGAACTCGATGAAGCACTGGACTACATCCGCGATCTCGCACAGACGTTCGGTTGACCGAGTGTCCGGTTGAGCAATTCCCTCGTCCGACGCAAGAAGTCTACGTCGTGTAGGCCGAATTGAATTTCACATAATCCACAGTCAGATCGCTGGTCCAGTAGCGGACTTCGTCATTTCCCTCGCCGAATTCCAGTTCGAGATGCGTTTCACGGTTGTCCCGCATGCACTGCGAGAGAGCCTTGGCATCAAAGGACGCCGGCCCGCCTTCGCGAAACACCACGGTGCCGTTCAGCTTGAGCTGCAGTTTCTGCGGATCGAACGGGACGCCGGCATATCCGGCGGCGGATACGACGCGTCCCCAGTTGGGATCGTTGCCTGCCACACCCGACTTGACCAGCGCGCTGTTCGCAACGGACACCGCAATGCGATAGGCCGCTTCGCGCGAGGCGCATCCGCGCACATCGATGGTAATCAGGTGAGTCGCGCCTTCACCGTCGTCGGGGATCATCTTGGCAAGTTCGACGCATACATCGTCGAGCGCCGCCTGGAATTGCCGCAGATCGTCACCGTCGATCGCTTCGGCCTGCGCGGTTCCGGACGCCAGCAGCAGCACGGTGTCGTTCGTGCTCATGTGCCCTTCGACGCTGATGCAGTTGAAGCTGCGATCGACGGCTGCCTGCAGCGATCGCTGGGCGTTGTCGACCGACAGCCGGACGTCCGTCATGATGATGCCGAGCATGGTTGCCATGCGAGGCCCGATCATGCCGGCCCCCTTGGCCATGCCGGCCACCCGCACCTCGCGTCCCCGGAGCGTCAGGCTCCTGCAGGCGATCTTCGGAGAGCGGTCGGTGGTCGTAATTCCCCGCGCCGCAGACAGCCAGGCCGCCTCGTCGCGGCCGAGTCGGGAGACGGCTGATTCGATTCCCTGCGCGATCTTCGCCATGGGAAGGAAATGTCCGATCACTCCGGTCGACATGACGAGTGACTGGCGTTCCTCGGCACCGCAGGCCAATGCCGCTCGCTGAGCCATTTCCCGCGAGTCGCGTGCCCCCCGCTCGCCGGTGCACGCATTGGCGTTGCCTGAATTGGCCACCAGCACCCGTGCGTCGGCCATCGGGGTCCGCTGTCGGTCGAGCTGCACCGGCGCTGCGACGATCAGGTTCGTCGTGTAAACGCCGGCGGCAACGCACGGTTCGTCGGAAACAATCAGCGTCAGGTCTTCTTTCGCCGCATCCTGCTTGATGCCGCAGTGCACGCCCGCAAACCGAAATCCCCATGGCAAGTTCTTCATCGGCGCATCCATCCCGCACGTTCTTGGTGTCAGTTCACTCTGGTCTTCGTTAGTCTCGACTCAGGCCAGGGCTTCGCGTTCGTCGAAGCCGTGCATCAAGTTGAAGTTCTGGACGGCGACGCCCGAAGCGCCCTTAATCAGGTTGTCGATGCAGGCCAGCACGAGCAGCCGGCCGCGAACCAGCCGCACGCTGATATCGCAGTAATTCGTGCCGCTCACATCCTTCGTCGCCGGCAGATGATCGACGACCCGCACAAACGGCTTATCGCGATAGAACTCCTGCATGAGTTCGAGACATTCGTCTTCGGTGACCGGTCGCAGGGGCCGGGCGTAGATCGTGCAGAGAATGCCGCGGTCCATCGGAACCAGATGCGGCGTGAACAGCACCTCGACCTGCTGGCCGCTCGCCAGACTCAGGATCTGCTCGATTTCCGGCGTGTGACGGTGCCGACCGACGGAGTACGCGGAAATGCTCTCGTTGCACTCCGGAAACAAGGTCGTGAGCTTGGGCGTACGGCCCGCACCGGAAACGCCGCTCTTGGCGTCGATGATGAGATCCTTTGGATCGACGATCTGCTTGCACAGCAGCGGCGCCAGCGCGAGGATGGCGGTGCTCGTGTAACAACCGGGATTCGCCACGAGCTGCGAACCGGGGATCTGGTCTCCGAACAGTTCGGGCAGGCCGTACACGACCTTGCCGATCCGTTGCGGATCGGGATGCCGGTTTCCGTACCACTCCTCGTACGTCGCGACGTCGCGCAGTCGATAATCGGCACTGAAGTCGATGACCTTCACGTCGGTGTCCAGCATCTTCATGATGATCAACGCGGACGCCGCGTGCGGCAGGCAACTGAAAACGCAGTCGCATTGCGCAGCGACAGTCTCCGGCGACAGATCCTGAAGCGTCAGATCAAGCCGCCCCGTGAGTTGGGGATGGACGGTCGAAATATGCGGCTGGCCTTCCTGACGGCTCGTCACCGCCGTGATCCGCGCCTGGCGATGCCGCAGCAGGAGCTTGATCAACTCCAGGGCCGTATAACCGGTCGCACCCAAAATACCGACTCTTACCATGGACGTTCCTGGCTTACCGTGTTTGCGGAAAAACACCCCGAATGGACCAATATACGGATGAAGAGCAAAAAAGACCACCGGCGGACGCACATGCGCTGCGAGGGCTGCGGGCCGTCGGATCAAGCGCTCCACTGGCGCAGAACGCTGATCAACTCGCCGAGGATCATGCGAGTCGCGCCCCAGATCCGGCAGCCATCCCAGAGCAGGTGCGGCGCGCGAAAGCGAATCCCGTTGCGTCGGATCCAGTGGCCTCCGTGGCGGGCATCATTGAACAATTCCGACAGCGGCAGCTCCACCGCACGCTCAACTTCCGACGGATTCGGAATCAGCTGCGGGCGCTCGCGTGTCGTTGCGACGCAGGGCTGGACGAAGAAGTTGCTGCCGTAGACAAACAGAGGCGACAGCCGGCCGAGCAGCGAGAACTCAGCCGCTGAACCGCCGAGTTCCTCCTCGAATTCGCGACACGCAGCCTGTTCCGGTAACTCCCGCGTATGGATGCGTCCGCCCGGCAAGCTGATCTGCCCCGCATGCACCGACAACGTCTCCGGCCGCAGCGTCAGCGGCAGCGTCCAGCCGGCTGCGGTCGGATAAAGCAGAATCAACACCGCCGCACGGCGCGAGTTCGGCAGCGGCGGCATCAAATGCCGTCCGTAGCTGAGTTCCGGTGCGCCGAGCGAACCGGGATCGGTGTCAGGCAATGGTCGCTGCAGTCGATCGGCTAGCCACGCCGTCAAACTCCCGTCATTGCGCGACAGTTTTTCGATCAGCTTTTCGGCGTGGGAAATCGTGCACCTCCTCTTCTCGCGCGGCTTGGAAACTGCAGGATCGCAGCGCCGTCTTTCCACAAGACGCTCATCCGCCCGGACAGGTTCGCGTGCAGTTTGAGGCAGCCATGGTCTGCCGGCAGACCGCCGACACGTTGGAAGCATGGACTCGCCGCATGCAAACAGGCCATAGCCAACCAAGCCGCGGGCAATCAATCCACGCCGAGGATTCTATCACGGACCGCTCGGTTGCGGCGTGATTTTGTAGACTTCGTACAGACTCACTGCCGGCGTGTCGGGCGGGAAGACCTTGGGGAACGGCAAGCGGCGCAGCGTGCGATTGCGATCCACCAGCACGTATTGGAAGTGATACTTCTCCGCCAACGCCCTGAGATCCAATGAGGCCAGGGAGATGATATTTCCTTCGGAAGTGCGCGGATGCAGCTCCTCCATGCGATGCCACCACTCCACCAATCCCTTGGCGTCCTGCGGAACGTCCTTGTAGTTCACTATCTCGGCGCGGCTGGCATACCACTTGAAAGTCTGCTGATACCGGGGCGTGAGGAAAACAGATCCTTCGGGCGTGTTCTCCCGAATCCAGCGGCAGGCATCCTTCCACAACTCGAGGCGGCTCATGCGGCGCTCGGGGCTGATGTACGAGTATGGGGCCAATTGGGCCACCGCGCCGGGACGCGGATCCGCCTGGTGTCGTCGCACGACGTCGATCGTATGAATGACTACGAGAACCGCAATCGCCGCCAGCGACAGTCGGCCCGGAATCATGCGCCACGCGCCGATTCGAACGCATGCGATCACGCTCAGCAGCGACACTCCCAGCGGCAACGCCACGTCGACCAGCCGGAACCAGTAGAACCGCAACAGCGATGCTGCCAGCGTCGGCTGATGCGGCAAGGCCACGTCGATCATTATCCCGATCAAGGCGATCAGCACTGCCGCGGCAATAAACCCCGACAGGCGACGGCAGCGAAGGTCGCGAAACTGCCATGCCGAGAGCACGAGCCAGACTACCGCAAGGCATAAGCTGCGCAGCACGAGGTGATGCAGGAGTCTGTGAAACACGAGATGATGCCCAAGCCGCTGGAAGACGTAGATGCGAGCGGCCTGATGGGCGACCTCGCCCTCCGTTCCCCAAGTCAATGTCGCAGACGGCAGCAAGCCGGGCAGCGCCAGTACAAACCCGGCGGCCAGACACGCGCAGAAACGGAGCGTCAGTTTGCGATCGCTGCACACCAGCCACGCGAAGAGGGCCGCCAGGACGGACCATCCGCCGACCAGCACGTGAAATGCGCTGGCCGTGCCGAGCAACAGCCAGACGCGGTTCCATTGCCCCAATGCCAGGGCCCGCAGCGCCACCAGCACAAGAACGTACGCGAAGCCCTTGGCTTCGACGCCTCCCACGACCCATTCGCCGGCCATCTGGGCCCGATCCAGAAGCGTGACGAACAGCCCCGCCGTGAGCACCGAATACAGGCGGCCGCGCAACAACGCGGAACTCAAACGCTGCCAGCTCCAGGCCAGCAGCAACCACGTCAGCACGCGCCCGACCCAGGCCACCGCATCGAGCGACAGGAAGCGGGTCAGCCAGCCGACCGTCCAGTAAAACACCAGGTGTGCATCGGCCGATTCCAGAAAAAAATCGCCGCGACACCAGGCGGGATTCCAGTAGTGCTTGGCCTTGGCCAGGTAATGGGACTCGTTCACATCGGGCGGCGGAGTGCCGGCGATCGCGAAGATGAACGCGAAGATCAGACCGATCTCGATCAACTGCCAGCCTCGCTCCGCGGTCCAGAAACGCGCGAACCGGCCCCCGGAGCGATCGCCGCCGGGCGCCGGATGCTCCGCTGATTGAGCCGGGGCGTCGCGATGAAGAGGATCACTCACGGGTGAAAAACATCATGTGTTGCCAGGGCAGGCCGTCGAACTCGCGTTCGCAACGGAATCCGTTGGCACCGAGTTCCTTCCTGATCTGAGCCTTGCTCATTTTGTGAAGCGGCTGAATCGGGACGTTCGGATCTTCCGCTCGGAACTCGACAAGCACCAGCTGGCCTTTGGGAACGAGCGCCTCGCGCATCTCGCGCAACATGGATTCGGGATCGGAGAACTCGTGGTACACATCCACGCACAGAATCAGGTCGACTTTTCCGTCCGGAAGGCCCGGATTGTCGACCGTGCCCAGGATCAGCTTGATGTTTTCGACACCCGCCTGCTTGGCACGCAGATCGAGCAGCCGCAGCATTTCCGGCTGCACATCCACGCCGAGCACGGATCCTGCGGCCCCGACGAGCCGCGCGAGCTTGATCGAGTGGAATCCGTTGCCGCAGCCCATGTCACAGACGGTCATGCGGGGCTTCACGTTCAGCTGGGCCAGCATCTGCGACGAGCGTTCCTCGCTTTCTCGGTTTTCGCGAATAAGCCACTCGGCCCCGGTGTAGTGCATCGTCTGGGCAATGGTCCTGCCCATATAGGTCGGCGGGCTGACGGGAGCCTGAGGCTGCGCGGACGTCTGAGCCTGTCCGGCGGCCTGAGTCTTTCCGGCCGTTTGCGCCGGGGTCTGTGACAGGGCGCTCAGTGGAACGAGCGACGACACACCCAGGAACATCGCCGCAACGGCCAGTTGAATTGCCGGGTCCGGCGAGCAATGAGCGCGGATCAAGTTCATGGTCTATCGCCGCGTCAGTTCGTGGAACCGCTTTTCGAGATCTCGCGTGATCGGGCCGGGTTTGCCGTCTCCGATAATGCGGCTGTCCACTTTCACAACCGGCACGATTTCCGCCGCGCTGCCCGTGAGGAAGCACTCGTCGGCGATGTAGACATCGTGTTTCGTCAGCGAAACCTCGCGCACGACCAGTCCTGCCTCGCGGGCCAGTTCAATCACGGCCTCGCGGGTGATGCCTTCGAGAATCCCCGCGTCGATCGGCGGCGTGAGCAGCTGCCGCTTGGAGACGAGGAAGATGTTGTCGCCGGTGCACTCGGCCACCTGCCCCTGGTGATTCAGCATCAGCGCTTCGACGCAACCGGCCTGCTGTCCCTCGATCTTGCCGAGGATGTTGTTCAGATAGTTCAGCGACTTGATCCGCGGGCTAAGGGCCGCCGGATGATTACGGATGGTGCTGACCGTAACGATTTCCAGCCCTTTGTCGTAGAAGGACTGCGGATACAGTTCGATATGGTCGGCGATGATGATGATCTGCGGATTCGCGCATTTGTTGGGATCCAGTCCCAGCGTGCCGACGCCGCGAGTCACGACGAGCCGGATGTAGCCGTTGTCGATGCCGTTGGCGCGAACCGTCGTCACCACGTCCCTGGCCAACTCTTCGGGTGACAGGGGAACCTCGAGTCGGATGGCTTTCGCCGAATTCCAGAGCCGTTCCAGGTGCTGCTCGAGTCGAAAGACCTTGCCGTTGTAAATCCGCATGCCCTCGAACACGCCGTCGCCGTAAAGCAAGCCGTGGTCGTACACGCTGATCTTCGCTTCTTCTTTTTCGAACAGGTGCCCGTTGATGTAGATCTTCAGGGACATGGCGTGGCCCACGTTGGCAAGAGTGAAATCGGTCCCGGTTGACGAATCCGAACGCGCCGGACCGCTGGAACACCGCGTACCGAACCGTCGGCAAAGCGCGGCACTGCCGCGAAAACGCGCGGCCCCCCCTGCGGCAGCCGGATCAGGCTGCTTCGACGCGTCCCTCGACCAGGCGGACGGTGCGATCGGCCTGCGCCGCGATCGCCGGGTCATGGGTCACCATGACTATAGTGAGGTTCTGGTCGGCGTTCAAGCTGCGCAGGATGCGCATGATCTCGTCGCCCGTCTTTCGATCGAGATTTCCGGTGGGTTCGTCGGCCAGCAGAACTCGAGGGCGCGAGATGAGCGCGCGGGCGATCGCGGCACGCTGCATTTCGCCGCCTGACAGCTCGCGGGGCTTGTGGCGGAGCCGATGCCCCAGCCCGACCATCTCGAGCAACTGCGCGGCCTGTTGCAGGTGCCGGCGCCGATTGTACCAGTAGCGGACGACGCCCTCGGCAATCATCCGCGGAACGAGAACGTTCTCCAGAGCCGAGAGTTCCGGCAGCAGATGGTAGAACTGGAAGATCATCCCGAACTGCTCGTTGCGGAGCTTGTCGCGAGTCGAGGTCGGCACGTTGTCGATGCGTTTGCCCTCGAAATGTATCTCGCCGCTGTCCGGCGCGTCGAGCGTGCCGAGCAGGTGCAGCAGAGTGCTCTTGCCCGAACCGCTCTGCCCCACGATGGCCGTGAACTCGCCGGCCGCGATGGAGAAGTCGACTCCCGAAAGCACGGGCACCTCGTGCCGGCCCTTGCGGTAACTCTTGACGACTCCGCTGGCGCTCAGCAGCGGCACGCACGGAGCCGGTTCCTCAATCGCAGGACCAAAGTCCGCGTGCGGGTGCGCCGCGCGGTGCACATGAGCCGAACGGTCCGACACGAGATTCAACAGCTGATTCATCGGCTTTTCGCCTCTGTTAGCAGTGCGTCATTCGTAGCGAAGAGCTTCCACCGGGTGCAGCCGCGCCGCCCGGATGGCGGGAAGCACGCTGGCCAGCACGGCGATCACTATCGCGCCCGCCACCACGGAGACGACGGTCAACCCGTCGATGCTGGTCGGGATTTCCTGGAAGTAATAGACCGTGGGATCGAAGACCTCGTGCCCGGTCACCCACTCGACCAGGTCGGCGATCTGATTGATGTAGATCACGAACAGCAATCCGAGCACCATGCCCACTCCGGAGCCGACGGCGCCGAGGGAGATTCCATATCCGAGGAAGATGCTCATTACACCGCGGCTGGGAGCGCCGAGCGACTTGAGTACCCCGATGTCCCGGGTCTTTTCCACGACGATCATGAAGAACGTCGCCAGAATTCCGAACCCGGCCACGGCGATGATCAGGAACAGCAGGATGTTCAGGATCGTTGTTTCAAGCTGCACGGCCGCCAACAGCGGCCCCTGCAGATCTCGCCACGTTTCGATCCGGTACGGGAACTTCTCCGGCGGAAACTGAGCGCGAAGCGAATCGCGGACCGCCTTCAGATCGGTGCCCGGCTTCAACTTGATCTGAATCGAAGTGACACTGGCCACTCCCGTCAGCGGCTCGATCATGCCCCGCAGATCCTGGAGTTTTTCCAGCGGCACGAAGGCAAAGCTTGAGTCGTATTCGCTCATCTTGCTTTCGTACAGATCGACGATCGTGAAGAACGAATTCACCGGCTTGGGCACGTTGCCCACGTTCGGAAAGATCACCTCCACGTCGTCGCCCGGCCGGCCGAGGTAGTAGTCCCGCACCTCGCCTTGCTGGTCGCGGGCCCGAACGCTGCAGACCGCGATGCCCAGAATGATGCCCGGGTGCTGCTCCTTCATCGGATCGAACACGGATTCAGGCTGGACGGGCGCGACCGACATGTAGGGGTCCGGGGCCATCGCAGGAGATGGGCTGGCCTGAGACGCGGCACCGGCCGACTGCGCCTGAGCCGCGGCGATCGCCGCCCGTTCCATTTCCAGCGATCGCTCAAGTCCCGCCGCGACGCGTCGATGACGCCAGCCCGACGGCGGAAAGTCCTTGCGCCCCGGGGCATAACCGTCCTCGCGCAGCAGAAAGTCCAGCCGCTCGCGGTTTTTCGGATGCAGGAGATACTGGCCGAAATCGCTGACCTGTGCGTAGGTCGCGCGATCAATTGCGATCAGGTTGATCTGCCGCGTGTGGTACTGGCCGTGCACCTTCATCCGCAGCAGAGCGGGCACGTGGACCACGGGCGTCATTCCCGCGAGTTTGTCACCCAGCACCTTGCGGATCTGGTCCATGTGCCACTGGGGATCCGGAAAGCCGTCCAGATCGTGGCTCTCGAACACGACGTCCGAGAGAATCCCGTGCAGACGCTGGTGCATCTCGCGGGAAAAGCCGGACATCACGCTGTTGACCACCACGAGCGTGGCCACTCCCAGCGTGACGCTGATGATCGACGCCAAGGCGATATAGCGAGTGCGGAGATATCGCCACGAGAGAAGCAGTTTGTACATCGCCAATCCTTTGGCTAATCAAAACCGTTCGCCGAATCCCCGGCGATTGCTTTACGCGATTTCCGTCCTCAGCAGCGGGAACAGGATCACGTCACGGATCGATGGTGCTCCGGTCAGCAGCATCACGAGCCGATCAATGCCGACTCCCAGTCCGCCGGCCGGCGGCATGCCGTGCCGCAGCGCACGGACGAAGTCCGTGTCCATGCGTGCCATCGAGTCTTCTTCCGGCAGTCCAGCCAGCTGAGTCTTGAACAGTTCTTCCTGGAGATCGGGATCGTTCAGTTCCGTGTAGGCATTCGCGATTTCCATACCGCGAATGTACAACTCGAATCGTTCCGCGATTTCCGGATTTTCCCGCTTGCGCTTCGTGAGCGGACAGATGCTGGCCGGATAGTCGATCACGAAGACCGGGCCCTGCAGCCGCTCTTCCACTCGCTGCTCGAAGACAAAATTCTTCACGACGTCGGGGTGCTTGCCGGCCGGAACAAAACCCAGGCGGCTCGCCTCGGCGGCCACCGCCACCGCGTCGCGCGGATCCACTCCCGCGTGCTCGGCAATCAACTCGTCGTAGGTCCTGCGTGCGAAGGGCGGAGTAAAGTCGATCACCGCATCGCCCCACGTCACGCGGCTCTTGCCTCCCGTCGCCTCGATCGCTTCGACGATCAGACGCTCGGTCAAGTCCATCATCGTGCGGTAATCGCCGAACGCCTGATAGGCCTCGAGCATCGTGAACTCGGGGTTGTGGCGGGGGCTGATCCCTTCGTTGCGATAAACCCGGCCCAATTCGTAAACGCGTTCCATTCCGCCAACCAGCAGTCGCTTCAAATGCAGCTCCAGCGCTATGCGCAGGAACAACTGCATGTCCAGCGTGTTGTGGTGCGTGATGAACGGGCGAGCCGCCGCGCCACCGGCAATCGAGTGCAGCGTCGGCCCCTCGACCTCGCAGAATCCGGCACGAGACAGCGTCCCGCGAATTGATTCGACGATCTTCGTGCGATTGCGGAATCGCTCAAGAACTCCCTCGCCGTAGGTCAGATCCAGATACCGCATCCGCTGCCGCAGTTCGGGGTCGGTCAGACCGTGGTGCTTCTCCGGCGGCGGCACCATGGACTTTGTAAGAATGTGCAGGCGATCCGCGAAAATCGACAGTTCGCCCAGCCGGGTTCGCCGCAATTCGCCGTCAACCCCGACGATGTCGCCAAGGTCAATGCAGCGAATCAGCTCCCAGTTTTCCGGCCCCACTTGGTCGCGTCCCACAAACAGCTGGATCCTGCCCGACCAGTCCTGAATATCGAGAAACAGCAGCTTGCCCTTGTCGCGCTGAAGCACCACGCGCCCCGCGGCACGTACTTTCGGTCCGTGAAACTCGCCGGCTCCGAGCTTGGTCACCCAATCACGGAACGCCACGGGAGCCTCGCCGGCCGCTTCCTCAACCATCCACTGTGTGGTCGCCCGCCCTGTTTTCGGATCGAGGCCCTCGTGCTTGACCAGGGGCGGGACCTCGACTTGAGAACCGTCTTCCTGCTGGAATTTGACCTCACCAGCCCGCGCCGTGATGGCACCGATCAGCAGTCGATCGTCGAATCGGCCACCCCAGGGGTCAACGCCCATCTCCCGCAGGCGACGCAATTTATCCCGACGAACAGCCTCCAACTGGCTGGAAGAAGCATCTTCGGGTTGACGTTCGGCATTCGTTTTCGGTTCAGCCATAGGTGTTTTCAAGCGTTCGTGCGGTTTCAGGCGGCAATGCGGCGACAGAGTGGTCCCTGGGGGCAATGAATTTCGCCGCATTCTAGAAGAAGCCCATTCGGGGTCAATGTCAGAACTTCCCAGGCTTGCGCGATCATTCGTGCCTTCGCTGTCCGTGCTGGCGCTGTTTGCACCCCGTTCCCCCTGGGAAAGGAGAAGCCGCAACGGTGCAGCACCCCCAACAGCGATGCCGGTAGCCGGTAGTCGGTAGCCGGTAAGAAGGTGGCCACTATTGGGTGGCAGGGGTGGCTTGTCCGCCCGTATGTCGCTGACGAACGGTTAGCGATAACGTATCGAATTTGCGAACTCACGCATTGGGGCATTATCCGCAAGATGTGTGCGATGCGAATGGTGTATGGAAGGAAACGCGGCAGGTTCGAACACGGGTGGACCAGCCACCCGTGCCACCCAAGACGGGAGTATTGCCCCGTCGTTTGCACGAATTGTGACAACACCTGAGGCCAGTTCACCCGTGTGACTTGCGAATCGATGTCGGATTTGAAACCTACCGGCGGATCGCCAGTCAGAAAGGCATTTGTCTTCCTCCAGACTCCAGACTCCTTCACACCCGCCCTGTCTGGCGTGCCTCCTTGCCACTGGCAATTCCCGACGAATTGAGTGTTGAAGGTGCAAAAGAAGAATGTGATAACATACCGGCATGTCCACTTCCGATCAGACACAATCCCAGTCCGGCGATCAGCAGGATCGTGCGCGCGATCTGAGCCTTCAGAGGTCTCGGCCGCCCGCCGAGATCCCGGGCTACACGATTCAGCGGCTGCTCGGATCGGGTGCGTACGGCGAAGTCTGGATTGGCGTTGACCGCAATACGAACCGGCGAGTGGCGATCAAGTTCTACACCCACCATTCGCGATTCGACTGGTCCACGCTTTCGCGGGAAGTCGAAAAGCTGGTCTTCCTATCGGCTGATCGGTACATCGTCCAATTGCTGGATGTCGGCTGGGACGCGGACCCCCCGTTCTACGTGATGGACTACATCGAGAACGGTTCGCTGGAGGATCTGCTGCAGCGGCAGGGGGCGTTGCCGATGGCCCGAGCGCTGGACCTTTTCTGCGAGATGGCGGTCGGACTGCTGCACGCCCACGGCAAAGGCATCCTGCACTGCGATTTGAAGCCGGCCAACATCCTCCTCGACGAAGATCACAAACCGCGTCTGGCGGATTTCGGCCAGTCGCGTCTGTCGCACGAGCAGACCCCCGCGCTGGGCACGCTCTTCTACATGGCGCCCGAACAGGCGGACCTCAACGCGTTGCCCGATGCCCGGTGGGATGTCTACGCGCTCGGCGCGATCTTCTACCGGATGCTCGTGGGCGAACCTCCGTTCCGCACGGACGAAGCGACGCAGGGCATCGAATCGTCGCAGGATCTGGCCGAGCGTCTGTCGCGATACCAGCATTCGATTCGCACGGCGCCGCCGCTGACCGCGCACCGGCGGGTGCCGGGAGTGGATCGAGCACTTGCGGAGATTATCGAACGATGCCTGGCAACTAATCCGGCCAAGCGATTCGCGAATGTCCAGTCGGTGCTCGACGCGCTGCAGTCCCGCGAGTCATCTCGGTTGCGAAGGCCCTTGGTGCTGCTGGGATTCGTGGGTCCGGTGCTGCTGCTGCTGATCGTGGCCCTGTTCGGCACGCGAGGCTATCAGCGGGCGGTCCGCGACTCGGAAGACTTCATCACCCTGCGCGCCCGAGAGGCCAACGAATTCGCCGCCAAGTTCGCGGCCAGATCGATCGAGGGGGAGATCGAGCGGTATTTCTACCTGATCCAGTCCGAGGCCGAATCCGCCGAACTCTACGACAAGTTCACGGCAGTGGCCGATTCCCGTCTCGTGCAGCAATTGAACAGCCAGCTGACCGACAAGAACATCCCGATCGACGATGTCCGCAAGTGGCGAGGCCAGTTTCTCGGCGATCCCCGCCGCAACGAACTGAACCTGTTTCTCGAACGGCGACTGGCCAACCATGTGTCCAAACTCCGCAATGATCCGTCGGCCTCCAAGTTCGCGAGCATTTTCGCTCTGGACGCCAAGGGGCGGATGCTGGCCTCGGCCTACGCGGACGCGCTGAAGGACCAGAGTTCGGTTGGCTGGAATTACGCATTCCGCACCTATTACAACGGTCTGCCGTCGGACATCCCGGGCTTCACACAGGAGAATCCGCCCGGCGGAATTCCGCCGCTGAGAAGGACGCATCTTTCGGCCGCGTTTCGCAGCACCATCACGCTGAAATGGCGAGTGGCGGTGGCCACTCCGATCTTCAAGCCGGGCACTTCCGAAGTCGTCGGCGTTCTCGCTTTTTCGGTGAACCTGGGTGATTTTTCGTATTTCCGAAGCAACTCCGCCGGGGATCGCTTCGCGGTTCTGGTTGACGAACGCGACGGAGCCAACAAGGGCGTTATCCTGCAGCACCCGCATTTCGATGAATTGGCCCGCGAAGGGCAATCCGTGCGCGATCCGATGGCCGGCAAGAAATTCCGGGTCGTTGATTCGGAACTGGCCGCTATCCGCGCCGACAAGCGGTACAGCCACAAGGATCCGCTGGCTCAGGCGGCGGGCGGCGGCGCATATGCAGGGGACTGGATCGCGGCGGTCGAACGCGTCGCCCTGCCCGAGGCCAACGGCCGGCCGCAGGAAATGGCGGTACTGGTCCAGCAGCGGCGCGACGGCGCCATCGCGCCCGTGAAACTGCTCGCTCAGCGACTGAAACGCGAAGGACTCTGGGCGCTGCTCGGAATCCTGGGGGTCGTCCTGGTCCTGTGGTACATCGTGATGCGCATGACAAGGGAACCGGGCATCCGCGTGCGAGGACACGGCCCCGATCAGCCGACGGCCACGCCCCGCACCGGAAGCACCGTCGCAGTCACCAGTCCGAGGTGAACCGCGGAGCCGGACTCGAAAGACCGTGGCGAATGCGTGACATCCATTTGGCAACTCGCCGAACAGCACCGGCCACTGAATCAAATCCCGCCGCTGGAGTGATATGAGATGCTTGAAGTTACGGCAGTTGAGTACCTCGCTGAATACCGACTTCACGTCCAATTCAGCAATGGCGAGCAAGGGATCATCGACTTGAGCGACTCGCTTTGGGGGCCCGTGTTTGAACCACTTCGCAATCTCGAAATGTTTCAACGATGCGAGGTTTCTCCAGTAATTCACACGATTCGTTGGGAGAACGACGCCGATTTCGCGCCCGAGTTTCTGCATGAAAAGATGCACGCACAGCGGCAAACAACACTGCATCGCGGACAGATAGCGGACAGACAATGAGCCGCGTGGACGATCCGACCCCGCCAGTCGCCGGCGCAGCGCCGCGGACATGCCAGTCGTCGAGGCCACGGAGAAACACGGATCAATTCGACCTCAGGCAGCCGGCATCCCCATTACCCGGCGCCGTTCACCCGCGGCGGGTGGGAATCTGAGCCCCCACCTCCGACCGCCATTTCTGCAGTTGCTGGAGCATCGACTCGGTCCGCTGCGGCTGGGCCGCGCTCAAGTCGCGTGATTCACCGGGATCCTCCTCCAGGTTGTAAAGCTCGCAGCGATCGTCCTCGAAATAGTGCAGCAGTTTCCACTCCCGCTGCCGCATCGCGCTGACCGGCGTCGTCGTTTGGTAATAGTGCGGATAGTGGAAATACAGGGAATCGCGGGCGAGTTTCGCCGAAGGGTCGGCAAGCAAAGACGCGATGTCGATGCCGTCCAGCGTTTCTTTCACGTTGAGCCCGAGACCGGCGGCAAGGGTGGGCACGAAATCGGCCGTGACCACCGGCTCGCTGCACTCCGTGCCGCCCCTGGTCACACCGGGCCACCTCACGATCAGCGGTACCCGGATTCCGCCTTCGTACAACGAACCTTTTCCGCTGCGCAGCGGGAAGTTTGACGTAACCTGTCGCCCGTCGAATTCGTTCACAAAGCCGCCATTGTCCGAGGTGAACAGCACAATCGTGTCGTCGGCAAGGTGCAGGTCATCGAGTTTCCTGAGCAGACGCCCCACGTTCTCGTCCATGCTGTAGACCATCGCGGCGAAATCCGGATTCTGGTGATGATATTCGGGCCGCATCTTCTGCCGAAAGTGTTCAACGTGCTCCGGCTTTCCCTCGACTGGCGTGTGTACCGCATGATATGCCAGATACAGAAAGAAGGGACGGTCGCCCGCGGCTTCCATGATTCGAATCGCCTCGTCCGTGAGCCGGTCGGTCAGGTACTCGCCGGGCTTGCCCAGTTCCAGGTGCGGCACATAGCGATACTCGGCGTCCCGCCCAAACGCCCCGCGATACGGAAAGAAATGCGTGGCCGGAGCGCCCCAGAATGTCCCCCCGACGTTCACGTCGAATCCCTGGGTCTCAGGGTAATGAGCCGCGTCGCCAAGATGCCACTTCCCAACCAATGCCGTGAGATACCCGGCATCTCGAAGTCGCTCGGCAATCGTGACCTCCGACAGCGGCAGATCGGATACGGCCGCGGGCGGGACCAACTTCTTCTTCGGGTCGGGCACCGGGTTTTGCGAGGATTTCGCCCCCTCGTACCAGATCGTCATATGCAGCCGCGCCGGGTGCTTCCCCGTCATCAGCGAGGCGCGAGTCGGCGAACAAATCGGAGCAGACGCGTAGGCGCAGCGGAATTTCAGGGCTCCTTGAGCAAACTTGTCCAAATTGGGGGTTTCATGCAGATCCGAGCCGTAGCAGGCCAAGTCGCTACCCCCTAGATCATCGGCAAGCACGACAATAACATTAGGGGGTCTCTGGCTCTTCGGCCGTGGAACGCCCTCCGCCGCAGAGGTAATCGACCAACAAAATAAGAAGATCAGGCAAAACAGGCTAATTAACTGCGACATTGCAGGGCGAATCATGGAAGGTTCCTTTTCAAAATGGCGCGGGAACCATTGGACGGGAGTTTTCGTCCAATATACCGGAGCCAAGTCGTGACAGCACACAGTGGGAGGTTGCGCCCGGAAGCGTAGCGTTCCGCGGGCTGCACGCTCCAAGCCTGAGATCCGACTGGATGCGATCGCACCCGATCGACGGCTGGTGCCGATCATTCCGGCGGGGAACCCTCGGTTAGTGAGGAAAACAGGCGTAAATCGGGTGACAGTTTGAGCGACTCTGCTTAGCCTGAAGGTGATCCACTCCAACAAAGCCTTCTCGGAACAGAGGCTGCTTACAGGGACAGAGAAGATGACCAAGTGCTTTTCTCGCCGCTTGCGGCGCAGATGGCTGCGCCAGCGTTCTGACCGCACTTCACGCAAGTCGGTCCGTTCGGGCCAACTCGTTGAGCCGCTCGAGTTCCGCATGCTGATGGCGGCCGATCTGCAGTTGCCTCTGGGGCCCGTCGGCGACACGACGGCTTTCGTCGCGGCGAATCCGCAGGCGGTCCAGTCGGCCGAGGGCGAGTCGGCGGTGGCCGAGGGCGAGTCGGCCGCGATCTATACGATTGACGACTTTGCCAAGGCGTTGAAGGACTCCGGCGTACGATTCTACGGCGCCAGCTGGTGCACCCTTTGCGGGCGGCAGAAGGGCATGTTCGGCGGTTCGACGAACCTGCCTTATATCGAAACCACGGATGCGATTGCCAACGGCACCGACACGACGCTCAACCCGACGGGTCGTCCGATCACGAATCTGCCGACTTGGGAATTCCAGGATCTGACACGGGTGACGGGCGTATTGACGCTGCAGCAGATATCCGAGTACAGCGGCATCCCGATGCCCGCCAACGTGGTCACGATCAACACGAACAAAGTGGATTTCGACATCGAATTGCTGAAGTCCGACGCGCCGATCACGGTGGCGAACTTCCTCAAGTACGTCAACGACGGCGACTACAACAATTCGTTCATGCATCGCTATGTGAGCGGTTTTGTATTGCAGGGCGGCGGTTTCAAGACATCATCGCCAACCTATACGAACACCAGCCAGTTCACGGCGGTCCCGACCGACGCGGCCATTCAGAACGAGTACAAGCTTTCGAACACGGCCAACACGCTGGCCATGGCGAAACTCGGCGGCGACCCGAACAGCGCCACGAGCCAGTTCTTCATCAATCTGGCGGACAATTCGAGCAACCTGGACAGCCAGAACGGCGGTTTCACGGTCTTCGCCCGAGTGCTCGACAGCGGCATCGTCGCGTTGCTGACATCCAATTTGACGACGGTCAACGCCGGGGGCGCGTACACGGCTCTGCCCACATTCGATTCGTCGCAACTGGTCACCATCAACTCCATCGAGGGAAGCGGCACGGTGCGGGGCACGGTATTCACGGATACCAACGCAAACGGCACGAAGGACTCGGGCGAGTCGGCGCTGAGCAACTTGATCGTCTACAGCGACGCGAACAACAACGGGCTTCGCGATGGAGATGAGTTGTACGTGACTACGGGCGCCGACGGCTCATACGCCATCGTGCTGCCTTCGGGCGGACAGAAGATCCGCGCCGTGCTGCCGGCCGGCAATGTGCAGTCGGTTCCGTCGGGCGGCGACGGCTACGTCGTCACCCTCGCCGTCGGCGGCGATTTGACCGGCCGCGACTTCGGCATGGCACCGATTGCGGCTCCGACCGGTCTCAACCTTGCCGATGCAACCGACAGCGGCTTTTCCCCGACGGACAACCTGACCAACTTCAACAACAGCGCTGCCGACCAGAAGCTGCAATTCCGCGTGGGCGGCATTCAAAGCGGCGCGACAGTGCGGATTTACGCCGACGGCAACCTGATCGGCGAAGGCACCGGCAGCGGTGAAGTTCTGGTCACGACCAACGGCACGACGGCGCTGATCGACGGCTCGCACAGCATTACGGCCGTCCAGGTCGTAAACGGCCTGCCCGGTGGCGCATCGAGCACCCTGACCATCTCGGTTGACACGACTACCTCCGCGTTCACCTCGACTCCTCCGACGCAGGCGAAGGTCGGCACGGCGCTGACCTACAACGCGGACAACCCCGAAGATTCCGTTACCGGCAGCGCCTACTCGCTGCTCAACGCTCCGAGTGGCGCGACGATCAATGCCACGTCCGGGGCGTTTTCCTGGACGCCAACCGAGTCGCAAGTGGGCTCGCACACGTTCAGCATCGTCTTCACCGACGCGGCGGGCAACACCCGCACCCAGCCGATGAATGTGACCGTCTCGAAAGAAGTGATGGTCCAGTTGCGAATGGAAGTCACCGACGTCAGCGGCAATCCGGTCTCTCAGGTTCACGTCGGCGACACGTTCCAGCTGCGCGGCTACGTGAAAGACGTGCGGCCGTCGGCCACGGGCGTCTTCTCGTTCTACGAGGACGTGACCTACAACGGCGCGCTGGCTACCCCGACCGTCAATGCGATCACCTTCGGAACGCAGTACGGCAACGGCCGGGCCGGCGATACGGCCACGGCGGGACTGCTCGACGAAATCGGCTCGTTCGCCGGTTCGCTGAGCGGGCTCGGTTCAACCGAGTACTTGTTCTATACCGTGACGTTCGTCGCACAGAAGGCGGGCACGCTGACCTTCACCGGCGACGCCCCCGACGTTTCGCCGTTCCACGACATCGGCGTCTATGACTCGAACGATGCGATCCCGCTGGATCGGATCGCCTATGGTCAGGCCTCGGTGAACGTCGCTGCCGCATTCGGCGTGGCGAACGACACGTACAGCTTCGACGAAGATACCGTCGCGAATGTAATGAACGTGCTGACCAACGACGTGTCGCTCAACGGCGCGAATCTGACGATCTCCAGCGTCGCGACTCCGCCGAGCGGCGGCACCGCCACGGTTTCCGCCGACGGAAAGACGATCCTCTATACGCCCAAAACGAACTACTTCGGCGTGGATACCTTCACCTACCAGGCCACCGACGGAAACGACACGCTGACCGCCACCGCGACCGTCCAGGTTCATCCGGTCAACGACAATCCGACCGGCGTGAACGACTCGATGACGGTCGCCGAGGACAGCAGCAACAATGTTCTCGACGTGCTGGCCAACGATCTGATCACCCCCGACGCCAGTGAAACGCTCGAGGTGGTTTCGGTCAGCACACCGAGTCGAGGCGGCGTTGCGACGCGCGGGACCAGCGGCCTGAACATTGTGTACACGCCGCCCGCCAATGCCACCGGCACGGAGACGTTCACCTACACGCTCAGCGACAAGAATGGCGGGACGAGCACCGCCACCGTCACCGTTACCCTGACCGCCGTCAACGATCCGCCGACGGCCGTCAGCGACTCCTTCACAGTCGCCGAAGACAGCAACACCACGTCGTTCGATGTCGTGCAGAACGACTCAAGTCAGCCCGACGGAACCGAGACCCTCTCGGTCACTGCGGTGGGCACGCCGAACCACGGCGGCACCGTATCTCTCGGTGCGGACGGAAAGGTCAATTACAAACCGGCCGCGAATTACTTCGGCCAGGAGACTTTCACTTACACGCTGAGCGACGGGAACGGCGGAACGGCCACGGGCAGTGTCTCCGTCACCGTCACACCGACGAACGATCCGCCGACAGCCACCGCCGATTCGCTGACAGTCACCAAGAATACCAGCAACAACTCGCTCGACGTCCTGGCCAACGATTCCATTCTTCCGGACACGGGCGAAACGCTGGTAATCACGCTGGTTGGCACCAGCACCAAGGGCGTAGTGCCCACGATTTCGGCGGACGGCAAGCGCGTTCTTTACACGCCGACGGCGGGATACACCGGAACCGATTCATTCACTTACACGATCAGCGACGGGAACGGCGGAACCGCTCAGGGAACCGCGACGATCAACGTCGTCGAATACGTGCCGAGCAGCCTGGCTGGCTTTGTCTATTACGACTCGGACAACGATGGCGTCAAGGACTCGGGAGAAACGGGAGCCGGCGGCGTCACGATCACGTTGACCGGCACCGACTACACCGGCGCGGCGGTCTCGCGCCAGGCCACCACGGGCACCGACGGTTCGTACTCGTTCACGCAACTCGCGCCGGGCAGCTACAAGCTGAAAGAAACTCAGCCGACGGCCCCCGTCAACAATGTTCCGGTGGTGGACGGCAAGGACACGATCGGCTCGCAGGGCGGCAGCGTATCGGCGAACGACGAGTTCACCATCACGCTGGCTGAAGGCACGAACGGTACGGGAAACAACTTCGCCGAACTGCTCGGCCGCAGCATCGCCGGCGTGGTGACTAATGCCAACACGACCACGGAACAGGGCAGCCTCGCCTATGGCGGGTTCGGCGTGCAGTTGTATGCCGCCGACAGTTCCGGCAAGGCCACGGGCTCCGCCCTAAGCCACGCCACCAGCGATGCCGACGGCAACTTCTCGTTTCCGGGTTTGTCGCCGCAGCAGTACATCGTCGTCCCCGACGCTCAACCTTTCCTGCGCAGCGGCGGTTCGACGGCGGCCATCTCGCTGAGTTCGGCCGACAGCACAAACAACGTCGTTCCCGGGCGCGGCCTGAAGGCCAAGTACGTCAGCTACCGGTTCTTCATGAACTCCACGTCCTCGCAGGAGTTCGCCTACACCGCCACCGGAACCACCGCGAACAGCACAAAGTGGTACACGACGCACGGCACCTGGGCCAACTACACCAACGTAGCCACACAGTATTCGGCGACGCAGAAAACGCTCAGCATCGAGGTGACTGAAACCGGCGGCACGAAGCGGACCGCTTCCGTGTCGATCGACGATCCGCGAGTGGACTACATCGGCCAGGAAGGCACCAGCCACCTGTTCCGACTGAATGGCCCCGCTTCGGCTTTCAACCTGCAGGCCGTCGCCGCGCAGTCGGCCAGCGGCGAGGGCGAATCGGCCGCAAGCACTTCCGCTGCTGCAAACATTCCGGCGATGGACGCCTATTCGACGGCCATCGAAAACGCGATCCCGGTCGACGCGATCGGAACAATCGGCGAAGGCGAGGCTCCGGCACTCGAGACTTCGCAACTCGTGCTGCCGACCGCCAGCCTGTGGCAGTTCGACTCCGCGGAAGGCGAAGCGGTTGAGGACAACGCATCCGACGAATCCCGCACGGTCGCTGTTGACCAGATTATGGCCGAGTCATGGACAGCCCCGACGGTGTCGGGTTGGGATAACTCAACCGACCCGACCGAGCATTCCGAAACGGGCGGAACCGACGCGGCCCTCGACGAGATATTCAGTGAATCGTCCCTGTTGGAGTGGATCTGACGGACGGAACGCCGGCTCGGCGCCGCGTCAGCCCGGTTGGTGTTCCGGCACCAACCGGGCTTTTTTCATGGGTTGTCTGCTGAGGGAGCATGGGGCCGCCAGAGCCGGATGCCGGTACTCGGCCGTCGGTCGCTGGTCACAATGTCCGGCCTCCGGACTCCGCTCTCCGGACTCCCACCCTCAGGTCGGCACAACGCGGTCTCGAGAACCAACGCGGTCTTGAGCGTAGAATTAAGAACTGGGGGAAACACCAGATTGACGGCACGGGCCTTGTGAAGAGGCTGGACATGCCAGAGGGAGAAAACGCCATGCTCATACGTCGTTATGCTGCGGGCGACCCGCCCGCATTCTGGGTCTGTGCTTTTGGAATCGCGCTGCTCTTTGCTTTGTTCATTCTGGGAAAAGTCTGCGGCACCTGAACGCAACCTTTTTTCGCCGTGTTCCCTTGGCGGGCCGAAGATCAGTACACTGGACGGCACAGCGGGCACCGCACACCGGGGGAGCAGGCGAGATGTCGGACCGTCGCCGGATCGTCGTGACGGGGGTAAGTCGCGGACTGGGACTGGCCATGACCGAGGAATTCGCTCGGCGCGGTCACGTCGTTTGCGGATGTGCGCGCAGTCGCAGCCAGATCCAGGTACTGTCCGGTCGATTCCACAAGCCGCATCGTTTTGATGTGGTGGATGTCAGTGACGAAAGCCAAGTCGCCGCCTGGGCGCGCTCAATCTGCGCGAACGGCGGACCGCCCGACCTGCTGCTGAACAACGCCGCGATGATCAACCGCAGCGCGGCGCTGTGGGAAGTTCCGCCGGATGAGTTCTCGCAGTTGATCGACGTGAACATCAAGGGGGTCTTCCACGTGCTCCGGCATTTCGTGCCGGCCATGGTCGAACGGGGAAGCGGCGTAATCGTGAATTTCAGTTCGGGATGGGGGCGGAGCACATCCCCTCAGGTTGCCCCCTATTGCGCCACAAAATGGGCGATCGAGGGCCTGACCCGCGCCCTGGCGGACGAGCTTCCCTACGGCCTTGCGGCCATTCCGCTGAACCCCGGCATCATCCACACGCAAATGCTCGACAGCTGTTTCGGCCGGCACGCGGCCGAATACGCCAGGCCCGAGACGTGGGCCAGGCGGGCGGTGCCCTTTCTGCTGGAACTTGGCCCCGATGACAACGGCGACGCGCTGGCCGTTCCCGAATGAATAGCTCATGCACCCCGCCGCCTGGGAAATCCAACGACTGCTCGAGGAATGCGACTGCCGCCGTCAGAGGCGGAGCGGGCCGGGCGGACAGCATCGCAACAAGGTCGAAACCGCCGTGGTTCTCACGCATCGCCCCACGTCGATTACGGGCGAGGCGAGCGAGCGGCGCAGCCAGGAACAGAATCGAAAGCAGGCCATCCATCGGCTGCGGGTGCACCTGGCACTTCGCGTCCGCTGCGCCGCCGTTGGCCAGCCAGTCCCCGCCAGCGAAACTTGGCAGAAATACGCCCGCGCCGGGCGAGTCGCCATTTCCGAATCCAATCCGGATTTCCCGGCGGTTCTCGCCGAGGCGATGGACACCGTCCTGGCCTGCGACGCCGACGTGCAGGCCGCTGCACGCTGGCTCGGCTGCACGACGACGCAGCTGACGCGGTTGCTGGGCACCGAGCCGCGGGGATTAACGGAAGTAAACGTCTGGCGACGGGAGCGAGGACTGAGGCCGTTGCGCTAGCCCAGCACCACTCGCCCGATCCGGCCCGCTTCGCTACGATGGAACACCAGGCCAATTGCAGGGCGCTAGCCCGGTTCAGGGGGCAGCCATATTCAGGCGCCAGCCAAGTTTTTGGGGAAATGGCTCCGCCCTTTCCGCCTTTTGGCGATACAAACCGGAAATCCGGATAGAAACCGGTGCCAAGGAAGTGAAACCGGTATCCATACCACTGCCCGTACCCGTGCCGACAGCCAACAAAACACTGCTTTCAACCCGGTAAAGCCAACTTGAGCCGACCTTCACGATCCACGCCTCGCCCCGCGCCCCCCAAGGGCTCCTACGCATTCGTCAGCCTCGGGTGCCCGAAAAACCTCGTCGACAGCGAGAAAATGCTGGGCCGGTTGCAGCTGGACGGCTATCAACTGGTCGATGACCCGCAGGGCACAGACTTCGTAATCGTCAACACCTGCGGCTTCATCGAGCAGGCGCGGCACGAGTCGTTTTCCGCGATTGATGAAATGCTGGAACTGAAACGCCGCGGTGAAACGGGCGGAGTGATTGTGGCCGGTTGCCTCGCCGAACGTCAGAAGGAACAACTGCTGGAATCCCGTCCGCAGATCGATTCGCTCGTCGGCGTCTTCGCACGCGATGAGGTGGCCCGCGTCGCCGACCGATTGATGGGCAATCTCCGCGAGCAGCGAACCGTCTTCAGCCCGGCGCCGGTTCAGGCGTTGTCGGACCGCCAGAGATTCCGCATCACGCCGCGTCATTTCGCCTACCTGAAGATCTCCGAAGGCTGCGACCGCCTCTGCACGTTCTGCGCGATTCCCCGCATGCGGGGCAAGCACGTGTCCAAGCCGATCGAAGAGATCGGCCGCGAAGCGGCAGAGTTGGCGGCGGACGGCGTGCGAGAATTATTGATTGTCGCTCAGGATACGACTTACTACGGCTTGGACCTGTACGGCCGCCCGAGGCTGGCCGACCTGCTCGAGGTACTTGAAGCGGTCGACGGCATCGACTGGATCCGGCTGATGTACTTCTATCCGATGTACATCGACGACGCATTGATCCGGCGAATCGCATCCTCCCGGAAAGTCCTGCCGTACCTCGACATGCCGCTGCAGCACGCCAGCGACTCGATGCTCAAACGCATGGCGCGCCGCGTGCGCCGCGATGAGACCGAATCGCTGCTGGATCGACTGCGAGCCGGCATTCCGGATCTCGTGCTGCGGACGACCTTTATCACGGGTTTCCCCGGGGAAACGCAGGACGACTTCGAACGACTCCGCGAGTTCATCCAGAAACAACGATTCCAGCGAGTCGGCGTCTTCACCTACTCGCGGGAACCTGAAACGCCGGCCGATCGATTGCCGGACCATCTGCCGGAAGAGGTCAAGCAGCAGCGGCGCGACGAATTGATGGCCCTCCAGCAAGCGATTTCGATGGAGTATAACGAGGCTCAGGTCGGCAAACGCATGCCGGTAATCATCGACCAGCAAGTGGAACACGAAGACAACGTCTGGATTGCCAGAAGCCGGGCCGACGCGCCCGACATCGACGGGGTCGTCTACCTTTCCGGGCTCGAGCAACCGCTCGCGACAGGACAGATTGTCACGGCCGAAATCGTGGCGGCCCAACAGTATGACCTGGTGGGAGCCGCAGTTTCTTCGAACTGACCGCTTCTTTGAACTGACCGCGGGGAACCGATCAACTCGACGCGGCCGGCACGACAGGAATCAGGGGAGAGACACCATGTCGACAACTGCGAAGGACCCGCGTCCAAGCGTGCTGAACGTGCCCAATCAAATCACCGCCGCGCGGCTGATCCTCGCGTTGGTGGACTTTGTGCTGATGGTGTTCGGGCAGTACCCGATAGCTTTCGTGGTGTTCCTCGTCGCGGCTTCCACCGATTGGCTGGATGGTTACTATGCCCGCCGATACGGCCAAGTCACCAAGCTGGGCCGCGTCTGCGACCCGTTCGTCGACAAGGTCATCGTCTGCGGCCTGTTCATCTTCCTGGCCGTCATTCCCGAATCGGGCATCAAGGCCTGGATGGCAGTGCTGGTCGTGGCCCGCGAACTGCTCGTCACGACCCTGCGGACGTTCATCGAGGGAAGCGGCGGCGACTTTTCCGCCAAGAGCTCGGGCAAATGGAAAATGGTCCTTCAATGTATCGCGATCGGGGTCAGTCTCGCGGTACTCTCCTGCGGCGGCTTGAAAGCGCCGCTCTGGATGCAGTGGCTGTTGGTCGCCTCAGTCTGGATCGCCATCATTTCCACAATCCAGTCCGGAATCGCCTACGTCTTGGCCGCCTGGGGTTCCATCGTGGATTGATACGCGCAGGCGCCAGGCGGACGACAGGTACGCGGCGCGGACAGTCGAAAAGTTTGACGGGAGTCAGTCCGTGCCGAACCTGTCCGAAGCCCTGATCTTTGCGTTTCTCGCAGCCAGCGCCTGGGCATGGTACGGTGTCGCCGGGCGACTTGAAAAAGGCCAGCCGACGTTGCGGTCTGAGCCTCGAGCGGCCGTCCCCTGGGGTCTGGCCGACCTGATGGCGTCGCTTTTTCTGCTGAGCCTCGGCGCCGCGATCGCGACGCATTGGGTGCAAGTACACCTCCGCCTTCCACCCAACGTGCCCTTCGAGAAATGGCCTCTTTCCGCTCGGGCCACAATGCTGCTTGCTACCTCCGTTGCATCGATCGCCGGACTGCTCGCCGCCCTCGCATGGCTCGTCCTCCGTTATCGAATCCGGCCGGCTGAACTGGGACTCCAGCGCGGCCGCCTCGCTCGCGATGTCGCTATGGGCGCGATCACGTTCCTGCTGATCTCGCCGCTGGTGTTCGGCCTGCAAACCGTGCTGACGGCGTTCTTTGAGTCGCGGCATCCGCTGCTGGAACTGGCGAAGCAAGGGGCTGATTTTCGGTTCTTCGCGATCATCATCCTGTCGGCGGTCGTGATCGCACCAATCGTCGAGGAGTACATGTTCCGGGTGCTGTTGCAGAGCTGGCTCGAACGCATCACTCGGGACGCGGATTTCGCTGCGTTGATCTTCGGCGGTCGAGACCCGGTACTGTCTGTTGAAGAACCGCGCGACCAACCGACCGGTGCGGCAGACAGCCTGCAGCAGCCTGTTGCCAAGGGACTGCCTTGCCCCCGCCGATCATCGCTGGCCATCCTCGTCAGTGCCCTGGTCTTTGCCCTGATGCATCGGTCCCATGGCCCCGACCCCATCCCGCTGTTTCTGCTCGCCGTTGCGCTGGGGTACGTTTTCTCGCGCACCGGCCGCGTGCTGCCTTGCATCGTTGCCCATGCCCTGCTGAACGCCACAACGATCGCAACCCTCGCCATATCAATATTTTACGGCCTCAAATAGCTCTTCGAATCCGACGGGTTCCCAGCCACCGAAATTTCCGCAGCGGGGCCGCTCCGCCCAGTCGCACCGATGGCCGCTCAAACACCGACGGAGCCCCCAATGGTACAATGCGACACTTTGCATCAGCGGAATCGAGAGGGAGATGAACCATGGCACTGGGGTTTGGCATTATCGGTTGCGGGATGATCTCCAATTTCCATGCGAAGGCGATCGCTGAAGTACCCGGCGCCCGCCTGGTCGCGTGCTTCGACTCCGTTCCGGCCGCTGCCGACCGGCTTGCGGCGCAGACAGGTTGCCGTGCCTACCACAACCTGCGGTCCATGCTGAAGAATCCCGAAGTCAACATCGTAACCATCGGCACGCCGAGCGGAGCCCACATGGAACCCGCGGTCGCCGCGGCGCGCGCCGGCAAACACGTGATCGTCGAGAAACCGCTCGAAATCACGCTGAAGCGATGCGACAAGATCCGCGAAGAATGCCAGAAAGCCGGGGTCGTCCTCTCGACGATCTTTCCGTCCCGGTTTCACGAGTCGTCCCGGTTGATCAAGAAGGCCATCGACGAGGGGCGGTTCGGCCGACTGACGATCGGCGACGCCTATGTGAAGTGGTACCGCACGCAGCAGTACTATGACAGCGGAGCATGGCGCGGCACGTGGAAACTGGACGGGGGCGGAGCACTCATGAATCAGGCGATTCACAGCGTGGATCTCCTGACCTGGCTGATGGGCCCGGTCACCGAAATCACAGCTTACACGGCGACGCTGGCGCATGAACGGATCGAAGTCGAGGACGTGGCTATGGCCGCGCTGAAATTCGCCAACGGAGCACTCGGTGTGATCGAAGCAACAACGGCTGCTTTTCCCGGCGCATTGAAGCGAGTCGAGATCCACGGTTCGGCCGGCTCCGCCGTTCTCGAAGAAGAAGACATCAAGACATGGGCCTTCGCACAATCGACGCCCGAAGATGAGGAACTGCTCGAACGCATGCGCGGCAAGACGCAGACCGGAGGCGGAGCCGCGGATCCGGCCGCGATCGGCCATCACGGCCACGCGGCACAGTTCCGTGATATCGCCGCGGCAATCGAGGCGGGCAGACAGCCCTCGGTGGACGGCGCAGAAGGGCGGCGTTCCGTCGAGATCATTCTTGCCATCTACAAGGCTGCGGAAACGGGCAAACCGGTCAAGCTGCCGCTGGAGCGAGACCCGGTGCTGAAAGCGCGAAAGGCCGGCGGACAGCCAGAAGAGGCTGCGGATGTGCAAGGATGAAACACGGACCACTTCATCCTCCAGACTGCTGACAACGGACTGCCGGCGGTTGCCGGCTGCCCGAAGCTAGCATTGCCCGATTGCCCTTCCGTCCTCCGCAGGTTCCTGGCAAAATCCGGCCGGACTGCAAAAGCGAAACGGCGCAAGCGATCTTGAAGAATCGCCGCGAGCGTCGTTGCGTTGCGTTTCGACGGGAGGGACTCCGAACATGCGTGCCCGAGATCTGGTGCATCGGACGGTCTACGCGATTGTCCGTTACGTCATCGCGCTCATTCAGATTCCGAGCATCGAGGCCTGTGAAGTCCTGTGTTCAATACTGGCCTTTCTGGCGTCGGACGTACTGAGGATTCGGCGGAGAGTTGTCGACGAGAATTTGCGGTTCGCATTTCCACACATGAACCGGGCCGAGCGGGACGTGGTGCAGCGCCGGATGTGGAAACACTTGTTGCTGATGGCTTGCGAAGTCGCGCACGCGCCCCGCAAGATCCACCGCACGAATTGGTACAAATTCGTGACGCTGGAGCGTAAAGCGGAACTCATCAAGTACCTGATGGATCCACGTCCCACGGCACTTGTTTCCGGCCATTTTGGCAACTTCGAACTGGGCGGCTACATTACCGGGTTGCTCGGCTTTCCGACCTTCACCGTGGCCAGACCTCTGGACAATCCCTACATCGACAGGTTCGTGAATCGGTTCCGCCAGGTTTATGGACAGTACATCCTGCCCAAGCAGGGCAGCGCGGGGCAGTTGGCCGCAGTGCTGGAGGCGGGGCATGCGATAACGCTGTTGGGTGATCAGCACGCGGGCCCGAAAGGCTGCTGGGTGGATTTCTTCGGGCGTCCGGCGTCCTGCCACAAGGCGATTGCCCTGTTCACGCTCACCAGCGGCGCACCGATGCTCGTGGTCTACGCACGGCGCACGCGCCCGCTGCACTTCAGTGTCGGACTGGAGGGCATTGCCGATCCGGTTTTTCGCGGCCCGGAGTTGAACGGCGTGCCGGCCCTGACGCGGTGGTACAACGAGAAGATGGAACTGGCCATTCGACGCACGCCGGATCAGTACTGGTGGCTGCACCGGCGATGGAAAGACGCCCCGCCCCGCAAGCGCATGGCGGCGTAGCAACTCGCCCCTGCGGAAACCGGCCCGCGTAGGAATCCCGGCGAGCAGAAACGGGCCGCACGGTAACTCGCTGTGCGGCCGGATAGGCCAGCGTGCCTCTGCAGAATCTGCCTGCCGAGATGGTCTCCTGGGCGGTGCGCACCCAGACTGTTAAGCTTGTGGGCTGTCGGACTTGGATAGCGATGCGGCCGATGACGGCCGCCCGTCCGGCGATCGACCTGCGACTTGGCGACGTGCTGTTTTACGAAACAGGATCGATGGAACTATGGCGAACTGGGTTCGTGTGGCTTCGGTACAGGACGTGGGAATCGGCACCGCGCGGGAAGCGATTGCGGGGGAGCGAATTGTCGCGTTATACAACGTCGAGGGGCAGATCCATGCGATGGAGGCACTCTGCCCGCACCAGGGCGGCCCGCTCGGCCAAGGCAAACTGAACGGCCGCGTGGTCACCTGCCCTTGGCACGGATGGCAGTTCGATGTGACGACGGGCCAGCACCAGGCGAATCCGAGACTGCGTCAACCCTGCCTGCCCGTGAAGGTCGAGGGAGACGACATTTTCGTGGACGTAAGCGAATAGAGTGGGAAGCGAACAAGCTGAAGCCGGCCCGATTGACCGGAAGGCTGCGCGTCCGGAAATCGGGTTTGGCACTTCGGGGTGGATGAGAGCGCATGATTGAATGTCGGCCCTTTCGAAATGATGATCCGCCGGCCATCGCCGAGATCTGGGGTGCTCAGCCGCCGTCGCGCGGTCTGATGCAGCCCATGACGGCCGCGGCCTTCGAGCATATTGTGCTCGCAAAACCCCACTTCGATCGGCATGGCCTCTTAATCGCGATCGACCAAGGCAGGCCGGTCGGGTTGGCCCATGCGGGTTTCGGCCCGACTGCCGACGGATCGGCGCTGGACCGCAGCCGAGGCATCGTCTGCCTCTTGATGTCGGCGCCGCTTGCCAACCAGGACGAAATTGCCGGCGAACTGCTCCGCTGCGCTGAGGAATATCTGCGATCCAAAGGGGCGGTCGAGTCCTTTGCAGGATGCTGCGAGGGAGTGAACCCGTTCTACCTGGGGATCTACGGAGGCTGCGGCTCGCCCGGCATTCTCGCCACGGACGCAACGGCGCTTCGGGCCTTCGCAGCGGCAGGTTACCGGCCTGCGCAGCGGCGCTGCGTCTTCCAGCGCGATCTGGTTGCGTTTCGCGTTCCCGTGGATCGCCAGCTGATCGACTTGAAGCGGAAGCTCCAGCTCGATTTTCAGACCGACGACGCTCCGGTCAATTGGTGGGACGCGGCCCTGTTTTCGCACGTCGAGCGGATTCACTCCAGTCTGGCCCCGCGCGGGGGAACGCCCGTCTGGGCCACCGCGAGTTTCTGGGATATCGAGCCTCTGGCCAGCACGTGGGGAGTTCATGCCCTGGGCCTGCTGGCCATGAAGGTCCATGATGCGGCCGCGGGAGCCAATCCGTCCATCGTCGCCACGCAGATTCTGGCCGAATCGCTCCGCATGGTTCAATCGCAGGGCATCACGCTGGCCGAAGTCCAGACGCTCGAGGACGACCAGCCCATGATCGAGATCTTCAAGCGACTGGGATTCACGGAAGTCGCGAGCGGGGTCTCGTTGAGAAAGTCCTTTGTCTAATTGAGGCTGCTTGCCCCGCGATTTCGCCCGCCTGCCGTGAAATGCTGGAGCCCGCAGGCAAAAGTGGTAAGCTGATAGTCGTAACCGGCACTGCAATTCGACTCATGGACGGAGGTCGTGCGGTTTAGGAACCATTTGGGCATAACGACCTGGCTTCACCCTCCCGCGTGCGGGAGGGTCGGCCGCGTAGCGGTCGGGGAGGGTCTTCCGAACCAGTAGTGAATTCTACGACTAGTGGCGAAGTAGCCCTCTCCGGGCCTTCGGCCCGACTCTCTCAGAGGGAGAGTGAAGCATGAATCACGACGGTGCAACCACTTCT
>CAIPEB010000372.1 GCA_903863885.1 uncultured Planctomycetaceae bacterium | reverse complement strand
GTACCCCGTCGAGACCCTAACAAAGTAGAACTAGAAGCTATCCGGAAACTGCCATGGAGGTAGGGCGAGGCGTCCCCGCCGAGCCGCGGCTTGCCTGCCGGAGGCACGGCTTGCCTGCCGGAGGCACGGCTCACCGAGGACGGTTCGCCCTACCGAGGGGAAGGATTAACGGAACGTGGTTATCGGATAGCGTCTAGTTCTACTTTGTTAGGGTCTCGACGGGGTACTTCGATGTTCCACTGCTGAGTTTGAGGCGCCTGCGGCGGTTAGAGAGATCGCTTAATCGCGCAGCGTGACGTCGGTGCATTTGGCGCAGCACCTCGGATTCGTCGCGAGGTCGGCGGGGAAGGTAGATCGCGAGCAGTTCAACAATGTCTCGTGCGCTCAGCAGCGGCGTGTGCGATTGGGCGCGTGTGCGTTCCTTCAGCAGGAACAAGAGCGCGAGGCAGACCAGCGTGACATGGTGATGCCAACCTAGCCAGCCGCGCACCTCGTATTGGGCCAGACCCAATTCGCTCTTGGCATCTTGGAAGCAGCGTTCGATCCAGAAACGTTGCGCCTGCATGTAAGCGAGCCGTTCCCAGGTCGTATCGGGCGCGGCGTTGCTCATGGAGTATTTGAATGAGCCGTCGGCCTCTTGCCGCACGATCAACAGCCGTCGGCGCGCCGTGGGTGACTGCCCGTCCCACACCCAGACCGGCTGGACCCATAGGGCTGCCCGCAGCATCCCCTTGGTGGCATCACGGATCGTCACCACGCGCGCGGTCGAAGCAAAATTGCGGGCCGTCAGCGTCTTGACGCTCACCGCCTTGAACTCAGCCGTAATCCGGGCCCGAGTGCGCGGGCGTCCGGTCTGGCCTGGGCTGGATGGTGGCAGTTCAGGCCGAGGGTCACATTCCCACACCGGCAGATTGCTGGCCACATCCATCAGGAAGACTTCGCCCAAATCCTCGAGCGCGTTCGTGAACGCGTGGTTATTGCCATACACTTCGTCGCCACCCACCCACTGGTGCGTCGAGCCCCGCGCGCGCGCTGCGGTCACCATCGCTAACGCCAACTCGAGTTTGGTGCGATGCACCCGCTCGCTTTCCGGCACCTTCGCCTTCGCGCAACGTTGCGGATCTCGCGCCCACGACTCGGGGAGAAAGAGGCGGAAGTCCACCAGTGCTGCTCGTGGCCCGCAACCCAGCGAGGCAAACACCCCGACCTGACAGTTCTCCAACTTTCCCAATCGCCCACAATATTGGCGCTGCACCCCGACCGACGCGTTCCCTTTCTTTACGAACGAGGTCTCATCCACATACAACGCCGTGTCGGCCTGCCGGCCCAGCGTCGCCTCCGCTTCCTCACCGATCTGGCGCATTACCGCGCCATGATCCCACGGCGAATCGCTCACAAACTGCTGCATTCCCTGATAGTCGCTCTCGGCCACATCAGCCTCGATTCGCTCGATGTTCTTACGACGCTGCGTCCCCAGCAGTCCGCTCAAATAGTGACGCGCATGCTCGTTCACATTGTGGCCCCGGATGACGAAGTGATGCTCGAACATCTGGCACCAATCCATGAATTGCCGCGCCATCGACCGCACGCCGATTGCGTCATTTTTTTTAAGGCCGCTCCGGGCGCGGCGCTAAATTAGCCCGTCACCACAAACTAGATACATCATCTTCACTCAAAGCAACTTAAATCTTAACAAAGTAGAACTAATTAGGGCCGACGCCCCGCTGCTACGCCAGCAGCTGCCAGAGGCTCGCCACGCCAAACGTGACGGCAAACCCGAGCGCGAGCGGCAGCAACGTCGCTACTGCGGTCCAGCGCGCGCTGCCGGTTTCCCTGTAGATCGTGTAGATCGTCGTGCTGCACGGATTGTGCAGGAG
>CAIPEB010000371.1 GCA_903863885.1 uncultured Planctomycetaceae bacterium | reverse complement strand
CCTTGCTAAAGCAGCATCCGAGCAAAGACAGTATTGTCATGAAACGTCGCGCGTGCGGCTGGGACGACGACTTCATGCTCGAAGTGCTTACGGGAATGAGGGGTTAGTTGCCGCTGACCCTGGAACAGGTGCAGCCCGAACGATTCGATTTCGCCATCGTGCCAATGCCTCAAGGTAGGGAACCCGTGAATGCCGCTCGCCTCCCAATCTGATGTCGGTACCTGTGTGGCGGTGTAAAGCGCCCGGAGTGTCGCTGTAAGCCCGGTGTAGGCGAAACGGTTACCAATGACGACGATGCGGCCGCTCGGGTACTTTCCGAAGAACGCCGGAAGCACGTACGAACGAAGCAGCTCTTTCAGGTCGCGCCGGTTGTTGGCAAAGACGGCAGCACTCGCAATGTGCTTGATAAAACGCCACGGTTGCCCTTCCTCGTCTGCCCGTTCCACCAGCGATATCAAATCCTGCCGTGGGGGCCCGGCGTGAACCGGATCAACGGGGAGGCGCTCGTACCAATCGAAATACGAATCGACGAACCCAAGTGCCGCATCATCGACGACGTCGGTCGCCGAAAAGTCATCTTCGATGGCGAGGGAAGAGATCCGGGCACTCCTCTTGCGACCAGCATGCCGAATCCAGTCAGGAGCCAGGAAGTGGTAGTGGCCGTTTTGCACGACCATTTCCATGAGCCGCTGCCTGCTCGGTTCGTCGGCGAGGAGTTGTGCGAGATTCAGTCGACGGTAGCCGAGTGCAGCCCACGTGTACGGTTTGACCACTGCATCGTGTGCGGTCATCGGACCGAGCCCCCAGAGAACGGTAAATCGCCTAGTAGGAACCTACACTGACACTCCAAGGAATTCTTCGGTTCGCAGCCAAGCCAAAGTAACGGTGCGCTTGTGGTTGGCATTACAAGAGAATAGTAAATCTTCTCGGGGTTTCGCGACGAAAAGCGATCCCGCGCGCACACTATACCCGATTTGCGTACATTCGTATGCGCCGCGTGTACGACTGCATCCCTGTGCCTTGACGACATGCCGCAGTACGCCGCCCCGGCTGGCGGATGGGAGGCAGGGGGCGGCGTCCCTGCGAGCAAAAAAGGGGGATTAACCCCCTTGTGCTTTGGCGATGGCCGCACGCGCCATGCAGAGACAGCAGCGGTCGCTTGGATCGTGGCCGTCCGAGTTGTGGTCGCCTTCGTCTGCTTCGGAGATCGTGTCGATGAACACTTCGCAGGCAGCGAGAAGGTCGGAACCGCCGCGAGGAGCCGGGCGTCCCTTGGAGACGAGATTCCATCGCAGACGGTGAGCGGACCGCCTTACCGCGACCCTACACAGAATCCAGTGGTTCGGAGAAAGGACGCTGACGGCTTCCCAGCGTGCCGGTGGTGGTGTGGTGGCGTTTGCCATGGTGAGAATTGGAAAAGGAAAATAGGAAAGAGGGGCGGCAGAGGTCCACCGCCCCGTGGCGTTTAGACCATCGCGGATTCCGCTTCTTCCCGGGCGATGGGATAGCAGCCGGCACACGCCATCTTGCCGGTGCCGTCGACGAGCGTGAAGCCATGGTCCTCGGCGCGCTTCGCGCCGATCCAGAAGCCGACATCGGTGTTGAGTTGGCCGCAGAAGTCGCAATGCGGGATGTGTGTTTGATCCTCCCGCGGCTTGATGGTCCGTGGTCGCCGGGTGAGCGAGGCCAGGGCAATCGCCTGGGCTGCCGCGACGATCTTCTTGGCATTCTCGAAAGCCAGCGGATCATATTCGCGGAGTGCGTGCTCTGTTTCCTGGAGGGCCTCTTGGAGGCGCTTCATGTTGCCCATGATGAAATTGGGGAAGGAGATGGGAAAGGGGGGATGGCCAGATGGAACCAGCAGCCCCCCGCGTGTCAGGCTGCAACGCGTGATTCGTTGCAGCTGCAATCGGGCCGGTGGTGAATTTTCTTTTCGGGAAGTTCGATGAAGGCGTTCCATTCCTCGGCAACCTCCTTGCTGATGTTGCGGAAGCAGTCGGCCAGGTCGTAGAGGCGTGAGGAGTCGTAGTCGCCGACCAGCGCGATGCGATCCCCGGCCCAGCGGCCGGCGATGGGACTGAGGGGACAGCGGATGGGACCTCCCTCGTCGCAGCCCTTGTGGTAGCCATAGAAGTCACCGCCTCCGCCCTCGTCGCTCTTGCGAAGGAGGAGGGTGAAAATGGATCCCTGGCTGTTGGCTGCCCATTCCCAGAGCTTGGCGCCGCCGCCGAGGCACCACGGACAGATATATTCCTTCTTGTCCAAATT
>CAIPEB010000370.1 GCA_903863885.1 uncultured Planctomycetaceae bacterium | reverse complement strand
TCGGCGCGTTCGCCGTGGCGATGGGGCCGATTCCGTGGATCGTGAATTCCGAGATTTTTCCCACGAAACTGCGAGGTCGCACGATGTCGGTGGCGATCGTCATGCTGTGGCTGGCCGATTTCATCGTCACGCAGACCTTCCCGATGCTGCGCGAATCGCCGGCAATCGGTCCCGCCAAGACGTTCTGGACTTACGCGGCGTTCAGTCTGGCAAGCATGGTCTTTGTGATCTTCATGGTGCCTGAGACCAAGGGCCGCAAGCTCGAGGAAATCGAAGCCAGCTGGCGGAAGCACGACAAATAGCCCGATCCGCACCGAACCGGGGCACGGAGCGGCGGATCAGCCGTCCGTGCCGCAGGGGGACGACCTCGAAACCGGCTGCCGCAACGCCAGGGATGCGGCTGCCGTTTGTCCGGGCATCGGCCGGCAAGCCGCAGAAAACCGAAACCGGACCGGCTTGAGACACCGTCAAGCTTTGCGCTGGTCGAGAAGATCCTGCGCGAACCCTTCCATGACATTGTCCTTCATTTCGACCGCGCCGGCCGATTGCGCCAGGCGAATGGCAATGCGTTTTGCCGGTCCCCGAGTCTCGCGAATCGTGTTGCCGACAACACGCAGGTCTTTTGTCTGACCCTGAACGTCAATCGCGATGCCGTCCTCGCCTCCGCTGTTCGTGATCCGATTGCCTTCGACAGTGTTGCGGTTCGCCCAGAAGTCCTTGCCTCCCGGTTCGTCTCGGAACAGGATTCCCACCTTGCCGCTGTTCGTGACGTCGTTGTCGCGCATGACGTTGTCGGTGTCGTTGTGCCCCACGGAGATTCCGTAGCTGCTGTTGGCGTCGATGCGGTTCTTCTCGGCAAGACCGTACTTCACGCCCCAGCACCAGAATAGTCCGATGCCGTTGCGCTCAAGGCGGTTGCCGATCACTCTCGGACGCTGCGAGCCCGAACCGGGGTGCACTCCCAGGTCGGCGTTGTCGTGACTGTGGCAGTTTTCAACGAGAACGTCGTGGCAGATTTGAAAGCTGATTCCGTCGCCGTTGTTGTTGCGGGCCGTGACGTTGCGGATCGTGAAGGCATTGCAGTCCTGAAGGAAGACGCAGCCGCCGTAGTTGCCGTCGAGGTTCTCATTGTTGGCGCGATTGCCGTCGAGAGTCAGGTTCTCGATGACAACGTCGCGCGTGTTCTCGCTGGTAAGCAGGGGAAAGAGCGAAGCGGCGATCGGAGTGCCTGACAGCCAGAGATTCTCGCGCAGGCCGTCGTTCAGCTTGAAGCGGTTTCCGGATCGAGCGACGATGCTGCGTTTGATCACGGTGCTTCCGCCGTTGTGCGGGTTCTTTGCGCGCAGCAGCACGCCGTCGCCCACGCGGAAGTCTCCGCCGGATTTCAGCGTGATTTCCTGATCGTACCAGTCCGAGTCGTCAGCCAGCGGAATGCTCTGCGAAGGAATTTTGGTGATGATCGAGTCCGCACCGCTTCCGCACAGCCTCACGCCGGACGGGAGGAAGACCGCATTGCGCAGCGTGTACGTGCCGGGCAGGACCTGTACCGTTCCGCCGCCAAGACGCGCGACGTAATCCAGGGCAGCTTGAATCACCTTGTCGTCGTTGCCCGACATGTCCCCTTCGCGGATCCCGACGCGGACGGTCAGACGTTCGGTCCAGTCGGGCTCATGCCGCATATCGCCGTCCGTCGCCCGCGGGTTCGTCGGCTTGATCGCGTCTTCGCCGCCGGATCGCAGGGCACAGGCTGCCGCGGCGGTTCCGAAAGCCGTGAAGAGAAACTGTCGTCGATTTGCGGATTGAAAAGGCATGGTGGTTTTCCACTCGAAGTTTCAGGCGACGCCGCGACACGTGCGATCTGCGGCACGTGCCGCGACGTTCGTCAGCAGACTGGCGGACACCCCGATCACGCAGGATATTCTCGTTTCGTTTCGATGCCCGGCATCGGAACCGGATACGTTCCGTCCGGTCCGGCCTGCAGCGGCGCAGTCGGGTCCGTATCGAGTTTGTCCACGTTCGGCGCAAACTCGTGCGGGCAGTTCAACATGTCTTCAAATGTGACCACCTGACCGGTGTGAGCCGCCATGCGTCCCATCGAAGTTACCAGGCTGGCTTCGGCGCCGCGCCGGACTTCGTTGTAGGGCAGGTCTTTCCGGATCGCCTCGGTGAGATCCTCCCATTCCATCTGGTAGGGATTGGGTTCGGGTTGCGGGAAGGCCCACAGCTGATTGGCCGCGTCGAGGTTCTGGCCCATGAAGGTCCGGACTCGTCCGGGAGTGTGTGACGACGTCGAGATGATCGCGCTGCCTTTGGATCCGTGCGCGTAACTGGCGAATTCATCGCGGCATCCAGTCATGTTCCTGCCGTAATAGAACAGTTTCGCGCCATCGGGATAGGTGAATTCGATCGAGTAGTTGTCGAAGTTCTGGTCGATCGCGTTGCCCCGGTAATGACGCCCGCCACTGGCTTGAGCCTGAACCGGCCAGGCATCTTTCATCCACGAGCATTCGTCAATCTGGTGAATGTAGTAGTCGCTGAACACGCCGCCGCTGGCCCACAGGAAACTGTGAAAACTTCGAATCTGAAAGAGCACCTCGCTGATATCGGCCGGCTTCTTGCCGACGGCCGCCGAGCGTCCCGCCATGCGGTAGCCTCGCAATGCGATGATGTCGCCGATCTCTCCGGATTTGATCCGGTCGAACAACTCGCGGCGGCCCCGGCAATGCCGCACCATCAGGCCGACGCCTACCTTCAGGTTCTTCTTGACGGATTGGTCGGCCAGTTCCAGCATGCGGCGCGTGGTGGGACCGTCCACGGTCACTGGCTTTTCCATGAACACATTCAGGCCCTTTTCAATGGCGTACTTGAAGTGGACCCAGCGAAAGGCCGGCGGCGTGGCCAGGATGGCGATGTCGCCGGGACGCAGACTGTCCATCGCTTTCTTGTAGGCGTCGAAACCGATGAATTGTCGCTCCTGAGGCACATCGACCTGCTCGGCACGCTCGCGGGACAGATTGGTGTGGCTCGACTTGAGGCGGTTTTCAAACACGTCGGCCATGGCGGTCAGCTTGATCGGGCCCGTCTTGACTGCCAGCGCATTCGACGCGGCGCCCGTGCCGCGACCGCCGCAACCGATCAGAGCCACTTGAAGCGTGTTGTCTTCCGCCGCGTGCACTCGCGGGATGGCGGCCGCGGCGATCGCGGTCATTCCGGCGATGCAACCGGTCTCTTTCAGAAAATCTCGTCGAGATGTCGGTGCGATCAATCGCTGGGTCATCGTGTGCTCCCTGTATCCCCGTTTTGGCGAATCAAGCGGCCGGTTCCGTCGGAGACGGCGGATACCCGCGCCGGCTTGCTGTTCGCCGCGGATTATAACGCGCGATATCGCGCGAAAGACCACCGCTGGTCCGTAAATGCCCTGACTTGCCCGGTCTCGCTGTTTTGCATGTCCTTGCTCGGGCGGAGCTAGCGTGGGTGCGTCCGGCTTCAGCGACACAATATTAATGTGTGTTGGTTTCGATGCGATGACTTGAATCTCGGCTTTGGGCTTTACGCTGTCATCGATATAATCCCGATCCCCGGGTGGAATGCGCGGGTCGGATGAAGAATGGATTCGCAAAGAGCTGATTCGCAATGAGCAATTCGATCGATGCATCGGGCGACGGAGATCATCTGCCGGCCGATCCGCAGAAGGGATGGGACTGGATCGCATCGGTCCGTGAGCAGTGGGACCACGACCGCGCGATGCAGATGGCCGCAGCGCTTTCCTTCCGCACGCTGTTTGGCCTGCTGCCGGTGATGGTGGTCGCGACGGTGCTGGTCAAAGCCCTGGGGATGGAGGAGTATTACCTCGGCCCGCTCGGCAAGCTGTTTTCCTTTCTCGGGCTGAACCACGTGAGCATCATTCCGCCGGCGGACAGCGGATTGGCACGGGCCACGACGCTGGACGTCTGGTTGCAGGATCGCGTGCGGGATGCGGGACAAATCAACGTTGCGGCGATCGGCTGGGTGGGTGTGTCGTTGACGCTGTATGCAGCGATCAGCCTGATGGTCACGATCGAGAACTGCTGCAATATCATCTACCGGGCGCCGCACGGCCGCGCGTGGACCAATCGCGTCCCGATCTATTGGTTTGTGCTGACAATCAGTCCGCTGATGGTGATCTTCAGCACGTTTATCGATTCGCGATTCCAATCGACGATGGTCGATCTTCATCTGTTCGGATGGCTGACTTCGCTGGCCGGAACCGCCTGGACGTTATTTGCTCTGTGGGTGCTCATGTTGAGCGCCTACATGCTGTTTCCCAACACTCGCGTGCATCCCAAGCCGGCAATGATCGGCGCGCTGGTATCGGCCGTGCTGCTCGCGACGGGCAAGCGCACCATGGGGGCCTACCTCGAAAACGCCATGTCGCTCAGCCAACTCTACGGTTCGCTCGGGCTGGTGCCGCTGTTCATGTTCTGGGTTTACGTGATGTGGCTGGCCGTGCTGTTTGGCCTTGAAGTCAGTGCGCTGTTGCAGCGGAATGTCGCTCACTGGCGGTTCGAACCGCACGGAGAGACACACATGCTTCCGTTTGACGCGGCGACGTTGACGGCCATGCTGAAACGGCTATCGGGCACGCCCAAGCCGCCGGAGCGCGCGGCGATCGGAGTCGTTTCGCCGGACGCGGAGCATGGGTTTGCGGACGCTTCCTCCGGCTCAGACGACGAAGCCAGCACGATTCCCTGGGAGCGAGGCAAGGAACTCGCCACGGCGGCGCGCACCGAGAGGCCCCGTGAGAATGCCACGTTCAATCTGCTCCGCCATCTGCATCACGAGCGGGGCGAACCGGATCGCTTCCGCTCGTGACGTGCGGCGTGAATTCACCCGCGGGCGGCCTGCGCTCAGGCTCCCTCGCCGAAATCCGCGATGAAGGCATCTGCCAGCTTGCGGCTCCAGTTGTTCAGCGCTCGCAGCCGGCCGGTGAAGAATCGCAGTACCGGCGGCTCTTCGTAGAACTCGAGACCGCCGACGAGGTCGCGGTGCTTGTGCAGCCAGGCCAGTCGGTCGGCGACGTATTCCATGTGGGCACACGAGTAGACGCGTCGCGGAACGGCCAGTCGGCACAGTTCGAGGTCGGAAAAGACGTCACGGCCTTCGGCATCGCGATCCATCGAGATCGTGCCGCGTTCCATGCCGCGGGCGCCGGAAACGAGATAGAGGGCTGCTGCGAGGCACCCGGCCGGGTACTGGCTCTGCGGAATGTGGGGCAGGAACTTCATGGCGTCCACGTGTCCGGCCAGACCGCCCGGAGGTGTCACGGCGGGGATGCCGCGGCTCGTCATCTGGTCTACGAAGTACTCGATCAGGTCCGGCGAGCTGCTCGCGACGTTGTAGTCGGTCATTTCGCGAAGACCGACCGCCATTGCTTCGATTTCCTTGGAAGACATGCCGCCGTAGGTGATGAAGCCTTCGTAAACGGGCAGCCAGGCCTTGAGCTGGTCGAAGTATTCCTTGTGCCGCGTCGCCATCAAGCCGCCACGCACGCACGTGCTCTTGCGGCCCGACAGGTAGACGAGATCGGCCTGGTCGATGATTTCCCGGACGATATCGCCGATCGATGAATTGGCGTAGGCCGCTTCGCGGCGATTGATCAGGTAGGCGTTTTCGGAAATGAGGCTGCAGTCAATCACGACGGGAATGTCGTGCTGGCTGCAGATGCGCCGGACTTCCTTCAGGTTGGCCAGGGAGAAAGGCTGACCGCCGATCAGGTTCGTCGTGGCTTCCATACGCACGAAAGAGATCTTGTCGCGGCCGTATTCGCGAATCAGATCGAGCAACCGGTCCGGGTTCAAGTTGCCTTTGAACGGATTGCTGCTCGACGTCTGCAGCGCTTCCTCGAAGTAGATCTCGTACACCTTCCCACCGGCCATCTCGAAGTGCGCCTTGGTGGTGGTGAAATGGTAGTTCATCGGCACCGCGTGGCCCGGCTTCACGAAGATCTTCGCGAGCAGGTGCTCGGCGGCTCGACCCTGATGAACGGGGACGTAATATTCGCAGCCGAATACGTCGCGGACGGCCTCGCCGAGCTTGTAGTAGCTTTCGCCGCCGGCATAGGCGTCGTCCGACACCATCATCGAAGCCAGCTGGTTGTCGCTCATCGCGTTGGTGCCGCTGTCGGTCAGCATGTCGAGAAACAGATCGCGGCTTCGCAGCAGAAATGTGTTGTAACCGGCCTCTTCGATGGCCTGTAGACGCTGGCCAACTGGCGGCAACTGAGTCCTCTGGATCACGCGAACCTTATGCATTTCGATGGGGATTTCGCGACCGTCGGTAAGTTTGGCTTTCAAGAGGACTTCCTTTCTGGTGCCGGATTGCTATTAATGCCGCTGTACGGGGCGCCGCCCTGAGGCCGTGGGTTGCCGAGTCGAGCGTGTCACGAGTATGATTTTCGGCGAATAGACAGTCAATCACTCGTAGTTTTTCAGCCACTCGGCACGACTCGGATCGCCTTTCCTAACTGCTGGAATCGCGCTATTCTGCCGAGTCGTACGGCGCGTTACAAGCATCTCATCCGTAACGGGAGTTTCCAATGGCAAGTGGACCGCTGACCGCTGAGCAAATCCAGCAATTTCACCGGGACGGCTATGTGTTCGTGCCGGGGTTTCTCGATGCGGAAGAGACCTCGTTGCTGCAGCAGACCTGCCGCGCCGACGATGTGCTTCGGCAGAACGCGATGAATGTGAAGGATGCGTCCGGGCGGCGAACCAGTTTATCACTCTGGAATCACCCGGGCGACGATATCTACGGCATGATTGCTCGCTCCGAGCGGATGGTGAACTCCGTTGAACAACTGCTCGACGACGAAGTGTACCACTACCATTCCAAACTGAGCGCGAAGCAGCCAAAGGTGGGGGGGGCCTGGGAGTGGCATCAGGATTACGGTTACTGGTACAAGAACGGTTGCCTCTTCCCCGATATGCTCAGCGTGTTCATTGCAATCGACCAATGCACCAAAGAGAACGGTTGTATGCAGGTGCTTCGCGGTTCCCAGAAGATGGGCCGAATTGAGCACGGATTTGCCGGAGATCAGACTGGAGCTGACCTCGAGCGGGTCGAAGAGGCCAAAAAGGTGCTGGAACTCGTCTATTGCGAAATGGAACCGGGTACCGCGCTGTTTTTCCACGGCAATACACTGCACACGTCGGACGCGAACCTCAGCGATAAGCCGCGTTGGGGCCTGATTTGCTGCTACAACGCGCGGCACAATAATCCGTACAAGGTCCACCACCACCCGCAGTACACTCCGCTGATCAAGGTGCCCGACTCGGCGATTCGCGAATACGGCGCCAAGTCGAGCTCGGCAGACAAAGACTTCCTGGTGCGGGACCGGGACAAAACGATCCGGACCGAGGAAAACGAAACCGCCTGACGCAGCGGACCTTGACGCTATTTCCCGATGCGGGCAGCCTGACGGTAGGCTTCGAGGAACTCGCGGCCGGCTTTCTGGTCCACGATGCTGCGGTCCCAATCGAGCTTCGGCAGGTTGTCCGCCGGCAGCTTGGCGGGAGTCTGCTGCGACAGGCGGGAAGCGAGTTTCTTGAATTCGCGAGCCCAGGCTTTTGGAGTTCCGTTCGACGTCAACAGTCCGGTCAGTTGCGTGACGTCCTGTGATTCCGGGTGGTCGTACAGCCCCCAGTTGAGCCAGCCGGTTGCCAGTCCTGTGGTTTCTTCGACCGCGCGCCGGCACCAGCGGGCCTGTTCCTCGTCGCTTTTTTCCGGATGTCTTCCGCCATCGATGGTGAGTTTGCCGCCCCCGTACCAGCCGAATTCGGCGAGCACGACAGGCTTGCCGCACGCAGCCACCTCTCGCACCACGCTCTGCAGATAGGCCAGATTCTGCGCCTCGCCCTCGGGGGTGTACTCAAAAAAACCGTTGGCCAGCGGATAGAAATGAATTTCCATGAAATCCAGCAGAGGCGCCTGCCGTTCCGGGCGGAAAGCAGCGTAATGCTGCAGACCCGGCAGAATCACCGGCACGGCCCATTGGATGCAGCCCACTGTTACCAGAGAGTCGGGATCGCTCTGCTTGATTGCCTGGGTCTGCCGTCTCGTCCACTCGTCAGCAAGCGACTCGCGCACGCGCTGGTAATCGAGCAGTTTCCTCGAGGCCCGCAAATTACTCGGGTCAGGTGCCGCCTCGTTTCCCCAGTGGATCTGGTCCTTGGGGACATTCCAGGCTTCCGCCAGAGCTTCCGGCGATTTGTATTCCGACTGCAGCCACGAGTTCCAACGCTTCTGCAACGACTCGGAGGTCCAGGGGACTGACGGTTCATTCAGCAGGTCGTAAGCGAACAGCACACTGCGATCGCGATATCGGGCCGCAAGCTGCGTCCAGAACTTCTCCAGCGCCTGCATGTGTTCGTCCGACATGCGGTCGCGTGTTGCCCAGCCCGGGGCGCCTTCCCAGTGATCGGGGCCGGTCGGATGAACATAGATGCCCGCCTCGTCGGCCATCTCCAGGAACTTATCGAATTTGGCCAGTCCCTCGGCATCAATCGCATCCGGCCTGGTCATGAAGGATCCGTAGGACAAGAACACGCGAACGCAATTCACGCCCAATTCACGCATGATCTGGAAATCGCGTTTCGTCGCTTCCGCGTCGAACTTCTTCCACAGCTGCGGCGCCCAACCCGTCCCCGGGCGGAAGTAGTTCACGCCGAACGGGACGAACGGCTTGCCATCGGCCGTGACAAAACCTGATTTGTCCGGGGCGACCCGCACTTTGGGCAGGCGATCCGCGGCGAAGGCGGACCACGTACAGGCCGACAGACCAAGCAGCACGACACTGAAGACGATCTTGTTCTTGCTTGAAGACATATTGTTCTCCTCTCGACTGGTCGTTGTTGCCGAGCGCCATATATAGCGGTTCGTTGCGGTTCGCGGAACAAGTGTGACAGCGACGCCGCTTTCAACGAGCTGAAGCAACGTTGTCGAGCCAAACCGCGCTCATCACTCGCGCCGCGGTTCGACGCCCAGCAGGTGCCTGACGAAATAGTCCGCGCGGCGCCGGCTCGCGTAGGGCCTTTCGGCGGCGCCGTGATTCGAGCCGGGAACGACCAATAGATCGAAGTCCTTGTCGGCCTTGATCAGCGCGTTGACGACCTGCATCGTGGAGGCGGGGTCCACGTTGGTATCCATCTCGCCGACGATCAGAAACAGTTTTCCGGCCAGTCCCTTGGCCAGTGTCACGTTGGAGTTCGCTTCGTATTCCGGCCCGACGGGCCAGCCCATCCACTGCTCATTCCACCAGATCTTGTCCATGCGATTGTCGTGACAACCGCAGTCGGCCACGGCCACTCTGTAAAAGTCGCCATGCGTCATCACGGCCGCGGCCGCATTCTGTCCTCCCGCCGAACCGCCGTAGACGCCCACCCGGCTGATGTCGAGCCAGGGGTACTTCGACGCGGCCGCCTTGATCCAGAGAATGCGGTCGGGCAGTCCTGAGTCTTTCAGGTTCTTCCAGCACACGTCGTGGAACTTCTTGGATCGGTTCGAAGTGCCCATTCCGTCGATCTTGACCACAATGAACCCGAGTTCGGCGAGCGACTGTTCGCCGTAGTGCGGGCGAAAACCCTTGGGGACAAACGAGTCCTGCGGGCCGGCGTAAATGCTCTCGATCACCGGATATTTGTTCTGCGGATTGAAATTCGTCGGGCGAAAAATGACGCCATAAATGTCCGTCGTGCCGTCGCGCCCTTTCGCCGCGAATCGCTCGGGCGGTTGCCAGCCCGTTTCGAGCAATTGCTTCCAGTCGGCGCGTTCGAGTTCCACCACGGCCTTGCCGTCCTCGGTTCTGCGCACCTCAGTTACCGGCGGAAGATCAACTCGCGAATACGTGTCAATCAGAAACCGTCCGTCGGGCGAGAATTTCACCGAATGCGTGCCGTCGCCCTCGGTCAGCATTACCAGCCCGGTGCCGTCGAAGTTGACGCGGCCGTAGTGGACGTAGTACGGGTCCTGTCCCGCGTGAAGGCCGCTTGCCCGGAACCAGACTTGCCGCGCGGATTCATCGACTCGCTCGACTCCGCGAATCACCCATTCGCCCCTGGTGATCTGGCTTTTCACCTGGCCGGTCGCTGCATCGTACAGATACAGATGATTCCAACCGTCCCGTTCCGACATCCAGATCAACTCGTTGGTCTTCGGCAGCCAGTGCAGGAAGTACTTTCCCGAGTAGTCGATGAACGTGTCGGACTTTTCGTCGACGATTGTCGATACCTGCCCGGAAGACGCATTGACCGAAAGCACTCGCAATACCTGATGGCCGCGCTGATTAAAGACGAAGGTGAAGCGGCTCGAATCCTCCTGCCATTGGAAATCCTCGATGCTCCATGGATTCGAGAATAGCGTGTCGCTGATCGGGATCGCGGCCTTTGCGGCGATGTCGAACAGGCACGGTCGATCGACGGGAAGCGGGTCGCCCGGTTTACGGTAGGGGTTGGAGTGCAGCTTCGGCTGCACCTGATCGGTCGGCGACGATTCGATGAAATACACTTGGCGCTCTTCCGCCTGTCGGGTGCGCACCGCAACGAGCTTGCTCGAATCGTTGGACCAGAAGAATCGATCGCCGTAGGAATCTCCTGCCGTGCCGTCCTTGCTCAGCGCGAATTCCTCATCGCCCGATGCAGGCTTGATCCAGACGTTGAAATCCTTGACTATCGCTGTCCACTGACCGTCGGGCGAGCGGTCGCTGCGTCTTGGACGTCGTGGCCGTTGCGACTGTTCGTTCTCGTCCCCCGGGCCGCGGCGCATGCGAGGACCTCGGGCATTTGTTGCGGGGCCCGTGATTTCCACAACGGACTCTTGTTCGCGGGCCGGGAAAACGCCGAGCGGTTTGCCTTCGCGGTCGAGCACCATCCAGACGTGTCCTGCGAAGGTGTGCTGTGAGCGTTCCTCTCCGGGCTTCACAGAACCGTAGCTCTTTCGCTCGCCGTCGGGATCGAGCCATACCAGTTCGATGGCGTCCTGCATTCTGTTCGAGAAAGTCACGCTGGTTTCGGGACCGGTTCGCGTGCTCGCCTTCGGGCCCGATTCAACCGGCAGCAATCCGTCTTCGGCAGCCGCTTTTTCCGAGGCTTCACGGGGCAGTTCTGCGAGTCCGTAGTCGCGCAGGTCGCAGCGCCAACGTTTTCCGGCGGTGCGAAAATCCAACTGTTGCTCGGCAAGCCGGAACTGCAGGGCATCGAGCTGCAACTGTTCGGCTGCAGCGTCCTTCACGCCTTTCGCCTTCAGGGCATCCGCCAGTTTTGCGTGATCGAAGGCGGGCTGCCGAGTGGCTGCGACGCAATCCACCAGCACGTAATCGCGCTGTCCGGAACCCGCGCGGACGCTGTACCAGAAGTGCGTTCCGTCCTCGAGCCACTGCGGCTGGACTCGATCGCGAAACACCTTATTGTTCGTCGCAGCTCGCAGCTTTTCCGCGCGATCGTAGTCCGCGCGAGTTCCCTGAGCATGTGCGGCCTGAGCAAGCAGCAGCAGTCCGGCGGCATGGAAGAAAACTGCGAGCACGCGAAGAGCTGCTGTGGGCCGGTAATTCAAGGCACGAGCTCCGGTTATTGGCGACGGCGTCTGAGGCGGCGGATTCCGATGAAGACAAAAATAACCACCAGCAGTACGCCCAGCCAGGGGACGCTCGCCACCGCGCAGATCGAAGCCGCCTGCAGGAAACTGAAGCAGTTGGCGATCGACGCGGACCACGCCCGTCTGATTCGCGTCCGGAACGTCGGAGTCTGTTCGGGGACGTAGTTCTTGATTTCGGTGGCAGTGATCGTCACCGTTGTCAGTTCGGTAAGGTCCTTCATCACGCGCAGCCGGCCCTGCGCCTGCTCGATTTCACCTCGCACGCGAGATAGTTCTTTTTCTACGGCCAGCACTTCCTCGAGCTTCCCGGTGGCTTCCGCCAGCAACTTCAGCAGCCGGTCTTCTTCCTGCTTCTTGTTGCGAATGCGGGATTCCACATCGAAGTACTCGGCCGTCACGTCGTCGGACGTGCAATTGATCGACCGGACTTCCCCCATCTGCCGGATTGCGGCGAGGACCGACTGGAATTGATCGACCGGAATGCGTATGACCCAGCGTCCTGTCCTGCGGCTGCCGGGCGAGCCGACCAGATTGGACGCCGACACGAAGCCCCCGAATTTCTTCACCATCGCTGCGATCTGATCGGGAAGCGGATCGAAGCGTTCGACGATGATTTCCACTTCGGCACGGTAAACGATGCGCCGGCCCTCTTTGGGCACCTCAGCGTTTGCGGGAATCGCCGCTGACTCCGGGGCCGCACCCGCAGCAGAAGAAGCCACCGTCGCCGGGGCCGTCTCGACGGGCTGCGAAAGATAGTGACTAAGTTCCCCGTCGGGACTCGATTTCGCGCTGCATCCGGCCATCGCCGCAATACAGACCGTCCAGGCAGCCAGCATGTGAGTCGTCATTTGCTTCTCCTTGCCCGTCTTTGCCCGATCGCCGCAAACCCGCAATATACGATCCGCCGAAACGGTTGTTTCTTCCCTTGCGCCGCACAGATTCTGACGGTTTCCTGCGCGTGAAGAAACCGCAGTGCGACAGGACAAAAGCCGACACGAACGCGTCAGTTCGGCACGTCGTTTGGACTCCGCACGATTCAGCAAAGTCAAAGCAATCAGTTGACTTCGATAATTGTCAGCGAGTGCGGCGGCAGGTCCGCTCTGCCCTCGTTGAATACCAATTCGCACGACCGCGGGGTGACTCGCTGCGGATGTTCAACGTCGTTGTACGCGTCGGGCGAGTCGCCGGCCAGGACCGTTGCGCGATAAGGACCGTCCAGCGATTTTGCGCCGAGTTTGACTTCGCATCGCAGCGATTCAGTCGGGTGGCGATTGATCAGCGTGATGCGCCACGTTGCCTTTTGAGCATCGCATGTCGCCAGCGCATCCAGTGCCGAAATCCCGCGGCCTGCCTCGGGGAGCGGGTCGCCGGTGACTTCGGCCGCGGTGACATGGTCGCGCAGCAGGCTGCCGTACATCGCGAGCACATGGAACGTCGTGCGTTTGACGATGCCTCGCGGATGAACGAAAAGGGGGCCTCTTGTGTTGACGATCGGCGCGATATTCGCCATCCCCACATCCTCGGCGTGCCGCAGGCAGGCGTTCAGGAACGAAGCCGAAAAAAGTGCATCGGCCATCGTGTACTGAGAGGCAATGTCGTTCTTGTCGCGAGCCTGCACCAGGGCGAGTACCGCCGGATCGACGCAGTTGCCTGCTTCTTTGCGAGGAAACCCCGGGTGGTGCCAGCCCCGCAGATTCCATTCGTCAAACGCGATCTTCACTCGTCCTCGGCACGCAGCTTCGTCGAGCAGATCGATCACCCGCGCGATCGTCGCTTCCGGTCCCTCGGAGTTCGAGACGCACGTGAGGTAATCCGGAGTCAGGTTGTTGCCCCAGCACGGCAGCCAGTACTCGTGGATGGCAACGTACTGCAGATGCTCGCCGGCAGTTTTCAGCAGCGGCAGCGTCCAGTCTCGATTGGGCGTTGCCGCGGCGAGCAGTTTCACTTCGGGGTCAGCGCCGAGCATCAATTCGGCCGATTTCTTGACAAGCGGTCCCCATTCCTGCGGCGAGCGCGCACCGATCTCGTGACCGCCCCAGTTCTCGTTGCCGATGCTCCAGTAACGCACGTTCAAGGGGCGGTCCAACGGACCTCGAGTCCGCAGCGCTGCAAGCGGGCCGTTGCTGCGATTGCAGTACTCGACCCAGTCCCGCATCTCTTCGGGAGTCCCGTTCCCCGCGTTGGTGCAGAGGTAGGGTTCGCATCCGACCCGGCGGCACCACTCTACGAACTCGTCCGTTCCGAACGCGTTGGAATCTTCGACGCCCCAGACAACATCGAACACCGGCTTTCGCTGCTGGCCGACGCCGTCCCGCCAGTGATATCCGCTGGCGAAGCACCCGCCCGGCCAACGCACGATGGAGAGTTTCAACTCCTTCAAGGCTTCGATCACGTCCTTGCGAAAGCCCATTTCGTCGGAAAGCGGCGAGTTCGGCTCGTAGATCCCGCCATAGATCTGGCGATGAAAATGCTCGATAAAGCCGCCGCGAATCAACGGGCTATGCGGCACCGGTGACGCATCCGTGTCGATTGTCACCGAGCCCTGAAGTTCATTCGTCGCGTCCGAGAGCTTTTCGAGGCAAACGTCGTCGTACCATGCCTGCCCCGTCGACTGTCCCCAGCCGCCGAACAGGCAATTAATCTCCAGAGTCGTCGATTGCGTGGTGCGGAAAACTGTGGCCACACGAGTCCAATCCCGAGTTCCCGTGACGCGAGGCGTCTTGACCTGCTGCATGTTCTGGATGTTCAGCAATGCGCCGACGGCGCCGCGCAGATTGCTGGTCCTGATCCAGCCCGAGAGTCGGTACCGGGAATTCGGCTGGACTTTCACCAGCGCGGTCCAGGCAGCGTCCGATCCTTTTTCCGAGCGAATCGAAACGCACTTCCCGCCGCTGCGGCCCGGCGATTCGATCAACCAGGCGGCGTTTTCGCCGCCGCTCCATGCGCGGGTTGACCATTCGCGAGAGCCGCCCGTGATGTCCTCCTCAAACGACGGATTCGGCAGCAGGTTGGAGGCTGTGACGCCGTTCTGTTCAGCCGCCTGGAGTGTGATTGCCAGACAAGACAGCACGCCGAACAGGATCTTCATGTCTGCGACTCCAACGGTTTCGAGGATCGATTCGCAGCAACCCGAGTTCCGAGTTTAGCAGACTGACTGCTTCGGACCCAAATGCTCGGGCCGCCTTTCGCCCGCTGTCGCCATTGGCCCGGCGAATCAACAGAATCCGGCAAGTGTGTATACTTGGGCGGCATCCGGCGGCCTGAGCGAAGATTGCCGCCGGAACAACGAGTTGTCAGCCGGGGAGAGCGGAGCAGATGGACATTCTCTGCGTGGGACATGCGGCGTGGGACATCAGTGTCGTGCTCGAGGACTATCCGGCGGAGAACAGCAAGGGCGAGACTCGCACGCTGCTTGAGTGCGGGGGCGGACCCGCGGCAAACGCGGCATGTCTGATTGCGTCGTGGGACGCATCGTGCGCTCTTGCCACGACGGTGGGCGCGGATACATATGCCGACCGCGTGCTTGGTGAACTCGCCGCTGCAAAGGTCGATGTGTCGCTGGTTCACCGCAGTCAGCTCGATTCGACACCCGTGTCGGTGATCCTGGTCAACGAATCGACTGCCAGCCGGACGATCATCAATCGCAATCTGCGCGGCATTTCACCCTGCCGGATTGCAGCGCGGCCTGCCTGGCCGGATTCGCCGAAGGTGCTCCTGTTCGACGGGCACGAACTGTCCGCTTCGCTGGATGCAATCGCGCATTTCCCCGATGCTCGGACGATTCTCGATGGCGGTTCCGTCCGGCCCGGAACGCTCGAACTTGCTCAGCGAGTTGACTACCTCGTGGTTTCCGAGAAATTCGCCAGGCAGTTCAGCGGCCAGTCCGACCTTGCCACGGACGAGCGTCAGGAGGCTGCGGTGCGATCACTGTATGAAATAAACGGCCATCCGGTCGTTGTCACATTGGGTGAGCGGGGATTGCTGTACGGAACGGATTCGCTCGTTCATCGCATGGACGCATTCCGAGTCGAATCTGTTGATACTACGGCGGCGGGCGACCTATTCCACGGAGCCTTCGCGTACGGGATCTTGAAGGGCATGCCGATGAGGGCAACATTGCGGCTGGCCTCGGCGGCGGCCGCGTTATCGACCACGCGGCGCGGCGGACGCACGTCGATCCCGACGCTGGCAGAGGTCAAGACGTTGTTGGGATGTGCGAGTATATGACTGTTGCATACAAACAAGGTTGTCGTCGCATGAATCGGCATTCCGCATTTCTTACCGTGATCGGCTTGCTGGCGGGCATTTCAGGTTACTGCCGGGATGGTGCCGATCGTTCAAAGTCGCGACCCGATATCCTCCTGATCATGCCGGATCAGATGCGAGGGGATTGCCTGTCGATTCTCGGCGACACGGTTGTGCGCACTCCGGCGATCGACGAGCTTGCGAAGCGCGGCACGCTGTTTCGCCGCGCCTACAGCACGGTGCCGTCCTGTATTCCTGCACGCTACGCGATGCTCACGGGTTTGTATCCCCAGACAAGCGGAGTGGTGGGATTTCGGCAGAAGCCCGTGACCGCTCGCACCATGCCGCAGAGCTTTCAGGATGCGGGCTACGCCACGGCTCTTGTCGGCCGCGACATGCATCAGTCCGCCAACGCGAGGGAGCTTGGCTATCAGCAAGTCATTCGCGGATCGACCTACATTGCGAACGACGATTATGCGGCAGAATTGAAGCAGATCGTGCCGGAAATGCCGGAGATTCGCGCCTGGGTTAGGGGGCTCGGACTGGATTACAACCTGTGGCCGGCGCGGCCGTGGCCTTTGGGCAACGAGTGGCATCCAACGACTTGGGTGGTGCGAAAGACCCGCGAGGTACTGAAGCAGGCCGTGCCGAATCAACCGCTCTTCCTGACGGCTTCCTTTTACGCGCCGCACCCTCCTCTGTTTCCGCCCGAGGAGTATTTCGATGCGTACTTGAACCGCGAGTTGCCGTCACCCGCGCACGGCGATTGGGTGGACTGGCCGTCCTTGAGCGCGAAAGGATCCGACGGAGGCCATCGAGTGCTGCTGCAGGGCGAGACGCTGAAGCGCGCGCAGGCGGGTTACTTCGGGCTGATCGAGCATTTGGACCACGAAATCGCGCCGTTGATTGCAGACTTTCAGGCACGCAGCGAGTCGGCGGGGCATGCGTGGGTGATCGCGCTGGTCACCGATCATGGCGAGATGCTGGGAGATCACGGCTACTTTCGCAAGTGCGAACCGTTCGAGGGTTCGGCGAACATCCCCTTCATCATCGCCGCGTCGGGCGGTTTGGGTTTGCGCCCCGGCGGCCGGTGCCTGCGTCCCGTCTGTCTGGAGGATCTCATGCCGACGCTGCTGGAACTGGCAGGTGTGCCGTGCTCGAACGTGGACGGCGTCAGCCTGGTTCCGATGTTGCGTGGCGAGAACCAGGAGGTTCGGCCGTGGTTGCACCTCGAACACGCACCTTGTTACAGCGAGGAGCAGGCGTTTCACTCGTTGACCGACGGCAGGTTCAAGTACGTCTGGCGCCCGCACGACGGCCGCGAGCTGCTGTTTGATCTCGACCGGGATGCCCGCGAGGAGCACGATCTATCCGTCGATGCATCGCAGCGCGAGTTGCTGGAGCAATGGCGCGGCAGGCTCGTGCAGCGGCTCGCGAAACGTCCCGAGGGTTTCTCGGACGGATCGCGGTTGATTCCCGGAAGGCCCTACAAGCCGCTGGTCGTCGGCAGCCGGTAAAGCGCCCGAGTTCGCCGAAATGCTCGCCTTGAAAAGCGACACGCAGTCTTCCATCCGTGTCGATCGCTGTTCATCCGTTCCCTCTTTCGTTGGGCGTCCGGAATGGGAATCGGGCATCGTCCGCTCAACCACCCCGCTGTTTGACAATCGCCCGCAGGCGACGGTTCTCGGCGGGCGGGATTCCCATTCGTATGTATTGCACCGCCTCATCGACGGAATCGGTCAGTTTGAGCAGCGAGATGTCTTCGGGTGAAACGGTCTTGGCCGCGACGAGTGACTTGGTGGTAAATTCGCCGAAGTGCGACCAGAACGATGTGCCCATGCCGATGATGGGGAACCGTTCGATCTTGTTGCACTGGATTAGTGTCAATGCTTCGAAGGCCTCGTCGAGCGTGCCGAAACCGCCGGGCATGACGACGAAGGCGCATGAGTACTTTACGAGCATCACTTTGCGTACGAAAAAGTGATCGAACTCGACGAACTTGTCGAGGTACGGATTGGGCTTCTGTTCCTTGGGCAATACGATGTTGCAGCCGATTGTGTATCCGCCCCCTTCTTTCGCGCCGCGGTTGGCGGCCTCCATGATGCCGGGCCCGCCGCCCGTCATGACGACGAAGCCGATCTGAGCCAGATGGCGTCCGAGGTCGCGGGCAAGCTGGTAGTAGGGATGTTCCTCACTGAAGCGTGCAGAGCCGAAGACGGTGACGCATGGTCCGTCGAAATCGAGAGATTCGTAGCCGCGGACGAATTCCAGGAAGACGCGTATTGCGCTTTCGAGATCAGCGGAGCGATCCCGCTTGCCCACGAGAAACATCTTCTCGGTTTCGTGGATGCTTTCGATCAACGCCGACTGGCTCGCCGCGGGACGGCTTTTCTTGACGGGCGGTTTGGCTTTCGGCATTGCTTTGGCCATCGTGTTCACTCCTGACGATTCGATTCCCTCGACATCTCATTACTTCGGCAACAGCATGTCATCCCGGAACGAAGGGTTCATGCGCCGCGCGATGAGCAGCGCCATCTCCATCGACTGTTCGTAATTCAATCTGGGGTCGACATCACTCAGGTAAGCTCGTCCCAGATCGGCTTCGCTCAGGCCCCGGGCGCCGCCGATGCACTCGGTGACGTCCTCGCCGGTGAGTTCAAAGTGGGCTCCGCCAAGATAGCTGTCCATGGACGCATGGATCTCAAACGCGCGATCCAGTTCGTGGAGGATATCGTCGAAGCGGCGAGTCTTCACGTTGTTGGCCGTCTGAATCGTATTGCCGTGCATCGGATCGCAGCACCAGAGCACGACCCGACCGCGGCGCTGAATCGCTTCGATCAACGGGGGAAGGTACCGGTCGATCTTCTCCGTTCCGAATCGGTGGATGAGCGTAAGACGGCCCGGTTCATTCTCCGGATTCAACACCTCGGTCAGCCCGAGCAACTGGTCGGGTGTGCACGAGGGGCCGACCTTGAGTCCGATCGGGTTGGCGATGCCGCGGAAGTACTCGATATGGGCATCGTCGAGCCCCCGGGTGCGGTCTCCGATCCAGGGGAAATGCGTCGTCAGGTTGTACCAGCCCGGGCGGCGCGGCACTTGTCGAGTCTGTGCTTGCTCCCAGTCCAGGTGAAGTCCCTCGTGGCTGACGAAAAACTTGACGCCATCCAGTTCCGCCAGAGATCGTCCCGCGACGGCTTCCATGAAACTTACGGCCTGCGAGACTGAGTCCATCAGGCGGCGGAACATCTGGGAGTGTTCGGAGTGGTTGACGAAGTCCACGTCCCAGAGTTCCGGGTGATGCAGGTCCGCAAAGCCGCCTTCGACGAGGCTGCGGATCAGGTTCAACGTCAAACCCGCCCGCTCATAACCTCGCAGCAGCAACTCGGGATCGGGGGTGCGATCCGCCAGCGTGAACGGAAGGCGGTTGACGATGCTGCCGCGATAACTCGGTAACGTCACTCCATCGACGGTCTCCGTTGGAGATGACCTGGGTTTGGCGAACTGGCCCGCGAATCGGCCGACGCGGATGACCGGCCGCTTGCAGCCGTAGACCAGGATCAGGCTCATTTTGAGCAGAATTCTCAGTTTGGCCACGATCGAATCGGACCGGCAATCGGCGAACGACTCGCAGCAATCGCCTCCCTGCAGCAGGAACGCGCGCCCCTGGCAGGCTTCGGCCAGTTGATGCTTGAGTGTCTCGACTTCCCAGCTTGTGACTAGAGGAGGCAGTTTCGAAAGGTCCGCGACCGCCTGTCCGAGAGCCTTCTCGTCGGGGTACTTCACTTGTTGCGAGTTGTGCTTGGCTCGCCACGAATCGGGAGACCATACGTTTGGCATGAGCAGTCAGCTTGGGGAAGGAAGGTCGCCGGTCGGTTCCTGGCATTTCCGGTTGGGAGTCGCGGGAGGTGCCTGCGGGTCCGGGCGGGGGAATATCTGCCCGCTGCAATTCAGCAGCACTTATTGGAATTCTATGCCGCGCGGCCGAAATCCCCAATGCGGTTCCGCCGGAATCGTCCGATTCGGTTCCAGTCTCGCGGCTTTGTATTTGTCGGTGTTGATCCGTGTCCATCTGTAGCCTCCTCGTTGCGCAAGCCTCGCCCGACGCCGCAAGATCGATGCTTGCCCGCTGCGCGGCGATCCAGTACAACCGCCGAGATTCTCGAGGGACGAAGCGATGCACTGGACACAGAATTACGATCCATTGGGCAGTCCGACGCTGACCACGCTGTGTGCTGCCCTGCCGCTGCTTGTGTTGCTCGGAGCGATCGGCTTCGTGCAGATGAGGGCTCACCTGGCTGCGCTGTTGGGGTTGTCGATGGCGCTGCTGGTCTCGTTGTTCGTCTTCCGAATGCCGCTGCCGTGTGTTGTCAGCGCGGCTGCGTACGGCGCGGCTTATGGTCTGATGCCGATCGGGTGGATCATTCTGAATCTGCTGTTTCTGTACCAGATGACCGTGAAGCACGGGTCGTTCGCGTCGCTGCGCGAGCATCTCCGGTCGATCGTCCCCGATAGGCGCATTCAATTGCTGCTGGTGGCATTTTCGTTCGGCGCGTTCTTCGAGGGAGCGGCCGGGTTCGGAACGCCGGTCGCGATTACGGCGGCGATTCTGATCCAGCTCGGCTTCTCCCCGCTGCAGGCTTCGGTCTACACGCTGATAGCCAACACGGCGCCCGTCGCCTACGGCGCGCTCGGCACGCCGATCGTCGCCCTGTCGGGCGTGACCGACATCAACGTCTTGAGCCTGTCCGCGATGGTGGGACGGCAATTGCCGTTTTTTACGGCCATCATTCCTTTCTGGGTCGTTGCCGTTTACTCCGGTGTCCGCGGCCTGATGGGAGTCTGGCCCGCGGCGCTCGCCGCCGGCCTGGGCTTTGCCATTCCGCAGTTTCTCATATCGAACTACCACGGACCGTGGCTGGTGGATATCGCCGGGTCCATCTGTTCGTTGAGCGCTATCCTCGTGCTCCTGAAGTACTGGCGTCCCGGCGATCCCCATTACGCGGCGGCGGAGGTCGAACAGGCGGAGTCTAAAAACACGACCCTGTCGCGTGCCGAAGTTGCAAGGGGTTGGGCACCCTGGATCCTGCTGGCCACGGTGATCTTTCTCTGGGGACTTCCGCCGGTGAAGAACACGTTGAAGCAGATCAGCGAGCCGAAGCTGCCGGTCCCCGGATTGCATCAGGTTGTCTCTCGAGGATATCCGGTTGTGGCGAAACCGACCGTCGAACGGCCCACAAAGCCGGAAGCTGCTGTGTTCGAATTCAATTGGCTGTCGGCAACGGGATCCGGCATCCTGGTCGCCGCGATTCTGGCGGGGCTCCTGATGCGTTTTTCCCTGGCCGAAATGCTGCGGGTCTACGTCGAGACGCTGATCCAGGTGCGGTTCTCGCTGGTCACGATTGCCGCAATGCTCGCGCTCGGATTTGTCACCAAGTATTCCGGTGCAGATGCGACGCTCGGGCTCGCGCTGGCGCGAACCGGCGTACTCTATCCGTTCTTCGGCACGCTGCTCGGATGGCTCGGAGTTGCATTGACCGGCTCGAATACGTCGTCGAACGTTCTGTTTGGCAGTCTGCAGTCGATCACAGCGTCTCAGGCCGGAATCAGTCCGACACTCATGGCCGCTGCAAACTGCACTGGAGGCGTGATGGGAAAAATGGTGAATGCCCAAAGCATCGTCGTTGCCGCCACCGCGACGAATTACTACGGGCATGAAGGCCTGATTCTGCGACGCGTTTTCCTGCACAGCCTGTTCTTCGCAACGCTGGTCGGGATGTTCGTCGTGCTGCAGGCGTATGTGTATCCGTTTACCTGTCTCGTGGTTCGATGAGTCGGAAGTCGGGAGTCTGAAGGTCGGGATGCCGGAGGGAGGCATTGCCGTCCGTGTTTCAGCCGTGGCCTCCCCGCACTCCTGCTAATTGCCCGCCACTTCGATCGGGCTGAAGTCGCAGCCTGAATTGGTGACGGCGTAGCCGACGAATCCGATTTGTTTCAATGGTCTCGCGACAGTCGCGGTCACTGTGGCGCCCGCGGCGTTCATGGTCACGGTGCCGGATTTCAGGTCGACGGTGATTGCGACGTCGTAGACCTTGGATTCGTCGGGTGCGAAGTCAGCGGTGGTTGCTTTGGAGCCGTCCAGCGGGCCTTGCACCACGACGGCTTTTTTCATGGCATAACGCAGTCCGCACTCGACAAGCGAGTCCGGGGCCGCCGTTTCTCCGAAGACGACGAAGCCGTTTTTCAATCTGCCGTCGTTGGCAGTCCGCATGCGGCACTTGAGCGTGACTTTGCCTTCGAGCGGAGTCGGGAGCTTCTTGAGCGCGACGCCGATCGATTTGCCCTCGGCCAGAACGTGATAGCCCAGTTCGGAAGCAGTGACTTCAGCGCCGCGGATCGTTTCGAATTCAGCAGCTCGCGACGCGGGTTTCGGAGCATCTTGGACCGGCTTGATCGTGGTATCGAGCGCGGGCAGCGGCGCGTCGGTCGCTTTGGCCAGAGGTCTGCCGTCGCGGTCAAGGCACAGCAGTCGACCGTCGATCGTCGTCAGGAACAACCGGTCCTGCGCGGCAGCCATGCCGTCGAACGTGGGAACGGTGCCCAGTTCGTATCCGGCGAGTTTCTGGCCGTCCACGGCCGAGAAGACCAGCAACTGACCGCCCATGCGTCCCTGCAGAGCAGCGGCTTGGGCTTCGAGCTTGGCTCGGTTGGCCGGAGCATCGGGTGCTCGCCACGCCTCCTCCTCATCCAGTACGTCCGGCGGGCCCGCGATGAACAGTCGTTGATTTGCCAGCACCATCGCGCGAGCCTGGATCGGCGGAGTTCCCTTTGCCCACAGATAGATCGACGGGTTCTGTTCGGTGAGCGAGAACTTCTTGCGCAGCTCGAAGTCGGACGCGGAAGCACTCTTGTTGGGCGACAGCGAGTTCATGCGGTTTGTGGCCGCCTTCACTCGCTGGATTCCCTCGTCGTTGATCACTCGGCTCGCACCGTAAAGGTAGTACTCCTGGACGGCCGAATTGCACAGGTATTCCGGCTTGCGATCGAACCCGAAGACTCGCTTGTCATCAAATGACATGATCCGCCCGCACGGCGCGAAGTGCCCCGGACGCAGCCAGCCCCCGTAGTTGGAATCAACTTCGCGCCCCAGGATCCAGTACGAACGGAAGAACCATGAGTCGTCGAGGAAACCGGTTCGTGAAAACAGATGGGGTCGCACTTCGCTTTCTTCGGTTGTCGCCGGCTTGGCGCCGCGACGGACGGCGGCCGAGTCAAGTCGCATCGGCGTTACTGTCCGCCGCTTTCCGTCGAGATCGAACGCCTGAGCCCGCATGTAGATCGAATGTCCGTCGCAAGAAAGCAGATCGGGAAGCGCCACGGGCATGTCCTGTGCCAGCATCTTGGTTTGCAGGTTCGCGCCCGTATCCGGATCGCGGTCGTCGAGCACGGTCTCGGACAGTTTCCGGCCGGTCTTCGCGTCCAATCGCACAAGCCGCATCCCGCCATCGAGGAAAGCGGAACGGCCGGCCACGCAATGCACCACGTCGCCGTAAACCAGGACACTGCCCGACACAGGCCACACGGACTCCAACTGTTCATATGAGAACAGCCGCTCGTCCCGCGGTGCCGCACGGAACCGCCAAGCCAGTTTCCCGTTATCCGCAAGCACGCAATACACGTATCCGTCGGCTGAGCCGAAGAGCACGCGATCCCGGTAAACGCTGGGCGGCGAATCGATACGTGCACCGGTGGTATAGACCCAGATGGGCCGGCCGGTTGCTGCATCGAAGGCGTGTACGCTGTGCTGATCCACAGCAGCGATGAAGACCTTATCCGCGGCGGCCACGACGCTGCTCAGCCTGCCGTCGAGTTTGACCTGCCATTTCACTCCCAGTTGCTCGGAGATATCGGCGGCCACCGCTCCGCTCCGCTCCGCGTCGTGACGATACATGGGCCATTCGTCCGGCGCACTGGTCCTTCCGGACAGCGGTGCATCGTACGCCGGTCCCTTCTCCAGGCGGCCCTGATCCGGCACTTCGCGAGGCACGTCGCGGCTCGTGGAAGGGCCCGCCAACGCATTAAAACCGAAGAGCTTCGATTCAAGAAAACACCCGCACGCGTGGGGCGGCGCGTAGATCAGTCCGTTGCATGGCATGAAACCGTAGAGGCATCCTCCCCGCACCCAGTGGTTGAAATCCCAGTGTTTCGCGTTGACGTCAATCAGCTCCAGGCCGGTTCGCGACGCGATGAAGTAGTTGTCGGTCGCTCGACTGCGGTAGCAGCGGTGATGGAACCAGGGTGGATTCACGTCCGGCGGGAATTCGACTTTGACCTCGCCCGTATGAAGATCCCGGCCCGTAAAGATCCCGGAGTCCTGAGTGCCCGCGACCGCACCGGACCACACCAGTCCGTTGATTACGAGCATGTCATCCGGTGATGCGTGGCCGCCCTGGTGATGCGGAGCATTCCACAGCGACTTGCCATCTGCCGCAGCGAACGCATGCATGATGCGGTTCTCGACGGATAGCAGCACCACCCCGTCCACGACGACCAGTGTCGGGCCGTAGCCGGTGGGAAAGGGGTTCTTGCGAACCACCGGCTCGGATTTCCAGAGCGGATTGCCGTTGGTTCGATCAAGGCAGACCACGGTTTCGCTGTCGTAGAAATAGACGTGCCGAGAATCGACGGTCAGCGTCAGCGGCACGATTCGCTGTTCGTGCTTCCATTTCAACTGGCCGGTTTGCGCGTCAAGCGCCAAAAGCGAGCGAGGCACCTGGTCCCAGGCCCATTCACTGTTGGCCCGCTTGGAGTTGTCCCAGACGTAGGTCGAATTCGGACGATAGCTCTTCCAGCGGTTCGGAGCCTGGCCGGCGAGTGCAAAGAGAGTTCCATCCGAGACGAGGATTTCGTCCGTATGCTGTGTGCCCTCGTATTCCCGCACGGTCTCTCCCGTCGTCGCATCCATCGCCGTTACCGGGGCGTCGATACCCAGCGTGGCGTAAACTCGCTGGCCGACTGCGACAAGACGCCGCGGCAGTTGATTCGGACCGCTCTTGAGCGGCCATAGTTGCGTGTTCCATTCGTCGATCGGACGCTTCCACAGCGTCACCCCGTTGAAGGCATCTCGAGCCGTAAGCGTCCACTTCGACGGCAGAATGATCGCCTCGCGCGGTCCTTCGTCCATGATGTAAAAGATCCGGCCGCAATCGGATACCAAAGCCGAGAGGCTGGCCATGTGGTCGTGATGTCGGGACCATGTCGGCGAGGATATCCACTGCAGGTGCCGCGGCGGTCCGACCTCCTTGTCGTGAGCGACTGCATTGTTGGACGGGTCGTAAAGATAATGAGTCCAGTTGTCGATCGATGCGGGGCGGGGTTTGACAAGTTGCGTCCATGAGTCGCCCGCGCGAACGTATGCAACGCCCTCGGGAGCAAGCACGCGCAGCATCTCCGCCTGCGAAATGGCCGGCGAGTGATCGACGACGAGCAGGTTGACCAGGTTGTCGACATAAGGCAATCGCTCGCCGACGAAGCGGTCGATGGAAACCCGGCCGTACATTCCGCTGTCCCGCACCAGCTTTCGCGCCGCTTCGACGCGTTCAGGATCTGCGTCGAGCCCCTGCACGAGATTGCCGCGGGGGTTGGCGGGGGGAGTTGCGGCGGCCAGGGCAACGGTCAGTTTGCCATCGCCGCAGCCCACGTGAACGATCAGTCGTCCGGCACGGAATTCCGTCGCATCCAGGATGTCGCGAGCCTCGGCTGCGGCTGCCGGTGCGGCGTCCCCTTCCTTCGAAGCGGTCTGCTCCGCGCGGCAGAGTGCCGGCGCGCTGCAGAATATTGCGAAGAACAAGCATCTCGCGAGGCACGCCGCGATTATGCGAACCGAGGTCGATGCCTCGAACCGCTCTGACGCGGCATTGGGCTTTCGTTGGTTGCGCTTGGTCATGGGCAATCTCCGACTCGATCGAGACGTGACGAGTATTTCAGCGGAACGGTTTGCGGGCGGCTACTTCGCCGGTTGGCCCGTTGCATCGCACGGTTCAACGACAGTTACTTTGTCGGCGCCCGCCAATTGGATGAGATCCGGCAGATCGTACAGCGTGAGGGCATTGTGAACAACATTGACGAGCTGGTTTTTCGTCTCCGGAGTTCGAACAACCTGTTCCCACGAGGAGACGCTGCCCTGGATCTTGGCATTGCCGAACAACTGTGGTTCGAGCGCGGCGGCGTGAAGCGCCGCGACGCCGCATGCTCCGGTCGCGACCAGATAGACCGGCTGCGGTTCACCGGCCGAGTTGCGCGCCGCGAGATACCGCGCACATTGCAGAATGTTCTCGGTACGCATGGCGACAAGCGGTTTGCCCAGCAAATATGCCAGGAAGGCATTCGTCCAATCGCCGAACAGTGCGTGAGGTTCGCGTTTCGTCTCTCCGAAGCCAGGCAGGTCCACGGCAAGGACCATGTGACCTTCGGCGACGAGTCGACCGATCGGTCCATCGACTTTCGCGTCCTGTTGCATTCCGTCGCCGGCAACGTACAGCACCGCGTCCTTGGCCGCCGCGGCCGGAGTAAAGAGCAACGCGGCGACCGGGAGGTTCGGTTCCGGCTTGAGCACGAGCTTTTCGATCTTCACTCCGTCCCGCTGCGCCGTCGCCACGTTCTTTGATTCGACCTGGCGCAGCTCATCGAGTTTCCTGATCGCAGTCGCCGCACGGATTGCGTTGCGGGCTTCGTCCGGCGACGTCTTGGACCAGTACTCACTTCGCTGCTGCCTCAGCAAGTCAGCGCGTGCGGCGTTGAAATCGAAGACGGATCTTTCGTCGGGCAGCAGCATGACCTGGCCCTGCGGAGTGCAAGTCAGTTGCTCGTCGGTGAACAGCGGAAAATCCGGCTCTTCGACGTGCTCGTCCTTGGCCAGCATCCATCGCTGCATCCAATGCGTGAGAGTACCGCGATTCATCGGCGTGACGCCGTGCTGCGAGTCGTCTTCGACGAGGTCCACCCGTTCGGGAAAACCGAGCCGCCCATAGAATCGCTTGGCTTGGCGGAAGGTGTCCCAGCTTCCTTGGATGTCGAAGAAATCCCGCGTGGTCGAGCAGATCAGCGTGGGCTTCGGCGCGCGCATGAGCACGTAGTCGGTCTGTTCCATGCCGAAGCCGATCTGTCCCGCGATGTTCTGTTCGGCGTCTTGCGGGCCGAGCGTTTCGACCAGTCGCTCCTGAGTCGTAAGGAAGCAGGCGGGCGCTGCGCACGCGACCCGTTCGTCGAGCGCCATGAGGTAGCTTGTCATCGTGCCGCCGCCCGAGCACCCCGTGCAGCCGATACGGTTCGGGTCAACTTCGGGACGGCTCGCCAGATAATCGATGCTCCGCATGCCGTCGTAGATTCGGAACGTCGCGGTGCTCCAACCGAGCGGAATTGCGCCGATTCCCGCCATCGTGTGCTCGTCGGTCGATCCGTATTTCGGCTTGTGGTCCGGGGTGAGCAGTTGCGATCGTTCGCCTTGGCCGATCGGGTCGTAGCACAGCGCCGCCATCCCATGTTTCGCGAGTAGGATGCTCATGCGCTGGTTGTAGTCGGCGGCTTTGCCGTTGGCGCTGTGGCCGCAGGCGACCAGCACTCCGGGAAAGGGCGGCGTGCCGTTGGGAAGATAGAGGATTGCCGTGACATGGTGTCCCGGGCGGCTCTCGAAGATGACTTTCTCGATGTGGTAGCCGTCCGCTTCGATCTTGCCCACGACCTGCGCGTTGAGCGGCTGCTTTTCCGGCAGCGGACCGATCTGGCGAAGGAAGAACTCACGCATCGACTTTGCATAGTCGCGGCACTGCTCGGGCGATTTGAGTTGCTCGTAGCGATCTCGCCTCTTCTTGAACGCCTCGCGAGCCAGGCCTTTCAGGTATTCGGGGAGTACCTCAGTGGGCGAGGTGATTCCCGACTCGGGGGTCAGCACGCGGAGTTCGGTGCCGTCGGCCGGAATGAGCAAGGACGCCAGGCAGATGCTGATCAGCGTATTCATGGCAATGCCTCGTTCGCTCGGGGATCACGAGCGGGATTTGTGGCGCGGACATTCTGACACTAGGCGTTAGGATCGCGACTTTTTGCGCAAAGTCCAGCGACCATCCGGAGCGGGACTTGTTTTCGGTGCGGCAGCGACGCCATGGCTTGGCGTGCTGCCGGCATTGCGGGACAATCGGCGGAGTGAGCGCAGCCCGGACTGCGGGAATTTTCAGGCGGAGAAAGCCTGCGCTCGTTGGAGGAACCCCGTGACAACGCCGGAAGAACTCTACCAGCAGCGGTTGGCCCGATACACGACGGCGATGCGCAACGAGCAGCCGGACCGCGTTCCGCTGCGGCCGTTCGTCGCCGAATGGACCGGAAGGTATGCAGGTTATACGTGCCAGGAAATGGCACACGATTATCCCAAGGCTCTGGAAGCGGCGCGCCGCTGTGCCCGGGATTTTGACTGGGATGCGGTCGTGCCTGACATGATTGCGACCTGGACCGGCATGCTGCAGGCCATGGGGCTGCGCTATTACGCGATACCCGGCATCGATCTGCCGCCGGATGTCGGCCACCAGTATCGGGAACCCGCGCCGCACGAAGCCTACATGCGGGCCGACGAATACGATCAGTTGATCGAAGATCCGACGGGTTTTCTGCTCAATATCTGGTTGCCGCGCGTGGCCGCTCCGCTGCAGCCGATCGGCTCCGGGGTCACGGAGAGTCACAACCTGTCGCTGATCAAGGGCGCGATGGCGATGTCGCAGTTTTTCGGCGATCTGCAGATGCAGGAGCAGCGACTGCGCACAGAATCGGGCACCGTGTCGGCCATTTCCGGAATGCTGCGGGCGCCGCTCGACATGATCGCGGACAAGTTGCGAGGCTATCTGGGATTGGTCGACGATCTGCGGCAGCAACCTGAGAAAGTACTGGCCGCGTGCGAAGCGTTGATGCCGCACTTGACGCATTTCGCGCTGGCCACGGCGGATCCGCGCAGACATGTGCCGCTGGGATTCTGGATGCACCGGGGCTGTGTTCCCTTCATTTCTCCCCGACACTTTGAAACGGTTTTCTGGCCGACGCTGAAGCCGATCGTTCAGGAGCTTTGGGCGCACGGTCATCAAACGCTGTTCTATGCCGAAGGGAACTGGGAGCATCATCTCGGAGCGTTTGCGGAACTGCCCGAGCGCAGCATCGTCGTGCACGTTGACCAGACGCCGATCGAGAAGGCCCATGCGGCGCTGGGGGACCGGTTCTGTCTGAGCGGCGGCGTTCCGAATGTGCTCCTGTCGCAAGGGACGGCCGACGAGGTTCGGCAATGCTGCCGCAATATTCTGCAGACCGTGGCACGCGACGGCGGCTACATCATGGACGCGAGCGCCATCATCCAGAACGACGCGACCGTCGAGAACATGCGGGCGCTCACCGAGGCGACGCTGGAATACGGCGTCTATCCGCGCGGCCACGCGACGATTTCCGACACAGCGATTTCCGACGCAGCGAACCTGCCTCAAGCCGCGATCGGGAGCGGTCAGGCAGAATCGTTTGTGACTCAATCGCCGGGGCGGAGGCCGCCGGGCATCTGTGTTCCGTGGACGCAGGCCGCGCGCGATATTCCGCGTATCCGGGGCGACGAGGGAATCTGCCGAGACGTATGGCAGAGGATCGATGCAATGGCGAACATGTATGTGTGGTGCGTTTTCCTTGTGTTTTGAAGAGCGGGAGAAGTCCCATGTCTTTAACGCCTTGGACAACGTCGTTGTGGACGGTGTGCCTTCTTGCGATGACGGCAATTGCGGGCGAGTCCCGGTCGCCGCAAACCGGAACGACACCGTCTGAAGCGGCGCCGGATGACGTCAGTGTGAAGATCGAGCGGCAGGGAGACGAGGTGCGAGTTGACAAGGCCGCGGATGGTGTGACATTGCACGTGCACAGCCCGTCCGGAATCGGCAAGGCGACCGTGAAACGAACGGGTGACGCGTGGCCGGAGCACGTGTCACTGCGGCTTTACCTGAAAGGGCTCGAGTCGCTGCGGATCATCAGCGGCCGCACGACGCTCGAAATCGCCGTTTCGAGCCATGAAGCGAATTCGGTGCAGTTGTCGCTGCGGACGAAAAGGGGCGGCGAGAAATCGATCGACAAATCGAGTCCTTACTGGACCGAGGTCAAACGCGAGCCTGTCTCGGAGAAAGGGCCGCCTGCCGACGGCTGCTTTGTCGTGCCGGTGCCGGCGGAGTTGTTCAAAGACAATCCGCGCGAGCTTCGCCTGGAGTGGATCGACTTCTACCGGTGCTGAACGACATCGCGGCGAACTGCCGATCAATGAGCGACCGAACAATGAGGGAGAACGTTATGAGTTGCCGATCTGCCGCAGGGGCTTTGTGGGTGGCGCTGGCTCTCGGTCTGATGCCGTGCGAGTTGCAGGCGGCAACGGTGAATGTCTATCCCGCCCCCAAGGGCGAGGAACTCTCGAAGGACTTTGCGGTGCAGGTCGAGGGTCGCGATACGCCCGTGTATGTGGCCAGAGTGTCTCCGGCCGACGAGCAGGCACGCTGGAAGGGAATGGACGACAAGAAGAACTCGGCGGATTACTTCGAGAAGGCGTCCTTTACCTACTTTGATTTCGCTGGAACGGTGAACATCAAGATCACGTGTCCGGACACGGTCCGTTCGGCGAAGGTCCTGCCATCGTCGTTTGGAATCAAGCCCGCAGTTGACGGCAAGACGATTGCGTTTCAGCTGGACAGGCCGCGGCACGTCACCGTTGAAGTCAACGGCACGTGGGTCGGGGCTCTGCATCTGTTCGGGAATCCGCCCGAGACGGACGTGCCGCGCGCGGACGATCCCAACGTCATTTACTACGGTCCGGGAATCCACGAAGTCGGCAGCCTGGTTGTGCCGAGCGGAAAGACGGTCTACGTCGCGGGCGGCGCGATCGTGCGGGGGGTGATCAGGCCGGACGAGAAGTTCGTGATCAGCAGCTACAGCGGCCTGAAGAATTACTCGCCGACCTTCACGCTGGAGGGGCGGAATATCCGGTTCCGCGGCCGGGGAATCGTGGATGGGACGGGCTGCACGACCCATGCAAAGCACATGCTGATGGTCCGCGGTCAGGACATTCAGATCGAGGGAGTGATTCTGCGCGACTCGAGCACCTGGACGGTTCCCATCCGGCAATGCGACCGGGTTTCCGTCAGGAACATCAAGCTGCTCGGCTACCGCGCCAACTCGGACGGCATCGATATCTGCAACAGCCGCGACGTGACGGTGGAAGACTGTTTCATTCGCACGCTGGACGATCTGATCGTCGTCAAGTCGGACAAGGGGCAGGGAGAGGTCCGCAACATCGCGGCGCGGAACTGTGTCCTGTGGAATGAAGTGGCTCACGCGGTGAGCGTCGGCGCCGAACTGCGCGAAAACGTGAGCGACGTGTCGTTTTCCGACTGCGACGTGATCCACGATCTGGGACGCGAGTGGACGATGCGCGTGTATCACTGCGACTCGTCCCGTGTCAGCAACATCCGGTTCGAGAATATCCGCATCGAGGAAACCAGGCGCTTGATTTCCCTGTGGATCGGCAAAGCGGTCTGGACTCGGGACGAGGCACGCGGGCACATCGACAACGTCCTGTTCAAGGACATTCGCGCTGTCGGCAAAGACCCGAAGGTCGAGTTCACGGGATTCAGCGAGACAAATGCCGTCGCAAACGTGACGCTCGACAACGTTGTGATCAACGGCAGTCCGTTGAAACGCGAGAACATCAAGTCCAACGCGTTCGTGCGCGACGTTAAAGTGATTCCGTGAGGCCATGCCGCACATTGCGGCGGCATTCGCGTCGGTTGTTGATTGCCGCGCTACTGCGTTGCGTCCTCGTTGTCGGCGAGAGACTCGTCGCACCAGACGGTCAGGGCTTTCAGGAGCATCGTGGCATACGCGCCGGGGGGCAGGTCGAAGTTCAGCGTCAGTTTGCGGCGGCTGGCGTGCAATTCGTCCTCGTCCGACTGCTCCGAACAGTCTGCCGGATGGAAGAACGCGGCTCGGTCCCCTTTGGAGAAGAAGGAGTCACGCGGGTATTTGACCCGCATTTCGCGGAGCGACAGTTTGTAGGGCTGGAGGATGGACTGCAGCGGGGCGAGCAGCGGGTCGTGCTCGGACAGGTGCAGCCTCGCGGAAGGCAGCGGCAGCGCGCCGGGCCTTGCGGCGGCGGCGATCGTGTGTGCCTGCTGGGGGAGCAGAAACGGCAGCAGCTGTCCTTCCACATCGATCGTCATCAGTGCGGCCGGATCGCAGGCGTCTTTAAGGCACGAGGCGAGCAGTTCGTTCCATACCCAGCTCTGGAAGGCCGCGAGGTACAGGCGGCGGATCCGAACGTCGATCATGGCGAACGCACGGCGGAAGTCCCGCGGATTATGGACGAGGAACTCCAGAATGCGGCGGACGGGCGGATCGTGGATCAATTCGTGGCAGAGGCCCCAGTCACCCCAGTGATGCCGCAGCGACTGCTTGTCGATTCGCTGGCCGGGGCGATCGTGCCGGTTGGGCTCGGCCAGGGCCAGCCACAGAGCCCGCTCGAAGTCGCCCTGGCACCATGGGCACGCCGTGAACTCGCCCGATCGGCCGCGAGAGCCGAATCGCTGGCGGTCGAAATAATTGGGTACCCCTTCGCGCTCCGCCCCGGCTAGATTCTCGACCAATTGGCGGGCGTCCGACTCGGACAGATCGCGGATCACCAGGTGGAATCGATTGGAGCGGATGTCGTCCGAGCAGAACGGACGGTCGATCTGGCCCGCGTACTCCAGTGACAGGTGCGACTGCGAGAGGTTCCGCCGCGGACCGTTGTCGATGGAGATCCACTGGGAGGTCGAGGCGTGGCGGTCCTTCAGGCCTCCGAACGAGAACTGCGACTCCGGGATCTTCCACCGTTCGGCGATCGCGCGAATCGCTTCGAGCGTGCCGAGCGACTCCTTGCGGAGTTGATACAGCGCCGTCGGACCGTGCGCAGGCTGAAGCGCCGTCGTCTCCTCGACCCGGAAGTCCTCAGGCAGGCATTTGATTTTCACGGGAAATGGCTCGGAATACGCGGGGAAAGAGCGATCCAACACGATTGCCGGCGGGGAGACCGTTGCATTGCTCCGGCGACAGAGCGACGAGTGGTGCGACCGCTGCCCCTTTTCATGCGGCAATCAGGACACTTGGCAGATGAAACATTTCAGGTATTCGGTTTCAGTGCAAGCCACGTTGAGCGGGTGGTCGGGGGCGGCGCCCCTCTGTTCCAGGATCTTGATGACTCGTCCGGTCTTCGTGGCGACGCCCAGCAGCATATCGACGAAGTCCTCGCGCAGCACGCTGCCCGAGCAGCTGCAGGTGACGAGAATGCCGTCGGGTTCGAGCAGGTCGACGGCTTGCCGGTTGAGCCGATGGTAAGCGCGCAGGGCGTCTCCGGCCTGGTCGCGGCTTCTGGCGAACTTCGGCGGATCGAGGATGATCGCGGAGAACCGCTCGCCCGCTGCGGCCTTCTGCGACAGGGACTGGAAGCAGTCGCCCGTTTCAAACCTCACGTTGGCGATCTCGTTCAGTTTCGCATGCTCGCGGGCATGTTCCACCGCAGACTCGCTCGTGTCGACTCCGACCACCTCCGCGGCTCCACCGAGCCGGGAAGCTGTAAGGGAAAAACCCCCGGTGTAACAGCACATGTCGAGGACTCGTCGGCCCGAGAGAAAAGAGGCCACCCGACGGCGGTTCTCGCGCTGGTCCAGATAGAACCCGGTCTTCTGGCTTTGCAGCAATTGCACCCGATACCGGATGCCGTGTTCGACGATTTCCAGCGGCCCGTCGGGCGGATGGCCGTATGCCGAGCCTGCGTCAATTTGTATACCTTCGCGGCGGGAAATCGCCTGATCGGTACGAACGGTGATGCTTTCGGGCGAGGTCAGCTCGACGAGCGTGTCGAGGAGCGCGGGCAGACGCACGGTCGTGGCCAGTGCCGTGGGCTGCACGACCAGGTGGGAGCCGAATCGGTCCACGATCAGGCCGCTCAGGGCGTCGGCCTCGCTGAAGACGAGTCGGCATGCTTCGTCCGGCCGGTCGTAACCGAGAACTTTCCGGAGACGGACTGCCTGCTCCAGTCGCTGTCGCCAAAAGGGCAAATCCAGTTCCTGGTCTGCGGTCCAACTGTAAAGTCGGACGCGGATGCGGCTGCGGCTGTTGTAGATGCCGCGGGCAATCCAATCGCCCGAGCAGTCCCGCAGATCAACCTCATCGCCATCGGCCGGATGACCCGTGACTCGAGCAATGGCCGAGTCCAGAACCCACGGATGGCGGTGGAGGAACGGAGTGAGCTTTCGGGGTTTCAGTACGACGCTTGGAACGGACACGTTAATTTCCCATTAGTTCCCGACCGGTTGATCCGGCGTTCCGTTTGCCCCGGCCATTTTTCTGCAGGGGAATTCCTCTCGAACGGACGGATGCTGAAACGGCACCGAGGCGACGTCACGACGCATCGTAATGAACATCGTGCGGCGATCCAAGCCGCGGCTCCACAGGGTTCGATTCAAAAAAATCAGGGAAAGATCGGCTTTTTCGCGGGATTGCCGAGTTGTTAGTGAGGATTTTGCGGGCTGCGGACGATCCACAAATAAAACAAATCAACATCGCGCGACCTCAAATTCCACGACTTGAGCCTCTCTGAATTGCAGTGCCAGATCACCAGATGCTATTGACCCGAAGTCGCCAATCCGGTTAAGGAAACGCTTTCATTACAAGCGACAGCGAACGGAGTTCGCGACGGTCGGCTGGATTTTTCCGAACCTTCATCTTTTTTGGAATTTAGGTCTTGATTTCTTGGCTAGCAATCGTTTAATCCTTGTTAGTGCTTGCATCGCGCGATGTGTAAATGATTTTCCTCGCTGCAATGCAAGGCTGCTAACACAGGCGAGGCTTCTTGGTGATGTAAACCATTCTCTTGTTTCTGGTGCGTCCGCTTCACGCGGGCGGCGGATCGCGACGCCGCGGTTCGCACGACAAGCCTCCAAAAGGGCTGTTCGACGTCAGGGAGGTCGAGAAACGGCTGTTCTGTAGCCCGGCGCTTCATCGAAGTTGCTGGCTGCGCTTGGGACATGGCATGTCTATGTGCAGTGGAAAATCCGATTCTCGATCGTTTCCCGCCCACTACGCAGTTCTATCCAGATCCGATTTCTGTGTTGCCTGTTATTCGTACCTCAGGGAGGACCTGTATGAATCGAGATTCCGACTCCGAAGGTTGCGGTCGCCACGCGGCCGACGACGAGCCTCCAGGTAGTGTGGTCCAGCTCGTCGCATCACCTTGGATGGGTGCGGCCGCGACGTCCAGTGGGTCAGTGTTACCCACGACTCTTCTCGACAAGGGAGAACCGTCCGGCAAAAAGCGTCGTGGTGCTCAGAACCGCTTGAGCCGTAAGATTGTCCCCTCTCCCTATCTGACGTACCGCGTCACCTCCTTCGACCTCCTCTCCCGTGCCCGGCGTACAGCGGGCAGTCCCCGGACTCGCTCTTTCCGACGGCTCTATTTCCCGGATGTCACCGACAACCAGTGGAACAACTGGCGATGGCAGGCGGCGCATCGGATCCGGACGTTGGAGCAGATGGAGCGGATGCTCAAACTGTCGGACAGCGAACGCGGGGCCATGGAACTCCGCGGGACGATGCTCCCGGTGGGCATTACTCCTTATTACATGAGCTTGCTCGATCCCGAAGATCCGCAGCAGCCGCTGCGCAGGACCGTCATTCCCACCTCGGCCGAGTTCACTCGGACGCCGGGTGAGGCGGATGATCCGCTGGGCGAAGAGCATCACAGCCCGTTGCCCGGACTCGTGCACCGGTACCCGGACCGCGTCCTGTTGCTGGCCGTGGACTTCTGCTCGACCTATTGCCGATACTGCACCCGTTCCCGCGTGGTCGGGAGCGGTGAAATTGCCCTCAACGAAAAACGCCTTGAGGCCACGTTCGAGTACTTGCGGGAGCACACCGAAGTGCGGGACGTGTTGATCTCGGGCGGCGACCCGCTGTCGGCCAGCGACGATCGTCTGGACTGGCTGCTGGGCAAGTTGCGGGCCATTCCGCACATTGAGTTCGTGCGCATCGGGACCAAGATGCCGGCCGTGCTGCCGCAGCGGATCACTCCCCAGTTGTGTCGGGTGCTGCGCAAACACCACCCGCTCTGGATGAGCATCCACTTCACGCACCCGGACGAATGCACTCCCGAGTCCGCGCGTGCCTGCGGACGACTGGCTGACTCGGGCATTCCGCTGGGTTCGCAGACCGTGCTGCTCAAAGGCGTCAATGACAACGTGGACACGATGAAGGAACTGGTCCACAAGCTGTTGCTGATGCGAGTGCGACCGTACTATCTGTACCAGTGCGATCCGATCTCCGGTTCGTCGCATTTCCGTACTTCGGTCACCAAGGGACTCGAAATCATCCAGGGGCTGCGCGGCCACACGACGGGCTACGCAGTGCCGACGTATGTGATCGATGCTCCCGGCGGCGGCGGCAAGATTCCGTTGCAGCCCGAGTACTTCGTGGGCCGAGAGGGCGACAACGTGGTCCTTCGGAACTTCGAGGGACGCGAGTACCGCTATCCCGATCCCGAGGTGCCCTCGGAAGGCATTTATTAGTCCGCGTGCGGAACAAGCAACCGGTCGCAGGACGTGTCCGCGGTGATCCGTTGTAAAACGGCCGACCCCGCGGGTTGCGTCCTGCGGCCGCTTTCCGTACAAATCTCTTCGTGATGCGGCGGAGCGTCCCGCGGTATCGCGGGTAGGTTCCACCGGCAGTGTGCCCGGCCGATTCATGCCGCTTCTCGCCCGCCCTGCCGAACTGCCCCCGTCCGGCCTGCAGGGACTCGGCTCATTACGCGAGAGACAGGCGTGAAGTTGCTGCAGCGCGCAGCTTAGAAATACGGCGAACAGGAAATACGGCGAACGGTGGCCGGAAACTGAAGAGTTAATTCAACCGTGTTTCATCGGTGTAAGTCCGCGGCCTCTTTCCTCCAGACTCCAGACTCCAGACTCCAGACTCGATTGCAGGACTATCCGCATGGCGAACGATCGATCGGCCAAGTACCCCGGCACAGGCTCGCTAAACGTCGGGCTGACCTATGACCTGCGTTCCGAGTACCTCGCTGCCGGTTACGGCGAGGAAGAGACGGCCGAGTTCGACCGCCCGGAAACGATCGACGCGATTGCCGAAGCCGTTCTCGCACTCGGTCACCGGGTGGATCGGATCGGACACGTTCGGTCGCTCGTCGAACGGCTCGCGGCCGGCCAACGCTGGGATCTGGTCTTCAACATCAGCGAGGGGCTGCACGGTCAGGCGCGCGAGTCGCAGGTTCCAGCGCTGCTGGATGCCTACGAAATCGCCTACACGTTTTCCGACCCGCTGGTCACCGCCGTATGCCTCGATAAACGCATGACCAAGCTGGTCGTTCGCGATGCGGGGCTGCTGACTCCGCGTTTCGCGCTGGTCGAACAGATGAGCGACGTGAAAGGCGTGGACCTGCAGTATCCGCTGTTCACCAAGCCAGTGGCGGAGGGAACCGGGAAGGGGGTGACCGCCGCTTCGAAGGTGTTGAATTCCGAACAGCTGGAGGCCAACTGCCGCGAACTGCTGCAGCGATTCCGTCAGCCGGTGCTGGTCGAGGAGTTCCTGCCGGGCCGCGAATTCACGATCGGCATTCGCGGAACCGGGGAAGCCGGCCGCGTCATCGGAACGATGGAGATTCTGCTGACGGCGAAAGCCGAGGCGGAAGTGTATTCGTATACCAACAAAGAGTACTGCGAGGATCGCGTCGAATACACGCACCCGAAACCCAAGGACGATCCCGTGGTCGCTGCTGCTGAGCAGCTGGCGCTGGCGGCCTGGAAGGCTCTGGGCTGCCGCGATGCGGGACGCATGGATATCCGCTGCGATGCGCAGGGGCGGCCTCAGTTCATGGAAGTCAACCCGCTGGCTGGACTGCACCCCCACCATTCGGACCTGCCGATCATCGCCACGGCCGAGGGGATGGAATACCTGGAACTGATCGGGCACATTATGGAATCGGCCTCGGCCCGCGTGATTCGCAAGAATTGAGGAAGAACGCGTCAAGTAAGGAAAAACACGTTGCGCGTACTGATTGTCCACAACGCGGTTGCTGACGGGGCTCTCGAGTCGGATCAGGACACGCTCGTCCAGGTCGAGGTCGTGCGCGAAGCGGCGGTTCGGTTGGGGCACGAAGTTGACGTGCTGCCGTGCACGATGGATCTCGATGCGTTTCGCGCCTCCGTTCTCCAGCGGCAGCCGGAAGTGGCTTTCAATCTGGTCGAGTCGCTCGGCGGATCCGATCGCCTGCAGTACATCGTGCCGGGCGTTCTCGACACGATGGGGATTCCGTACACGGGTGCGCCGTCCGACGCCGTGTTCCTGACGGTGGACAAAGTGCTTGCCAAGCAATGCCTGCGGCTGGCGGGATTGCCGACCCCGGATTGGATGACCCTGGTGCCGCCCGCAGGGTTGCCCGCGGTATCGTCTCGCGATAGTTCCAATGCCCGCGGCTCGGCACGCCACGGCAGATACATCATCAAAACGATGACCGAACACGCCTCGTTCGGAATCGACGACGACCTCGTGTTTGAGAGTTCCGGCGAAGATGACCTGAAGCAGCGGCTGCGCGAAGCCACGGCGCGGCTCGGGAAGCCATGCCTCGCCGAGCAGTTCATCGAGGGTCGGGAATTCAATGTCTCGGTGCTGACCCGGGGCCGACAGGATCGGGCGAGCGGTGCCGGTGCCGCGTCGGTCTGCGAAGTTCTGCCACCGGCCGAGATCGATTTCTCGAAGTTTCCCGCCGGGAAACCCCGCGTGGTCGGGTATCGCGCCAAATGGGACGCAGACTCGTTCGAGTTTCACCACACGCCGCGGACCTTCGAGTTTCCCGAGTCGGACAAGCCGCTGCTCGACCGACTCGTCGAACTCTCCGAGCAAAGCTGGGAGGTATTCCGGCTCGCCGGTCACGTGCGGGTGGATTTCCGCGTCGATGAAGACGGCAACCCCTGGATTCTCGAGGTTAACGTCAGTCCGTGCCTTTCGCCCGACGCCGGTTTTGCAGCGGCTTTAGCGCGGGCCGGCATTCCATTCGAACAGGCCATCGCCCGCATCCTCGACGATACCGGGCGAACCGCAGGTTGAGACGGGCTGATTGCCCGCGGGTGTTAGCCTGATCGAAATACAAGTTCAGCAATTTGTTCGAGTGGCACTGGCTTCGCCAGTGTTGTCGCACGGTGCTCGGGACCTAACTGCTTGAATTGGACGAGTGGCGTATCGTGCTAATGCTCGATGTGCGACTCGGAACACTGGCAGAGCCAGTGCCACCCAGTTCGGAACATTCGCAGATCCAAATGCTCCGCAGTTCGACTGGCCGCTCCAGAAGGCTGCGCTAAGTATCGACCGAATTTTCCTGTTCGGCTCGAGCCGTTCGAAGCGACTGGCGGGCTGATTCGTCTTTCTTGTTCGCGGCCAGCATGTCCCAACGCGTCGTTACGTACGCGAAGCAGCGGTAGGCGCCGGCGAGCACGATCAACGCCATGCCCGCGGCGACAAAGGCGAGCGTGATCCAAACGCCGCGAAGAAGCGACACCGAAGCTCCGTATCGATTGCCGCTGATCATGTCGCGCAGCCGGAACAGATCTTCCGCGTTCGGCGGACTGGTCAACTGCAGCCGAGCGAGTTCCTCGGCTTGATAGACTCGTCCTGCCTGCGGCTTCCAACGCCGCACGGTAATTGGTTCCATGGGCGGGTCGGGAATCTCATTCGGTCTGGAGACCGGCACGACGAGCACCGCCGGCTCGCCCGACTTGGCATCCTGGCCATCCTGCAGCGAAAGGGCGTCCAGTTGATAGCGACGGAACACATCGGCGCCGCGTCTGCCGTCCCGGATTGTAGCGAGCAGCCATGCATTCCGGGAGAACTTGTCGTGCGTCTGGTCGCTGATATGAATCCCAAGGAACTCGCCGTCCACCACTTCCTCGACCTTCGGCGGCTCAACCCCCGAATCGGCTGCGGCCGGCGGTACGAAACATGTCGCGGCCGCCACTGCCAGCCAGATGCCGCAGAGCAGCCGACTGACAGGCGTGCAGCGGGCTGCGGGCAAGATGCGGCCGCAGCGGATGCTGCCGAGATCGAACGCAGCAGGTGAAATCAAGCAGCGAAATGACGGGAAAGAACTCTGCGAGGCTCTCATACGGCTTCCTCCCCTGCCCTTTAGCTACCTGTATTCTACAGGAAGTGCCCCCGTTTTCAGCACGGGAAGACGCCACGGACCAGACACGGAACAAATCACTCTTCACGCTTCGTGATCTCATACGAAGAAGTCCGGAGTCTGGAGTCTGGAGTCTGGAGTCCGGAGTCCGGAGGAAAACAAACACACAATGGGCTTCCCGCTAACAGTTACCAGCATCCGCCCTTTCATCCAGCGTGGCGACGCCCCTTCATGTCATATTCGTGTCACCGTGAGAGAACTGCATTTTGAAGCGAACCACCGAATGCCTTTCCTCTAACAGAGACACCGGAAGCAAGGAGCTCGGATTGCTGATCCCTGAGCGACCCGCCGCGGCGTTTGCTCAGTTCGACAGAACTCGGCGTCGCCTTCGCGATCGGACCGCGTTGCGGTTCGTCGCGCAGAGTCGGGTTCCCGATGGGAGTATGATTCTGCGCTGGAGCGGCAGAATCGCTTTGGTTCGAGATCGCACGGCCCTATATTGGCGATTTGTCGGGCAGGGACGAGCGTCCTGCAGCGATTCGGTCAAGTCGGCAAATTTGGTTGCGGTTCAGCAAACACAAAGGGGTACGCCATGGAATCTCAAGAGCCGATCGTCATCGCCGATTCGGAACCCAGTATCAGCGCCGAGGCTTACGCTGCCAAGTTGCAGGAACTTGTTACTCGGCGGCTCGCTGAGCAGAACCTGATGCTTGGCGTGATCGGTGCGGTTGTCGCTGCAATCGTCGGTGCTTCGATATGGGCGGCTGTGACTGTGGTAACAGAGTATCAGATCGGGTGGATGGCGGTCGGAGTCGGATTTCTTGTCGGATTCGCAGTGCGCAAACTCGGCAAGGGAATGACGAGCGTCTTTGGTTATGTGGGAGCTGTCGGAGCGCTCGGAGGATGCCTTCTTGGCAACGTGCTCTCCGTATGCGGTTTTGCAGCAACCGCGAATTCGGTTCCGTTCCTGAGCGTCGTCGTCGACGTGCTGAGCAGCCCGAGCATTGTAGTGGAGTTGCTGAAGGAAACGTTCAGCCCCATGGACCTCCTCTTCTACGGTATCGCTGTATATGAGGGGTATCGGTTCTCGTTCCGACAAATCACTCAGCAGGAACTTGACGCTATGTAACGCAGGACGTGTCTTCAATGCCCGTCGGCTCATGAAGACGGGGATATGCACGTTGCGACAACGAAGAACCGGTTTCGGGTTCCCCCGGTTTCTTGAAGTGCCTCGACGCTGATTGCGTGCAAGCAGGCGTCTTTACCTCAGAAGGTGTTTTGAAATTCACTCGCCCCTTGGGGAGAGTCGGCCCGCCAGGGCCGGAGAAGGGGGAATGCCCCTCCCCGGACGCTTTCGTGTCCGACCCTCCCGCATTGCAGGAGGGTGAATTGGATTTTTCAAACACGTTCTCGGATCGCTGCATGTTCCGAGGAGACTCAGGTGCCGCTCTGCGGCAACCGGAAAGAAGATATGTACGTGTGCCATGACGTGCTTCAACGACTTACACCCCTATTGTTGAGGCAGGCGTCCCGAAATGGCATCGAGTGTCAGGGCTCCGCGTCCGGACGCGCGGCTGCCGAAAATCTGAATCGCTTGAATCTCGCCGCGGAACTGGCGGTCGAGTCCATAGCTGTGCATCGTCTCGTTGAAATTGCCGATGACCAGCGGCCCGATATCCGGATCCACGGGGCCCGCGCCGTACGAGGTCTTTCGGTCGAGCTTGACTTCGGTATTGCCCGGCGAGTCTATCGGCTGCGAGAAATACCAGTTCACGTTGTCCGTTGCGCTCGTCCCGTCATAGGTCACGGCGAAGAAGACCCACTTGCCGACTTGAAGTTTGCCGGGCGAACTATCATTGCGGACTGAGTCCGGCCATTCGTCTACCGCCAGGCGTAATCGGCCGTCGGCATGGCAGACAAGATCGATGCCGGAGTGATCGTTGTTAAGACAGAAAGCGATCCGGTTTCCGCCGCTGCCGGCCTGAAGGCTCTCCGGCTTCAGCCATCCGAGGACCGTAAACGACTTCAGTCCGCGCAGGTCGTCCAATGCCGCGTCGCCGACCTGCACCCACCCCCACGGTTTGCCGTCGGGAAGATGGAGCGTACCGCTGTCCGTTCGCTTCGCTGTGCCGTGTAGTTTCAGCTTGGGTGTTTCGTCCTGGAGAACAGCAAGTCGAACGATCGGATCGTCGCTCCTGCGATCCACCGCGATTTGGATGTACGAGCAGGCAACGGCACCTTCGGCTTCCGTCAGCGTGAGTCTTACGGAATAGAGTCCGGGTTTCTCATATATATGGTTCGGGTTGGCGGCATCGCTGATCGAGCCGTCGCCGAAATCCCATTGCATCCTGCCGCTGACAGGACTTCTGAATTGCACCGCGAGCGGCGCAACACCTTCGGTGACGGATGCGGAGATCTTTGGCGCGTCCGGCCGCATCTTCTCGCCGGGTTGATACGGCATGAAGCGAAATGCCGTGTCACGCTTCGGAGCCGAGACGCTGAACTCGCCCGGCCGGGCTGTCCCCACGGGTGTGATCGTCATATCCCATGGATCAATGGCGTCCACTTTGTAGGGACGGTCGCCCGCCAGATTCACGGTCTGATTCCGGCGGTCAAGGCAATAGACCAAATAGTACTCGCCTGGTTTGGCGAGAAGAAAATGACTTTGGACATCGCCCAATGGCTGGAGTTCGTGGAACGCCGGGGCCTTGGCCATGAAGTCCTTGAGCCATTGGATTCGCTGCGGGCTTTGGCCGTGCAGGACGCCGCCCTTCGACCACCAGAGGATATCCTGCGGGTGCTTGTAGGTTTCGCCGTGGCCGACATAACAGCCGCTGAGCGTGCCGAGCCAGAACCGCTGCACCATTTCGCGCGCGGTGAGGTTCCCCCAGCCCTCCGAGATATTTCCCTCGTACTTGCACTCGTCGTAAATGACGGGCTTGCGGTACTGGTTGCGAAAGCGGACGCCGCCGTTCATGTCCGAGGTCTGGAGGCTGGCGTGCGTGACCCAGTCCTTCGTGTGGTCGTACCACTTGCTGCCGTTGTGAATGCCGCGCAGCCTCTGATGCGGATCTTCTTTTTGAAGAACCGAAAAGAACCGGTCCCAGTCTTCCCATTGCTTGTTGCCGCGATGCCCGGCCGGCCGATTGGTCATGAAATCGTATTCGTTTGCCAGCGACCACCAGACATTGCGGAAAGCGCTCAGCCGGGCGATGCAGTAGCGAAGGTAGCGATCGTCCTCGGCTTTGCTCATATCCGCAAATCCCCAGCGATCATACGGATGCCACAAGATGATGTCGGCCTCAATGCCGAGCTTCTGCAAATCCAGAATGCGTTGCTCGAAATTGTGCCAGAAAACGGGATCCGGTCGGCTGAAGTCGAACTTGCCGTCCGCCCCCTTCTGAAAGGCAAAGAACTCCGGCTCATTCTTATTGGCGACATAGTAACTCTTGGGGAAAACGCAGAACCGAATCTTGTTGAACGGCGAGTCCGCAAGTGTTATGAGTGTTTGCTCCTGCAGTTCGCGCGGCTGATGCACCCAGGCATAACAGGTGGTGCCGAACTCGTGATAAGGTGAACCGTCAGCGTATCGCAGATAGAACGTGTCAAAGACCACTACCGGCCCGTGGTTATTGCCGCTGGGCGAGTCGACCGTCACAGCGCCCGTCTTGCCATTAAGCTCCGCTGTAGCGCTGCGCGTTTCGAAGTTCCACTGGCCTGACGCCGGTGGGCTGAACCGGAGTCTGTACGTATCGCCGCCATCCCAGAAGCCAGGCACGGTGATGTGCTGATCGCCCTGCGTGAACGTCGCGGACCATTGCACATCGCAATACGGATTGCCTGACGCCGGGCCGGGCAGGGTGAGTTCAAAGACACCCCAGCGTTCGACGGCGTTTGCGGAACGGAATCCACCCAGGGCGGCAAGAAGCAGTACGAGGGTTTTGGCATTCATGGTGAGGCAATTTCCGTGATCAAGGTTGAGGCACTACCTCGACTTTAACGCACTCGTTCGGATTGGTCACAACCTGCATATTGGCGGACAACTCGTCCAGATTCATCCGGTGCGAGATCAGTGACGGGAACGGGTATCGGTTGCTCTGCTGTTGGAGAATCTGCAGCACCGGCCGCCAGTTGGTCCCGCAATGAAAGACCGAGTGGATGTGCACATTCTTGGACGCGATGTGCTTCATGACATTCAGCGGCACCGTCTTTCCCGTGTCCACCCAGTTGCCCACTTCGACGACGGTCCCGCCTTTCCTTACCATCTCCAGAGCTTCGATGAAGACTTCGGGATCCCCCGCCGACTCGATGACTAAATCGGGTCCGACTCCTTCCGTCATCTCGCGGACCTGCTGGATTCTCGACTCGGCCGACGTGCGTGCGGCATTGATCGTGATGTCCGCGTAGAGTTCCTTGGCCTTCCGTAGTCGGAGATCGGCGAGATCCGTGGCGATGCGGAGTCCGGCGCCATGGATGCTGGCCATGATGCCGTGGAGCAGTCCGAGCGGGCCATTGCCGAGTACCGCCACGGAATCTCCCGGGCCGAAACCTTCCTTCACCGCCGCAAAGGGCGCTGTGGCCCTGGCCAGAGAATGGTAAGCGACCGCGAACTCTTCCACGAATACCGCGACGTCCGTCGGCATGTCTTCGGGGAGCTTGAACAAGGACGTGCCCGGCATGATGTACATGTATTCCGCAAAGCCGCCGCGGAGGTACGGAGCTGTGTCCGCGTTGGGATGAATGCCGTAGGCCATGACCTGATTCTCGCAGGTCGTGTTGTTGTAATGATGCCGGCAGTACCAGCAACTGCCGCAGTTCACTTCCACCGCGAGTGCCACTCGGTCGCCGGCTTTCAATGGCTGACGATCGAAGTCCATCGTCCGCGCGGCGTTCTCGCCGATCTCGACGATGGTTCCGATGACCTCGTGTCCGCCGATGTACGGAAAAATCGACTTGCCGCGGATGCTGCCGGCTTCCCCCTTGAAGATGTGCTTGTCTGTGCCGCACACTCCCGTCATGTCGACCTTGAGGATCGCGGAATCGCGGTCCATTTGCGGGTACGGGTAGCTGCGAATTTCCATTCGGCCGGGAGCCGTCATCGCGACGGCTTTAACTGCTGCTGGCTTCGCCTGGAACATGTGCGACCTCCCGCGTTTGAAATGCTGATCTTCCGGCATTCTTCCACAACGATACCTGAGTTTCTTCCTTGAAATGATAAAGTTCTTGCGGAATACTAAGGTCATGGCCCGTTTTGATCCGACTCGCCCCGATTTTTCGCCGTATGGCTTCAGTTGCGTGCGCTGGACGCCGACGGCGATGCCGCGATTCGACCGGCACAACGAGATCGAGCTGAATCTGCTGGAGAGCGGGAGCCTGATGTATCTCATGGGCGGGAGGAGGCTCGTAGTCACCGCGGGGCGACTGACCGTCTTCTGGGCCGGTGTTCCGCATCAGATCCTCGACTTCGAGGAGGTCGTCGACTACTTCGTGCTGACGATCCCGCTGGCGTGGTTTCTTCAGTGGCCTTTCCCTGACGACTTTGCACAGCGCATCCTGCATGGAGAAACGGTGGTCGAACCCGATGAGGGGCGGCTCGCGACCGATACGGCTCGATTCGAACAGTGGAGCGAGGATGCGCAGTTGGGTTCGGACGACCGTCGCCACATCAGCCTGCTGGAGATCGAAGCCCGCTTGCGGCGACTGGCGCTGAGCACGGCAGTCGATCGAAACGACCGCTCGCGAAGGAAAGCCTCATCGAAACTGGACAGGCGGAACGTGAGCCGGGCGGAGCAGATGGCCCGATTCATCGCTCAGCATTACACTCAGCCGCTGACCGCCGAGATGATAGGTCGGCATGTGAGCCTGCACCCGAACTACGCCATGACCCTGTTCCAGCAGACTTTCGGCACCACGCTGATCAAGTACGCCACCGAACACCGGCTAATGCATGCACAACGGCTTCTCCTGACCACCGTGGAGTCGATCGCGAATATCGCGTTCAGTTCAGGCTTCGGCTCGCTCAGTCGCTTCAACGAGGCATTCCGCCAGGCGTTCGGCTGCACGCCGCGCGAATATCGCAAACAACAAGGGAATTGCGAAGAGACGTGTGAGCGGACTCAGTGAGCAACGGCGATCGTGTTTCTCATTTGACTTCACCCTCTTGCTTGCGGGAGGGGCGATGGCGAGTAACGAGCCCGCAGGGAGGGTTGAATGACGTGTCGTACGTATCGCCCTCCCGGGAACTCGCTTTCGCTCGTTGCCGACCCTCTCGCCGGCGCGGGCGGGTGAAGTAGAACGGTGGCCAGCACAGATCGGCCAGTAGAACGACTCACGCCGCCTTGATGGACGGCCAACTCTGCGGCAGGCGTCTCATTCGATGGTCAGTATGTGTTGGATCGCCGGATCGCCGTACCTGGCTCCGCCCGTCATGACGAGCAGGTTGTCGAGAATCCGTACCTCGCCGGCGCCGTGCGTGTGGCCGCACAAAACGAGGAGACGAGATTGTGGATTGGCCGTCATGACCTTTCGCATGGCATCACCCACTGCCTTGCAGGTAAAGTGGGGCAGGTAGTTGTCGTCGGATTGCCGGCCTTCGTGCCATGCGGCCTCTTTGAACGGCGGCACGTGGGTAACTGCGATTATACGAGGGTATTTGGCTACGGCCTGCTGAAGGACACGCTCGAAATGGCGGGCCGCTTCATCCCCCAGTTCATTCAAGACCTTTCGCAGTGCCGGTTTGTCGAGGTCGAACTCGCTCCGCCATCGGAAAAGCTCGCGGATCGTCACGTAGTCGTTGAGGATCACATCGGACGTATCGAAGTCGCCCAGTCGAGCATCCGCCCAGCCGTCATGGCCGACGAGTGCCGTCTGCGGAGTGAGTTCGATGACGCCCGCTGCCGTCAGGTATGTCAGCCATTCGAGACGCTCGGCCACATCGGTGACCTCGCCGCGAATTGTGCCGATCGAGCCCCGATAGAAGTCGTGATTGCCCAGGACAAAATAGACCGGCTTGCAGAGGACGTGGTTTATTTCTCCCAGAATGCCGTAAATGCTCGGGCTTTCCGCGATGTCCCCGCTGATCACGAAAGCGTCGGCCTGCGCTTGAACGGATTCAAGGAACTCGTGTCGCCGTGCGGGTTCGAGGAAATTCAGGTGAACGTCCGTCATCCATGCTAAACGCATCGCCGTTCCTCTTCCGTTGGGCATCGCGGGCGGTGGCGTTGGATAAACTCGCCATGGTCCCTAAATCGAAGTGGTGTAATAGTAAGGGGGGACGCCTTGGGAAAGCAACGCTGGAATCCGGGGAAGGACCGGTCTGTGGGAGTGGATGCTGATTCTCGACACGCAAACGATCTCGGAGTACCTGTTGTCGAGTGTGCTGCGAGGGAAGTTAAGCCGGAACGTTCCGTGTCATTTTCACAAAGCGGATTTCGCCGATCGGACATTGTAGAATCTCGTCGCCACCCAAGAATTGCAAAGTCAGTTACCATGGTGATCGCCACGAAGGCAAACGTGTGGCGGGTTCGGAATAAACTTGTCGATCCCAGGATATTCGGAGGATTTCGGATGCGATGCCGTCTTTGTTTCCTGGCTGCAGCAGCTTGCGTTGCACTTCACGCGGTCTCGGCACATGCCGAGCGAAATGAGGCCAAGATCACGCTCGTTCAATTGACGACTCGGAATCAACCGCCAGATACGATCATCGAGCGGATGACGCCGTTTTTTGAGAAGGCGGCGGCGAACGGGTCGGACCTGATCGTCTTTCCCGAGTACGTGCTGGGAAACAAGATCACGGTCGAGCACCCGCGCGTGAAGGCGTTCTTCGAACTGGCTCGCAAGCATCACATGTACGCGATTGCCGGGCTGGTCGAGGTGACGGGCCAACGGTGGGCGACGACCGCTCTGGTCGTGGACCGTCAGGGCAACCTGCTGGGCCGGTACCTCAAGTGCCATCCGGCGTCCGGCGGGCCGCCGTATTTCTGGCCGCCCCGTGCGGGCAACGACGCGGAAGCTCGCGGCCTGCTGGGGAATCAGTTCAAGGTCTTCAACCTCGATTTCGGTCCGATCGGCATTCTGCAATGCTACGACGGCTATTTTCCCGAGTCGTGGGGCTGCACGTCCTTCAACGGCGCGGAGATCATCCTGTGGATCAACGGCCGTGACGGCATGATCGAAGACGGCTACTGCAAGTTCGCTGCCGACTCGTACGGTTGCGTGGTGGGTGCAAATATCACGGACGGCAAGAACACCGGGTTCGCGGGCGGGTTCGTGCGGGCGGAAGGCACGCCCGAGGAAGCCCGCCTCTTCCCGCGAATCAAGGAACCCGGCGATGCGTGTGTCCACGCTACGATCGATCTGGCCGGACTCCGCCGCAGTCGGAAGCATTTGCGAACGATGCACCAGCGCCGCCCGGAACTCTACGGTCGCTTGACCGAAGACATCAAAATCTGGCAGGACTATCCCGAAATCCCGTGGGCCTTCCCCGAGTGCGAGGAAATGGTCAACCGCGCCCAGTTGGATCCTCCGCAACCTGCGCCGGCGCAGCCCGGGGAGTCGCGGTGATGAAGAGAACGGAAGCCGTCATGCACATTGCGGCGAGCTGCGTGACTCGTACTGCCATGGGGCATTCGTTGCTGTGTGCAATGCGAGCACTTCTGTGCTTCGCACTGTGGACCGGTGCGGCACAGGCTCACGAATTCCACTATCGACCAACTGCGTCGGACGACCGATTGGCCTCCGGCCAGGATGGGAATACGGCCGCAGTCGATCGGGGTGTCGTCGAGTTGCTCGAGTTTTACTACCGCCTGTTTTCGGATGCATGCCACCAATGCCCGACCAGCAGCCAGTCGCGGACGCTTGCGAGCGCTGAGGAGATCCACTCGTTGTTGCATGGGTTTCGAACATCGCCTGCCGCAGTCGCGGACTTCGAGCGCGTGTTGGCAGCCAGCCGGTCCTACTACGCGCGATTGCGCGACGAATACCGCTGCCTCACGTTGCGGTGGGACTCGCACGCTTGGAAGCCAAACGTGAAGTCATCGCCGATCGAGCTGGCGACGGACGTGACGCGGCACATTCTGGTGGAGTTGGAGAACGGGGCATCGCAAACCGTAGTCGTCCACCCCGGCAAGTTGCCGGGCGGAAATGTGTGTCCTGTGGCGGCCGCAATTCCCGCTGGCGAAGCCCGCAGCTTTCTGGTTCCGCTGAGAGCAGACAACGAATCGATTCGGGACCTTGAGTTGGAGTTCTGTGTCGAGGGAGCAAGTAAGTCGCAAGGAGCAGTTCACGTGGCGGTCGAGGTCCGCCCGCATGCCACGTTGCGCGGCACGCTGATCGATGTCGAGACGGGGCGCTCGACGCCGGGACGCGTGACGGTGCGCTGCAGCGACGGGATTCTGCGTCATGCGCGAAAGTTCGCCGACAACATGACCTTGTCCGAGAAACCCGTGGTCTTCCGGCCTGCGACGATGAAGCTGCCCTTCTTCTACAGCGACGGAACCTTCGAAATCGACGTGCCGCCCGGTCCCACGTCACTGACATTCGAGCGTGGCTTCGAATCGCCGTCCGTGACCGAAAGCATCGACGCCACATCCGGCCAGACGCAAAGTTTGACTCTGAGCACGCGGCGATTTCTCGACATGCGGGCGCGAGGCTGGGTTTCCGGCGATACCCATATCCACTGGGCAAAGAACAGTTGGGATGAGAACGAATCGATCGAACTGCTGTCCATGGTGCAGCAGGCCGAGGATCTGCGGGTCGCAAACAACCTGACGCTTTACCAGTGGCGCAGCAAAGAGCAAGGCGGCCCGTTTACGATTCCCGATCAGTTTCCCATGGGGCCGGTTGCCGGGCACAGCAGCGCGGACTACCTGATCCAGATGGCCGAGGAGTACCGCAACGACAACCATTACGGACACATCAATCTGTTGAACATCCGGGAGCTGATCCGGCCGCTGGCAGCAGGACCGGGCAGCGGCGGCCCTCCCGACGCGTTTGACTATCCGATTAATCGATCGGTTATCAAGGCAGCCCGGGAACAGGGTGGGATCAGCATCGAGGCACATAATCTCGGGCCGTTCTTTTGTTCCGACGTTCCGGTTAACGTGGCTCTCGGAATGGCGGATTCGCTCGATCAACTGGATCCCGACCACTACTATCGGTTTCTCAACTGCGGATTCCACATCGGTCTTTCCAACGGCAGCGATCATCCGGCCCGCGTAGCGGGATGTTGCCGTGTGTACGTGCGAACCGCGTTGCCGCAGACCTATCCGAACTGGATCGAGGGCCTGCGTCGCGGCAGGACGTTCACCACGTCCGGGCCGCTGGTCTTTCTCACCGTCAACGGCACGGAGATCGGAGACACGCTGGACGTTGCAGCGGGCACGGTGCTCCGTGTGCAAGCCCGCGCCGTGTCGCGGTTTCCGATCGGAACGCTGCAGGTGGTCTCCAACGGCGAAATCCTGCGAACCGTGCAGGCGGGCGAGAATGAAGCGGCAATCCAGTTTGAACTGCCAGCCGAATCGAGCCGGTGGTTTGCCGTGCGGGCCGCGCGCCACGGCAACAGCTTCAATGCGATCGACGGTCCCGACATCGCGCACTCGAGCGCCGTTTACGTGCGCGTGGCCGGACGCGAAGTGGTGAAGCGCGATGCAGTCGAATTCTGGATCGCCAACGTGCGGCAGCATGCGCAACGGGTCGAGACCACGGCGCGTTTCGCCAACGCCGAACAACGCAAGGAAGCGCTCGATCACATCGCGGAAGGACTTGCCCGTTACGAAGCCTTGCTCAAAGCAATCGCGGAATAAGGCCAATCCCGCGTCACGTGACATTGTCCTCTGTCGCAGAACGGAGCGGGCGTTCCCAGGATCGCGCAGGGCTATTCAGGAGCCAGAGGCGTTTGTGTGACCTGCAGGCAGGTCGAATAGTTCGTCGTCCACCAGCAGCGGGGAGGATGAATCGGGGACGAGGAAATAGATGCCTTCACCGCCAGCGTCGGGGAATTCGGTGAGAACGAGCGGCATGCGGTCGATGAACGGCCAGAAGTTGAAGTTGCCCGGCGGCCATGCCTTCAGCTGACAGGCCATTCCGTGCGGACGAACCGAATCGTCGGCCAGCGGTATCTCGACCGACGGCGGGTCGATCAGCAACTGCCTCGGCTCGAAGTCGGGATGCTTGGAAAATTCCGGATTGCGTTTCGGATTGAGGGTAAAGATCACGGGGCCGCGAAGGATCGCGGCGCGGCCTGTCTGGGACTGACGGCCTTTCACCAGTCGCCATTCCATCGGCAGTTTGAGGGCCACTTGATCCCCGGCCTTCCACACGCGAGCGAGGGAGTGGAACCGGCCGCCGACAACCTCTTCGGCTGCCGCGCCGTTGACGGAAACGGTCGCCGTGCGGCACCAGCGGGGTATGCGCAGCCGCAGCGTGAACTCGGCCTCGAGCGAGGGCGTCACGCGGAGCAGCACGTCGCCCGAAGTCGGATAGTCGGTCTCCTGCTGCAGCTTCACCTCCAGGCCCTGTTTCGGTTCCAGCGTGGTGGTTGAGGCGTTATACAAGTTCACGGCAATGCCGTCGCTCGTCTGGTAGTACATCCATCCGGGCAGGTCGGCAAAGAACCGCCGCAGGTTGTTGTGGCAACAGAAGCGGTCGCCGTGCCGGTCGTACGACCGGCGCCCGTCAAATGGCGTGAAGTAACGATTCCGGCGGCCGTCGGGCGAGACGGCGGCGAACATCGCGTTGTAGATCGTACGTTCCATCATGTCGCCGTAAAGCGAATCGCCCTCCAATTGCAGAAGTGAATCCAGGAGTCGGATCACGTAGGCGCCCATGCAGGTCTCGGCCGTGTTCTGCAGGCCGCTCTGCGTGTCGTGCCAGCACTCTCCCTCGCTGCACGTTCCGGTGACCAGCATGCCGTTGCCATGGCGAAAGAAATCGACAGCGCGTTTCGGCGCGCGGAGCAGGTCCGGATCGCCGGAAACTCGGAACAGATCGAGCTGCGCCAAACTGTGGCCGAGGTACGTGTAGGCGTGGTTGGCCAGCGAGGTCGGGCCCATCTTGATCGCCGGGTTGAATTCACCGAGCTTGAGCACGCGAACGCAGAAATCGCGGTATTTGGGATCGCCCGTCTCGCGGCTCAAAGCCAGAAGCGCCCGGTCAAAGCCCAGTTGCGATCCCTCGAAAGTAACCACGCCGTTGGATGTGTCAGGCCGCAGCGTTGGATCGGCCGAAAATCTCGCCGTGAAGTTGTCGGCCAGTTTACGGGCCGCTTCAAGCGAAGCCTTCTCGCCGAATAACGAGTAATCGCTGACCAGAGCCCAAGTCAAATAGGAGGCTTCGTGAAGGTCCCAAAGCTGCCTGATCCGCCGCTGGGGGTCCTTGACCCAACCGAGATAACCGTCCGCGTCCTGGGTGGCGATCAGTTCGCCGATCATCTTTTGCTTCAGCGCAACAAGCCGCGAGTCGCCGCTGCAGGATGCCAGACGCACGACAGCGTCGAGGAACTTTCCGCACCCGAGATAAGGGAACGGCTCCGCCGGACGCTCGCGGAATTGCTGCAGAAACGCCTGCTCTACGTCAACCTTGAGGATGTCGTTCTCGATGATCTGCCCGATTCTCCGTCCGAACTCGCCCTCCGCTTTCACCTGATTCAAACGAACCGGCGTCAGCGTCAAAACGGGCGGTTGTCCCGATTTCAGTTGTTCCGCGGCAGTCGCCGACGATAACGATGCGATGCCCGCCAACAAGACAATGATCCGCCGGCACGTTGTATGGTTCACGACGACGATTCCTCTGGTGATCAAGACACATTTCGGATTCGGCGCAATGCCGCCGGCATGGTAACCGAACCGTGACACGGGTGCCACGCTGCGGCGTGAACCGCAATTCGTCGTGTACGTTTCTGAATTGCCTGGCGTGCCCGATACGCTATCGACCGAGTTTCCAAGCAAGGTCGGTCTTCGACCGTTTGCACCGTTGAAAACCGGTCCTCCTCGAGGGTCGCTTTCCTATTTCGCAAAACACCAACTGCGACTTGCGCACCGCTTCGCCGCTGTTTGCAGTCATGTGCGCGTTTTCAGGCGTTCAAGAAATCCCCCGATAAGATCCGCGGAAGTTGGTCGGTTGGACAGTTGTAGATGTAGATCCAAGCCATGAGCGATTGTCCGCTCGTCAGGGTCACTTCATGCTGCTGACGGACATATTCGGTAGGGGCCGGAAACTCTGGTCCGCAACCTTCGTAACGATCCAAATGGGACAGGAGTAAGTTCCATTCTCGGAGATAATACACTTCTCCTTTCACACTGTCCGTCGAATTGTCTGACGAGACAACTCCGGGGTAGGAACCGACGCTGTACAGTCGGCCCCGGAATGTTGCCTCCCCGAGCAGGATGGCATGTTGAGCGAGGAGGTCATGCATCCGGTGCCCGGCATCGTGTCGGAGCGTGCCGTACACAAACAGGTATTGATCTTCGATGAAGCGAGACCGCTGCTGCGGAGTTGCGACTCGACAGCTCTCGCGCCGGCCGAACCAGCGATAGCGGTTCCTGGCCACGACACGGTAGATCCAATCGCGGCATGCACGCGGAATGATGCGGCAAAATGTAAGGAGACGCCAGGGCAACCGAAGATGCCGTGCCACGGCCAGCGCCGCGTCGCTGCGAACAAGGGCCCTGTCGCCATCGATAAAGACGAAGGTCTCGAGTTGTCCGGCATCGAGCCCGAACCGGTGCAGTAATTCTCTGCCCGCCACCGATTGGGATGCCGCAAAGTGGATCGCGTTTTTACCGTTCTGTGCCGACGTGACGTAATCAGGCTTTAACGCGCCAGTTGCTTGCGCCGCATGTCGGGCG
>CAIPEB010000369.1 GCA_903863885.1 uncultured Planctomycetaceae bacterium | reverse complement strand
TTTCCAATTCAGGAGGTTTGGTCCTGAGTGCTGTCCTACAGCACTGGCAAAGCCAGTGGCACACCGTTCGGTTTCTGTAACGTACCGCTTGCTCACAAACATCCGCGGAATTGTATAGGTTGTTTTTTCGCTCTGCCTATACAGAAACATCGAGGTATACTCTATCGCCCGCCGGATGGAAGAGGGCACGGATACAAGTGGAAACTCTGATCCATGGTCCTGAACCGCGCCCGACATCTGTAGAATTGACCTCGCCGCATCGGCGATTCGCGCGGGTGCGAGAGCGGGTGTCTTGGCGATCGTCTTTCTCATTGAACCTGCACGGGAGGTGCTCCTATGGTCGTGCGACTCAACTCGTTGGTCCTTGCGGCCGGCATCTGCGTGATCTCGGCATCTCTCATTCAAGCTCAAGCTCCGGACGCAAAGCGAGTGAAGGAGATCGCCGCTTCGATGAGCGAAGGGACATTCAGCTCGACGCCGACCATCGAGGATCGGGCTTTCTGGGCCAAGGTCGGTGCATCTGCGGACTTGAAGTCGGTCGTGAGAGAAGCGGAACAATTTCGGGATCGTCCGTGTGAACCGCTGCCCGACAACCTGTATCTCGAGTATTCGAAGACGGGCAACCGTACGCACTACGAGGGAAAGTTCTTCCAGAAACTCAACGTGTTCCGCACACTGGTCATCGCCGAATGCGTAGAAAACAAAGGGCGATTCATCGAATCCATCCAACAACTCATCGCGTCTTACGCGAAGGACAAGAGTTGGGTCCTGCCCGCTCACGACGGAAATCTCGACAACTTCGAAGGACGGCAGATCACAATCGATCTCTTTGCCTCGGAGGTCGCCTGCGAACTTGCAAATGCCGACCACATCCTGGGGGACCGGCTCGATGCGCCCACGCGATCAACGATCCGCAAGGAAGCGCAGCGCCGCATTTTCGAGCCATACAGGAAGATGGTCATCGACGGACAGCCGAGCAAGGCATGGCTGGGAGTTACCAACAACTGGAATGCGGTCTGCCTGGCCAACGTCACCGGTTGCGCTCTGGCTCTGCTTCCCAAGCCGGAGGACAAGGCCTTTTTCGCAGCGACGGCCGAGAAGTACATCGCAAATTTCCTGAACGGCTTCACCGACGACGGCTACTGCAGCGAGGGCATCGGTTACTGGAATTACGGCTTTGGATGCTTCGTACGATTGGCCCACATGCTCGACGGGGCCACCTCCAAGAAGGTCGAGTTGTTCGCGAGCCCCAAGGCACGCAGCGCCGGACTGTTCGCTCGTCGCATCGAAATCACGCCCGGCGTGTACCCGGCGTTTGCGGACTGCGCCGTCGGAGCCAAACCGGATCGCGCTATCATGGCCTACGTGTCGCGGCGATTCGATCTTCCTCCATCCGAATTCGAGAAAGGCCGTTATTCGGGAACGCGTTGGCTGGATGAACTCGGGACCTTCGCTTTCACGCTTGATGCTCCGCGCCCTGTCGGTGCTACGGAAGCACCCGAAAAACGCAACTGGTTCGAAAACGCCGGAATCCTGGTCTGCCGCGGCGGGATCACAGGCACCGGCACTCCCGTCGGCGTTGCCCTGAAAGGCGGTCACAACGCGGAACATCACAACCACAACGACCTCGGCTCGTTTGTCTACTGCATCGGCCGGTCGATGCCGCTGGTGGACCCCGGCGCCGAAGTCTATACGAAGCGCACATTCAGCCGCGATCGGTACTTGAGCAATGTATTGAATTCGTTCGGTCATCCGGTGCCGCGAGTGTCGGGCAAACTACAGAAGACCGGCCGCTCTGCGGAAGCCAAGCTGTTGAAGCTCGACCTGACCGACGCTCGGGACACCATTCAGTTCGACCTGACCTCGGCCTATCCCGTCGACTCGCTGTCGCAGGTCACGCGTACCTTCGTCTTCGAGCGGCCTTCCGCCCGGTTGACCGTCACGGATGAAGTCGAATTCAAATCGCCCGACGTTTTCGGCACGGCCCTGATCACGTTCGGCTCCTGGGACCGCCAAGCCGACGGCCAATTGCGAATCGGGGACAAGGACTGCGCCGTGCTGGCTCGAATCGAAGCAACTGGATCGCCGGTCAAAATCGACGCTGCGCCGATCGAGGAAGATCTCCATGGAAACGCCAAACCGACCCGCATCGGCATCGAACTCGGCGAACCCGCAAAGAGAGCCTCGATCACGATCACAATCGAACCCGAACCCGCCAGGAAGTGAACAGACAAGAAACAAGCCGGGGACCGACCGGCGCACGCCAATCCGTCCCCTGCTGTTCATCTTGATACGCAGGCTCGATTCTGCGTGAACTGAGCCAGCGATTTCTTGTCTTCAGAAGGTGCTCAAAAACTCACTCCCCCTTGGGGGTCGCGCGGTCTAGAGACCATTTGGCCATAACGACTTGGCTTCACCCTCCCGCATGCGGGCTCGTTGTACTACGCAAGTTAATTGCGCGAAAATTTTTTCTTCGAGCCTGG
>CAIPEB010000368.1 GCA_903863885.1 uncultured Planctomycetaceae bacterium | reverse complement strand
CGTGTGGACAAGCCCCCCTTGCCACCCGGCGATGCGGCACTTCCGTTTTCCAGACTCCGAACTCCAGACTCCAGACTCCCCCCAGATCCTTGCGTCGGGAGATCTTCCCGCCTAACTTTGAGACTGTGCGCAACCGACAACCTGCCGCTTTTCTTTACCCACAGGAGGCCGATCGGTTGCGAGCGAGGCGGGGCCGCCGCGGGTGTTCATCGTTTTGAAAATCTGGGGTAGTTCGCATGCGTCTATCGTCGTCGGCAGTCTTAACCGCTTTGGGACTGTGCGTGGCGATCTGCGTCGCCGCGGATGCGGAGTCGCCGTCAGCCGCCGTGGACTTCAACCGTGAAGTACGGCCGTTGCTTTCGCGGAACTGTTTTCGTTGTCACGGCGAAGACGCGGATCATCGCGAAGCGAATCTGCGGCTGGATCAGCGGGATGCCGCGACGGCGGCTCTGCCGAGCGGCACGATGCCCATCGTTCCCGGCCAACCCGACAAGAGCGAAATCGTGGCGAGGATCATTGCGACCGACGACTCCGTGCGCATGCCGCCGCCCGACTCAGGAAATCAGCTGAAATCCGAGGAAATCGCCCTCTTGCGGCGATGGATCGAGCAAGGCGCAGCCTATGCCGAGCATTGGGCATTTGTGCCGCCGACTCGTCCTCCGCTTCCCGACGTGAAACAGGCGTGGGCGAGCAACCCGATCGACCGCTTCATCCTGTCGCGGCTCGAGCGGGAAGGACTTGCGCCCTCGCCGGAGGCCAGTCGCTACGAATTGTCTCGACGATTGAGTCTCGATCTGCGTGGTCTGCCGCCCGACATGGAAACGGTCGACGATTTCGTACGGGACGAGAATGGCGACGCGTTCGAGCGGCTCGCGGACCAGTTCCTGGCAGATCCCGCTTACGGCGAACGGTGGGCCAGGCCATGGCTGGACCTGGCACGCTACGCGGATTCACGGGGACTCGGGAGCGATCCGCTGCGTCCCAATGCATGGCGCTATCGCGACTGGTTGATCGACGCGCTGAACGCAAACATGCGTTATGACGAATTCACAACCGAGCAACTTGCGGGGGACCTGCTCCCCAACGCGACGCTCGAACAGCGCATGGCGACCGCGTTCCATCGAAATACGATGACCAACACCGAGGGCGGGACCGATGACGAGGAATTCCGCGTCGCCGCCGTGAAGGACCGTATCGAGACCACCGCTCGGGTCTGGATGGGCCTGTCGCTGCAGTGTGCGAATTGCCACGATCACAAATACGATCCGCTCACCCAGCGCGAGTACTACCAGTTCTTCGCGGTGTTCAATCAAACGGCCGATGCCGACCGGGGGGACGAGGCGCCGGTCATCGAAGCGCCCACGGACCTGTCGCGCGAACAATTGGCGGCTTTCGAATCGCAAGTCAACGAACTGAAGCAGAAGATCGGCCCGGCGCCGCCGGCGGCGCAGACGCCGATGCCGAAACCGGGCGAAGCCGCCCCGCCGCCGCACGAACCCACGCCCGAGCAGCGCGAGCAGCAGCGACTTCGCGACGAACTGGCGAAGCTGGAAAAATCTCGGCCCGAGACGCCGACCTTGCCCGTGATGCAGGAGCTTCCCGCCGACAAGCGCCGCACGTCCCGGATCATGCTGAGAGGGAACTTCCTCACACCCGGCGATGAAGTGAGCCCCGGCTTCCTCGAACGCGTCGCGCCGGCCGCCAAGGAACTGCCGCGCGACCGGCTGGGTGCCGCACGCTGGCTGATGGATCGAAACAACCCGCTCGTGGCGAGGGTCGCCGTGAACCGGCTCTGGGCTCAGCTTTTCGGCATCGGGCTGGTGGAAACCGAAGAAGATTTCGGAACGCAGGGCGATCCGCCGAGCCATCCGGAACTGCTCGATTGGCTGGCCGTCGAATTCATCGATTCGGGCTGGGACGTCAAACACATGCTGCGGCTGATGGTCACGTCGGCCACTTATCGCCAATCGTCGCGCACCACAGCCGAAATGCTCGAAAAAGACCCTCGCAATCGCCTGCTCGCCCGAGGGCCCCGTTTCCGACTCGAGGCCGAGACGGTGCGAGACCAGGCGCTGGCCCTGAGCGGACTGCTCAGTCGCAAGATGCACGGGGCGTCGGTATATCCGTACCAGCCGCCCGGCCTGTGGCGAGCCGCATTCAACGGCGAGCGAACGTGGGCGACCAGCGAAGGCGAAGAGAAGTATCGCCGCGCTCTGTACACGTTCTGGCGGCGAACCGTGCCGTATCCTTCCATGCAGACTTTCGACGCGCCAAGCCGCGAGATGTGCACCATCCGCCGCATCCGCACCAACACGCCGCTGCAGGCCTTCGTGACGCTGAACGATCCGGTGTTCGTTGAAGCGGCCCAATCGCTGGCCCGCCGCATTCTGAAGGAGGGCGGCGCAGACCAGACCGAGCGGTTGAAGTTCGCGATCCGACTCTGTCTGGGGCGACCCGCGGAGCAATCGCAGATCGATGTCCTCGCACGACTGCTCGCCTCCGAGCTGGCGAGTTACCAGGCCAGCGTGCCGGCCGCGCGGAAGATGGCGGCGGCGGATGACGCGGTGCCGGCGGACGCAGCCGCCGAAATGGCCGCCTGGACCGTGGTGGCGAATGTTCTATTGAATCTCGACGGCGTGCTGACCAAAGGCTGAGCCCATTCAACGAGGCGGGAGATTCGGACGATGAGCAACGGACAACGGGCGGCTGAACAGCGCCGGCAATTCCTGCAGCACATTACGCGACGCCACTTTCTCGGCGCCTGCGGGCTGGGGCTCGGAAGCATCGCTCTGGGCGGAATGCTGACGCGGGAAAGCCAAGGCGCCGAAACGGCCGGCCGCGTGGGAAATCCGCTGGCTCCGAAACAGCCGCCGCTGCCGGCCAGGGCCAAGCGAGTGGTCTATCTGCACATGTCCGGATCGCCGCCGCAGCAGGAATTGTTCGATTTCAAGCCGGCGCTGGTGAAGCTGAACATGCAGCCCTGCCCGGACTCGCTGCTTGATGTGCTCAAGAAAGAGCGACTCGCCTTCATCGATTTGAAAGCCCGCCGTCCCAAGATCCTCGGCACGCCCTACAAGTTCGCGCCGCGCGGGCAATCCGGAACCATGGTCAGCGAACTGCTTCCGCAGCTTTCCGAGGTCATCGATGATCTGGCCGTCGTCCGGTCAATGCGCACCGATCAGTTCAACCACGCGCCGGCCGAGTTGCTCATCCACACGGGCTCGCCGCGATTCGGCGGAGCGTCGATGGGGTCGTGGGTCACTTGGGGACTGGGCTCCGAGAACGAGAACCTGCCCGGATACGTGGTGCTCCTGAGCGGCGGCACGGACCCGACCGCCGGCAAAAGCCTGTGGGGCAGCGGCTTTCTTCCGTCCGTCTATCAGGGTGTCCAGTGCCGCACCGAGGGCGACCCGATCCTGTTTGCGTCCAATCCGCCCGGCATGGATCCGGCCGCCCGGCGCCGCAGCCTCGATGCGCTGCGGGAACTGAACGAGAACGAACTGCGGCAATTCGGAGATCCCGAGACCCTCACGCGGATCAATCAGTACGAACTGGCGTTCCGCATGCAGACGGCTGTTCCCGAGGTCATGGATGTTTCGCGCGAGCCGAAGGAGGTTCAGGAGGCGTACGGCATCGAACCGGGCAAGGAGTCCTTCGCGAACAACTGCCTCCTCGCACGGCGACTGCTCGAACAGGGCGTGCGGTACGTGCAGCTGTTCGATTGGGGATGGGATTTCCACGGCGTCAGCAAAGACACGGACATCGTCCAGGGCCTGCCCGACAAATGCAAACAAATCGACCGTCCGATTGCCGCACTGATCAAGGACCTGAAACAGCGCGGGCTGCTCGGCGATACGCTGGTGATCTGGGGAGGCGAGTTCGGCCGCACACCGCTGAACGAAGAACGAAACGGCTCCACGTTCCTGGGCCGCGATCATCATCCGCACTGTTTCACGATCTGGATGGCGGGCGGCGGAGTCAAAGGCGGCGTCAACTTCGGCGAGACCGACGAACTGGGTTACTTCATTACGGAAAACCCGATGGGCGTGCGCGATCTGCAGGCCACGGTGCTGCACCTGCTGGGGTTCGATCCAAAGCGATTCAGCTTTCCGTTCCTGGGTCTGCAGCAGCGACTGATCGGCCCGACCGACGAAGGCAGCGTCCGCCACGAAATCCTGGCATAGCCGCGGATCCGCCATTCACCTCTTGCGCGGCTTGAAGAACCGGCTGACGTAATGCAGTGCGACCAGCAGCACCAGGACGGGCAGCAGGAGCCGAAAGGCCTTCGGCTGAACCAGCAGCACCAGCATCCCGAACCCGGTGGCGGCAATCATCCAGGGCGGGTACTTCTGCCCGATCTGCCTCAGTTGCGGGTGAGCCAGCCATGCCGCGCCGAGCACCAGGCCGACGCGGAGACAGATGCTGGCCGAAACGCTCTCCTGCATCGCGGCGAATCCCAGTCGGTACCCCTGGACGAACGCCGCGACAAGAAACGCGATCGCGATGACGCCGAGCGCATGGCGCCGCCACGATGACCCGTTCTGCGCTGATTGAACTGTTGTTGCCACGAGCCCCCCGCTCTCCGATCACCGGCACGCTCTATCCCACAGCTTGCGGCCGCGTCCCGTCAGACCGGCGGTATCCCGTTTCACAACCGTCCGCTTCGGCCGTCCGCCGCACCTCGACCAGCTCGTCAGACCGCCCCCGTCTTGCCGCAGATTTTTTCGCGAAGTTCGGTGAGCAATCGCACGGCATGCCCGATCTCCGCCTTCTGCCGTTCGGGTTCCTGAGCGATTTCGCGTTCAATGGTCAGCGGGCCGGTGTAGCCGAAACTGTCGAGCGTGCGCAGGTAGTTCTCGATGCCCACATCGCCCTGGCCGAGCGGAACTTCCTGACCCCAGTCCTGGCCGGGCCTGGCCGACCATTTGCCATCCTTGCAGTGGACGCTGCGCACATACCGGCCGACCTGCTTCAGTGCGGCAATGGGCTCGTCCGTTCCGTAGAGAATCAGGTTGGCCGGATCGAAGTTGATGAACAGATTGTCGCGGTTTACGTCACCGATGAACTGCAGCAGCGCCCCGGCCTTTTCCTGTCCCGTCTCGAGGTGCAGATTCTGGCCGTTTTGCCCGCAATGGTCGCAGACTTCACGCGTCACGTCGCGAACCTGCAGGTACAGAGGATCCTGCGTGTCGTGCGGCACGAATCCGATGTGCAGCGCGACCGCATTGCAGCCGAGCAACTTCGCGAAGTCGGCGATTTCCTTCATCTCGCGAGTGCGTGCGGCACGGGTCTCCGGAGGAACAAGCCCGACCGTACGCGAGACCGTCGGAATGTCGGCGTAGCTCTCGCCCTCGAAGCCGCCGAAGACGACGGTGAGCGCGATTCCCAGTTCGTTCAATCGCTTCAGGAACCGCTCCGCATGGGCCGGCGTGCGAGTCTGCTGAGCGGGAGCGTGCAGTTGAATGGTCGGCACGCCCAACTCGTGAGCAACCTCCAGCTTGACACCGAGTCCCGCGTCCACGCTTGTGAAGACACCGATCGGCCACTTGTCCATGTCACGTCTCCCTGCATGCAAATAGCTGTGTATCGCGAGCCCGGCGAACGGAAAGCACGCCGTACAGGCTACGACTCTAACGTGCCGCAGGGCCAAGACTCAAGAGGGTCAATGAAGACCTGAGAAGGTCGCGCAAGCCCGGCAAGGTGCAGCATCGCAGTAACCGCACAAGAAAAAAGAAGGGGCCTCCGGGCCGCGACCACTTCGCCGAGTGTCCGCGTCCCGGAAGCCCCGCAATCAACTGAGCCTTGTCGACGGATCAGGACTTGACCAGGCTTTCGTATTCCTTTTGCACGCTGCTGCCATCGGGCGTCGCATCGTTCTTCAGGTCGAACCACTCTTCCTGGAACTGCACGAAGCCGGGTTGGCCGGCGAGCGATTTGTTGATCGCCACGTTGGTGGTCAGCGCGATGATCGCGTCACCCATCGCGACGACCGGCTTGCAGCGCGGCTGGTTTTCCGGCGCCGGGTTGCGGATGCACCAGGCCCAGTGTTCCATTTCCTCGGTGTAACCGCGGCTCACCGGACCGGCGTCCGCAGCGCGGGCGATGGCCGATGCGGCACTCGGCGGACCGCTGGCCTGCGTGCTGAGCGTCGGGCCGCCTTTGTCCTTCGAGACGCTGATCAGCGACGAGGTGTCGGAGGTCTTGTAGAGCATGACCTCCTGCTCGCGTTCCAGCACCAACGTGCCCTTCGTTCCCATGACGACTTCGCCGTAGCCGCCGTATCCGTTGCCGTTGATCGAGGAGTAGGTCACCACGATCTTCTTGTTGTGGTCGTCCTTGTAGCCGGGGACACCGGTCTTCGGATCGGGGATGTTCAGCACGGGGTCCTTGTACCCGACATCGAACGACGGATCGTATTCCGGACCGGGGAATTCAAACATGCAGTAGACGTGGTCTTCCGCATCGCGGTCCAGTCCGAAGATGTGGCGGCCGCCGACCGCATGCACGCTGAGCGGATGGGCCTTCTTGCCGTCCTTCCGCAGGGCCGTGCAGAAGATGCTCGCCGCGTCCAGCTGATGACTGCCCAGTTCGGCCATCAGACCGCCGCCCGTGCGAGCCCACAGACGCCAGCGGCAAAGCTCTTCGAGGGCCGAGCGGGTGGAGCCGTCCTTCATCTTGATTTCCTGGTAGCCGTGGGCCGCGGCATCCACCTTGGCGTCCAGCATCCAGGCTTCCCACTGCGCGATCTGCTTCTGCAGCATCGTGTAGTTGGCCGAGTTCTTTTCCTCTTTCAACTGGCGCTTGTAGGAAGCCAGCTGCTTGGCGATCTTGTCAACCTTGGACTTCTTGCCGTCAACGAGCGCCTCTTCGCCCCCTGGGAGCGGCTGCTGCCAGCTGTCGGCTCCGGGCAGATTGCCGCGATGCCACTGGGCGCGGATATGGTGCAACTGTCCGAGCAGCCCCCACCTGAGGAGATTCACTGCGTTGTCGTACAGCACGCTGTAATGGCGCTGGTGTCCGACGGCCAGGATCTTGCCCGTTTCCTCCGACACGCGGCCCATCACTTTGCACTGGGCCACATTGTGCCCCATCAGCTTTTCGGTGAGGACGTGCTTGCCGGCTTTCATCGCCTCGATGGCCACCTTGGCGTGCAGGTGCAGTGGCAGGGCGATGATGATGGCTTCGACCGCCGGATCCTTCAGCAGATCGTGGTAGTCCTTGTCGTAGACTTTGACGTGCTTGCGGGCTTCGTCCTCGGTCTTCCATCCGTACTTCTTCATCAGTCCGCAGCGGACCTCGAGAATTTCGGTGTCGCCGTGGAAGGCCCGGTGGATGTTGTACGGGCGGATGTCCGCGATGGCGACGACCTGCAGGTAATCCGGGCTGATCGCGCCCAGCAGCACGTTGCCTTCGTCTCCCGTGCCGATCACGCCGACCCGCAGCGGATCCGTCACCTTGGTGTATCCGAAGTAGAGGCCGCCCAGTCCTGCGCCGGACACTGCGCCCGCGGCCACCACGCCCTTCAGAAAGTCGCGGCGCGAGACGCCGACCGCCTCGTAATAATTCGTCTTGCCAACAGTCCGTTCTTCCGGAGTCAGTGTCTTCATGCATTAGTTCCTTGTTTTGTCGGGCAGCACCACTGGCGCAGCGGCCCGTAAAGATAGTCGAATCCAGCGTATTGACCGGCGCCGGTGGCGGCCAACACCAACATGGCCACGGCTTCGATGAGCTGATACCAGATCGGTGCGGCGCCGAAATAGAACGGGAACTGCGACGCACAGATGGCCACCAGGAAGCCGCTGCCGGCCAGCGCCGCCACGCGAGTGAACAGGCCGCAAATCAACAGCACTCCGACGACCACGTCGAAGTACTTGATGATGATATCGATCATCTCGGTGTCCATGAACTTCCGCCCGACCTTGGGCAGCACCAGCGGCGACCTTCCGCCCGAAGTCCCCGCCGCGTTGATGTCGCTCTCGTACGACGCCCAGATCGCGTCGATCGGCGTCAGAAGTTTCACGCGCTTCGCGGTCAGTTCGCTCTCGATCTTATTGTTCTGCATCCACAGCGAAGTCAGTTCATTGCGGGCATGGTCTTTGGCATACAGATCGCGGCGTTTCAGACCTTCCTTGTACTCGTGGATGTCCGAAGCGTTGCTCTCCAGGTGCCACTTCAGTTGATCCTCGTGCGTCTTGCGGATCGCGGCGGCCCTTTTCGGATCCAGTCCGAAATGGCCGATCGCCGTCTGCTCGAATCCTTCCCAGATCTTCTTGGAGGCCTCTTCGTCGAGCCGGGCCAGCCCGTCACGGTCCCAGACCATGCTCTTGAGCAGCGGCGCGAAGGGCCCCTTCGAGATCACCATGAAACCCGCGGTGAACGGCTTGGGATCAACAAACTTGTTGATCCCCTCCACGGAAAAATGCAGGCCGATCGTCACGCGCAGGGCAAGCAGCGCGAACGCGGCCCAGGGTACCAGTTTTAAGCGTGAGATAATCAGGGCTGGGTCTCCTCGAAAACAAGGAACAGCAACGTCAGGCGGGCAGCAAATCCGGTGGGATATCGGGCGCATGTCACATGCACCGCTCGCTCCATATTATTGCCAACGGCGCCGCTTCCGCCAACGGCCGCGCATCGAAAAGTTGAAACGGCAGTCCAGTTTTCTCGAACGGGCCGTCCCCTGCGGGGCAATGTCGGAATTCCGGCCCATCCGGTACCTTTACCAAATATTGTTCTCAGGGCTCCGAAACTGATAGAATTTTCCGCCTATGCGAATCGTACTCTGTTACCCGATGGAAGAACGTCACTACCGGCAGATCTGCGGCTGCGCACCGGGCGCCGAGGTCGTGGACGCCGGTCAGGAGCGGATCGCCGACGAGATTCTGCAAGCGGACGTTTTCTGCGGACACGCCAAGGTCCCGGTCCCCTGGGACGAGGTCGTGGCCCGCGGCAGGCTTCGCTGGATCCAGTCCTCCGCCGCCGGCCTCGATCATTGCCTGACGCCCTCGGTAATCGAGTCGCCGATCGAGGTCAGCAGCGCTTCGGGGCTGTTCGCCGACGCGGTCGCCGAGCAGACGCTCGCGCTGCTGCTGGGACTGCTGCGGCGGGTCCCCGCGTTTTTTCGGCAGCAGCAGGCCAAGGAGTTCGTCCGGCGCCCGACGGGCGACCTGCACAATGCGTGCGTCGGAATCGTCGGGCTGGGAGGCAACGGCCGCCGTCTCGCGCGGATTCTCTCCGTCTTCAACACGCGCATCATCGCGACCGACTATTTTCCGGATAACAAACCCGACTGCGTCGAAGCTCTCTGGCCCGCCTCGGCTCTCGACGACCTGCTGCCGCTGGTCGACGTGCTGATCCTCTGCGTTCCGCTGAACGCGCAGACATCGCACATGATCGACGCGACGGCATTTGCGAAAATGAAGCCAGGCTCCGTGCTGATCAACGTCGCGCGAGGGCCGGTCGTCAGCGAAGAGGCGCTGGTCGATGCGCTCGAGTCGGGACATCTGGCGGGCGCCGGGGTCGACGTGACCGAAGTCGAACCGCTGCCGCCGAGCAGCCGTCTGTGGGACCATCCCAACGTCATGATCTCGCCCCACGTCGGCGCCCAGTCGGCCAACCGGACCGATAACACGACGAATCTCGTGTGCGAGAACCTGACGCGATACCTTGGCGGCCAGCGTCCGTGGAACCTCGTCGACAAGCATTTGGGGTTCCCTCAGCCCGCATTCATCTGGACTCCCAAATCACGTCAAGGCTAAGATAGTAGCGCAGCGGCCAGCGTCCTCCACACCAGTGCTGCGCAAAACCGCGTGAAGCAGAGTCGCGGCGAGTTGAACAGCCCGGCGCGGAACGGATTCCTTCGCCAGCGTCAACTGGCACGGCGGCGTCTTCCGCCGCTTGACCTGATTGATCCAGAGGCTGGATCCGCGATACTGCACGAATGCCGCACCGCAGCCGCGATGCGATGATTGAGGACCGGATTCCTCGGATGCGAGCAGACAGCCCATGCTAACAACAACCACCACGCTTCACGACGAAAATGCCACGCTCACGCCGAATGGCGCTCCGCCGGAGCACCCGGCGAACCAGCTGCTGGATCGCTACGAGCGGATCCTGCAGGAGAAGCGTCTCAATTGGACCACCCACAACCACCTGTCGCGACTGCTCGGCCGCGGCGGCCAGGGAGTGGTCTACCTCACCGAGCGGCGGGGCGCCGATAACTTCACGATCCCCGTCGCGGTGAAGATCTTTTCGCCCGATCGCTACCTCGATGCCCGCGCCTACGACGAAGCCATGTGCCGCATCGCGCACGTCGCGTCGCTCGTGGCCCAGATCCAGCACGATAATCTGCTGGACGTCCATAACTTCGTGGACCGGGACCGCATCCGCATCATGGTCATGGAATGGGTCGACGGATACGACCTGTGCCAATTGCTGGTCCCCGGAATGCTCGAGCGCATCCAGAGCCGCGTGAGCAATCGGCGCTGGGAGTACATCAACAGCGTCATTGTGACCGCCGGCCCGACGCAGCCCCGCATCAAGCCGGGAGTGGCGGTGGCAGTGGTGCGGGAATGCCTGGCGGCGCTGGCCGCGCTGCATCGCGAGGGCATCGTGCACGGCGACGTGAAGCCATCCAACATCATGCTCAAGCGGACCGGCAACGCGAAGATCGTCGATATCGGATCGGCTTTTGAAATCTCGGCACCGCCCCCGGCACGCACGTGCACTCCCGCCTATGCGGCGCCGGAAGTGCTCGAGGGAGCCGATTGCACGCCGCGAAGCGACCTCGCCTCGCTCGGCTACGTGCTGATCGAACTGCTCTCGGGAAGGCCGCTGTTCGCCGGACTGAACTCTTTCCGCGAATTGCTCGAAGCCAAGCGATCGCTGCCCAAAATGCTGAAGGACATCCTGCCCGCGGAAGTGACGGTCAACGAACTCCTGATGAACTTCTGCAAGGGCATGATCGCCACCGACCCGATGCGCCGCTTTCCCAGCGCCGAGGCGGCCGACCTGCGCAAAGAAGGCGCCGCAGGCTTTCACCGCCAACTCGTGATCGGCGACTTGGCCGCCGAATACGGCACCGAGATTCGCCTCTGGCTGGAGGAACTCAAGGATCTCGACGATCAACGCGAGAGCCAGAAAACCGGCTGAGATCATCGCATCGCCCAGCCGGATGCCGGTAACTGCGTCCGGTTCTATCCGTGTGCCAGCTGTGCCAATCCGTGGCCTCTTCCGCTCCGCCTGCCCCGGACTCCAGACTCGTTCGCTCCGCCATCAGGCCGGATCGAGCGAGTTCAAGTCCACGCGCACTCCCTGCTCGAAGCTCTGCGTGGCCCCGGCGACGATTCGCAGATCCCGATAGACGTCCTCGATGTCGCCCGTCTTGCGGAGGAGACTCGTGATCGAGCGGTAGAACTGCCGCAGCAGCTGATCGCCCACCGGCCGCTCGTTCTCCAGCGATTCCATGTGGCGTCCCGCTTCATCAAACCAGACGAGCCCCGTGGGCAGATCAATGAAGGCGATGCCTTTCTCGCACGCGACCTGCAGCGCCGCGGGGGGACGGAAGGTAATCGCCTCCGGCCAGTTCGAGGGCATGTAGCGGCCGCAACTGATCTGGGCCACCGCGCCGCTGCCCGCCGCGTCGGGAGGCGAAAAGTCGAGACTCATCATCTGATAGTCGCTGCGATCCGATGTCGCATCGACGCGGTGCCTCACACCGAACACACTGGACGGCTCGGCCCCGACGACGTAGCGGCACCAATCGACCAGATCCAGCAGGCCGCGCGTGACATCCGGGACGCAGTGCCCGTTGCGGGGCGCCGGTGCCGTGGCGGATGGCATTCGCACGTGACAGAACAGCAGACGAGCCGGACCCAGCCGGGTCGCGATCAGTTCCTTGAGCCGCAGCGTCGCCGGCGCATGGCGGCGCGGGAACTCGAACATGAAAGCGATGCCCGCCTGCTCGACGCGGCGTCTGATCTCCTGAGCCCCCGCCATGTCCACGTCGATGCCCGACGCGCAATACACGGCCTTTCCCGCATCGCATGCGGCCAGGATCGGCAACGGTCCGAACCACCCCGAGGAGAACATCAGAATCGCGTCCAGATCCCGACGCGATGCGAGCGAGCGGAAGCCGTCAGTCGGAACTGCGCCGAATTCCCGGGCGACCTGTTCGGCACGGCGAGCCACATCACAACATACGGCGCGCACCTCAAATCGATCCGCCATGCCCAGCAGCGCGGAACGGTGGCGGCTCTCCCAAGCATCGCCCAGACCGATCAATCCAACACGAATCTTCATCCGCAGTTTAACTCAGGCAGTCCAACCCAGAGTGTGTGCCGCCAACCGTCTGCTTTCCGCAACCCATGGTCAGCTTGAAGGGAGCCGCATTATAGCGTCCCGCACTGCCATCTCAATGAAAATACGGACGATTGGAAACGGATGCCGGATGCCCGATGCCGGATGCCGGATGTAGGGTGTGTCCAGCTCGCGAGAAGGCTGTTTGCAGTGCGCGAACACTTGACCGCGAGCGCAGGCACACCAGAATGCGGACGGTAGCCAGAAATCGGTCGCCGGTTATCGGCAACGGGAGGCCAACTGCGTACTGGTCATCCTCCCGACTCCCGACTCCCGACTCCGGACTCCGGACTCCTACGATTCGCGGCGTTTCAATCCATACCGCCGGATCTTGCGGTCCAGCGTCGAACGCTCGATGCCCAGCACCTCGGCGGTCCGACTCTTGTTCCAGGCGGTGGATTTCAAAGTGGCCTCGATATGCCGCCGCTCGATTTCCGCCAGAGGAAGCGGTTCATACGCTCCGCGACTCAGGAGGATCTCGCCCGATTCCGTCGCCGTCGCGAGATTTGACAGATGCAGGTCGTCCACGTCGATGTAGTCCCCCTGCGACAGGAGCACAGCCCGCTCGACCACGTTTTTCAGTTCGCGGACGTTGCCCGGCCAGCGATAACGCTGCATCAGCGATGTCGCACTGGGCGTGAAGCCGCGCGTCCTGCGGCCCGTCTCCTCCTTGAACCGCTCGAGAAAGTGGTTGGCAAGCTCAATCACATCGTCCGGCCGCCGCCGCAAGGGAGGCACCTGGATCTCCACGACGTGCAGCCGGAAATAAAGGTCTCGCCGGAATGAACCGTCCGACACGGCCTTCTCGAGGTCGAGATTCGTCGCCGCAATGACCCGCACATCCACACGGATCGGCTGATTTCCTCCCACCCGCTCGAATGGATGGCCTTCCAGGACCCGCAGGAACTTCGTCTGGATCGACGAACTCATCTCGCCGATTTCGTCGAGCATCAGCGTTCCCTGGTCGGCCGCCTCGAACTTGCCGATCTTTCGTTCCGTCGCTCCGGTGAACGCGCCCCGCTCATGCCCGAACAATTCGCTTTCCAACAGCGATTCGCTGAGAGCCGCACAATTCAAACAGACAAACGGTCCCTTCTTGCGAGAACTGGCGAAGTGCACAGCCCGCGCCACGAGTTCCTTGCCCACACCGCTTTCGCCGCGAATCAGCACCGTCGCGCGGCTGGGCGCGGCGCGGGCAATCTCCTGCTGGATGTGCCGCATCAACTGGCTCGATCCGACGATTTCGCTTTCCGCGCCGAGCCGTTTGCGCAACTGGACGATTTCGGACTGCGTCAGCGACAGGTTCTCCGTCAGTTCCTGCTGCCGATCCAGGTGCTTCAGCGCAAGCGCCACGTTCTCGGCGACGGCCAGCGTGAATTCCAAGTCGTCGGGATCCAGCGTCTTGCTCGTGTCCGTGCAGTAGAGGTGCACGAGTCCAAAGACGATCGTCCCCTGGCGAATCGGCGCACAGATGACGCTCGTCGCGTGATACACGCCTTTGCTGTCCCGCAAGCCGAGCGAACTGTCGCCGGCGATGTTGCGGGCCAACACGGCCTCGCCGTCGCGCAGGACCATCGACGCAAGGAAGTCGGAGATGCGATGGTACGGAAACCCCACCGCCGTGCGCGACGCCACAACCTCCAGATCGCCGGACGAAGTCGGCGGAACGTTTCGGTCGCGAGTTGCCAGCAGAACGGCGCCCGCATCAACCCGAGTCCCCTCAAAGAGTCCGTCCAGCGCCAGGTTGGACAACGAAACCGGATCGGACTGGTTGGCCAACTCAAATGCCAGTCGGCACAGCTGCGCCGCGGCACGGCCCACTCCGGGAGCGCCCGCATCCGCGCTGTCGGCACGCTTGAGGAATCGAGTCTGGCCCCGGCGGTGCGTGATGGTCGTCGGCTCGAATGCTTCGAGCACCTTGGAATCGGACAGCCCGGATACGAGCGTGCCGACCACGGTTTCTTCGCCCGTGCGAGCCTCCGATTCGGGCTCCACGTCGAGAAACGCTTCCGACAGATTGTGCACGAACGCCATCTGGCAATGGGCGACGCGCACGACATCGCCGGGGGACAGCGTGAAGTCGCCATGAACCGGCTTTCCGCCGACCAGCGTCCCGTTGCGACTCTCCAGGTCCCGCAGCGTCCAGCTCCCGCCCGTCATGAAGATCTCGGCGTGGTTGCGACTGCATCGCTCGTCCTTGATCACGATCTGGTTCGTGGCCGCACGACCAATCGTTACCGTCCGACCGGGCGTCAGCCGGAACACGTCCGTCCACTTCGATCCCTCCCGGATCACCAGGTAAGCCAACATCGAGTCCTTCGGATCTGACATGCTCACACTCGGCTCAACGATCTAGCTCAACGAACAGCGAATTCCCCCGCAATGCACACGCCCCATTTGCTATTAAACGCGCAGCTCGCCCATATCTCAAGCTTTGACACAGCCGCGTCACCGCAATTGCCGCCAGATCGCCGCAGATCCGAGGCCTTTCCGCTGCGCCAGCCATTTACCTGCCTCGAGGCCATCTCCACAACCGTCCAAACGAATGATTTTCTTGAAAAGCGCTGGACTTACAGCTATCTTGAGCTTGTTCCGCCAGGGGGGATGCGGGTATCTTTCGGGCCAGATCTGCGCGGTCTGCGGGCGTTATTAATTTGTCCCGTAACCGGCCATGCGGACGCATCCAGCTGGAATTGTAACCAAGGAGTCAAAACCATGTCGGGTCGCACCCGTTTACGTTCTCAATTCCCGCAGCGACTGTTGATGTTGCTCATTGCGTGCGCGGTCACCGTGACGGTGGTCCGTGTCGCTTGGGCGGGCGTCTTCGGGTTTCGAAACGGTGGCGTCGGTGGTATCTCGATCAATGCCGATGGCGTCGTAGGCCCGCCGAGCGACGATGCCCGCAAGATGATGCTCAACGAAATGCGCAAGAACGTCAAGGAGCCGGGCGAGGAACTGAACCGCTCCGCTTCTTTGCGCATGGTATCGCTGAGCGGTCTGAATTCGGCGATTGAAGAAGCATTGAAGCACGGAACGGGCGTCATCCCGGATGAAGTTCGCTACCTGGCGGGATTGCAGCGAATTCAGTACGTGTTCGCCTATCCCGAAGACCACGACATCGTCCTTGCCGGTCCCGGCGAAGGCTGGAAAGTCAACGACAACGGAGAAGTGGTCGGCGTCACCACCGGCCGCCCGGTGCTGCACCTGGACGACTTCCTCGCTTCGCTCCGCACCGTCGAGCAATCGCGGATGGGCGGTATCACGTGCTCGATCGACCCGACCGACGAAGGCATCGTCGCTCTGCGAAGCCTGCTCGACAAGCAGCGGGGCAATTCCGTCAATCAGCCGGTGCTGGAACAGGCGATGAAGCAGGCATTCGGCAACCAGATCGTCAAGATCAACGGCGTGCCCTCGACCAGCCATTTCGCGCGGGTGCTGGTGGCGGCCGACTACCGCATGAAGCGTTTGGCGATGGACCTTGAAGCCTCTCCCGTCAAGGATCTGCCGAGTTACATCCAGATGATTGCAGCCTCCGGCGGCGGCGCGGCCAAGAACGCCAATCCCCGATGGTGGCTGGCCTGCAACTACGAACCCATGGCCGCCAGCGAGGATCGTCTCGCATGGGAACTGCGAGGCCCGGCCGTGAAGGCACTGACCGAAGACGAAGTCGTCAAGGCGGGCGGCCAACTCGAAGCCACGGGCAAGACCAGCCCGGCCGCCGTGAAGTGGGCCAACCAGATGACGGAAAAATACGACGCTCTCTCCGGAAAGATCAGCGTGTTCGGTGAACTCCGGAATCTGATGGACATGTGCGTCATTGCGGCTCTCCTCGAAAAGGAAGGCCTCTGGTCGAAAACCGGCCTCGAGGCACCTCTGCTTCGCCGCCCCGACAGCGAATGGAAGCTGGAAGTCTGGAATGCCCCCAAGATCGTTCCGCCCGAAGTGAGCTTCCTGCGCACGCGCAAGGCCTGGGTCGTCACGGCCTCCGGTGGAGTACAGCTCACGCCGTGGCAGGTTGCGAGCGAAGTACAGACTTCGACTCAGGTAGCCGACACCCGCAGCAAGGTCGCTCATCAGAGCAACCGACTGTGGTGGCAATGACCGTCGGCCGACTCTGATTGAGTCTTGGAATACAGCAGACCCGCGTTCAGTTCACTGCACCGGGCAACGAGGGCCGTTCATTCGGCCCTTTTTTATTGCCCGTACGGTGAAATCACGCTGGCCAGTGCTTCATGCGTTGTGGGCGGTCTCCCGACCGCCCCGCTTCACCACGGTCGTGCTGCGATCTGCCGATATCACTTCGGCAAGTGCTGTTCGCCGGCCGAAGCGTCGCGCAGATTCACCCACCGCACTTTCGCCAGACACTCCGATGCGATCGGAAAGAACTCGTCCACCAGCCCGCGATCAGCGGCTGTCCGGCAGTTGACCTCAGGCG
>CAIPEB010000367.1 GCA_903863885.1 uncultured Planctomycetaceae bacterium | reverse complement strand
GGTGCTTCAATTGGGCCGCGCTCGGTTGAGCGCGGAAAGCGTACGATCTTCGGGAGGTTCTGCAATGGGCGCTCTCGGCTTCAATTGGGCCGCGCTCGGTTGAGCGCGGAAAGGCCATCCTTGCAAGTACTTGGCTCACAAAGGCCCGGAAGGCATTTTGCGAGAGCCTGCCGCAAGTATGAGTCTATCAGATTCTCCATTATGTGCCGCCTTTTCACAAGTCGTTTTGTACGAGCTGTTTGATCGCATGCGAGCGGGTCTCAGTCATTGTGCGCCACCTCGCTGCTCGCACACGATTCCAACGAGAATACCTCCTTGGAAAATGTGGGGTGCGGGACTGAAGTCGACTACGTTATCGACACGGTTACTGCTCAGCAGTCTCCCGATCGGACCGCGTCACCGCGTTGTGAATACCGGATACACAGTAAGCTCGCCTGTCAACAGCCGAGCCAGTAGTCGAGCCTGGATATCGAGCATACGACGATAGTTGACACGATAGCCGAACATCGGGTGTGTGACCAACGTGTCCATGCGTTGTTCGTACGCTCGAAAAAACTTCTTCCGACCACCCGCGGTCAATGCCACGGCATTTCCTGTCCGCACGAAATCGCTAGCGGTAACCATGCGCGTGTTGATCGCAGACAACACAGCCGAGTCCGCAATCAACGGCCGGAAAGGCTCCATCAAATCCAGCGCCAGTGACGCGCGGCCGAACCGCGGTTGATGGTAGAAGCCCAGATACGGGTCGAAACCGACCGCCTGTGTGACGATCATCAGGTCCTTTGCCAATACGCTGTAGGCCAGCGACAGCAATGCGTTGACCGGGTCGCGAGGCGGTCGTCGGTTGCGATTGGTAAAATCGAACGACATCGTCCCGTTTGCAGGACTCGAAGAGGTTGCAACCGGCTCATCTCCCTCCGATGCTGAGACCTCACACGTTCCAGGGTCTCCCCCTTTCAACATCCCCGCGAAGTGCTCAAAGTAGATCCTCGCCGCGTTTCCCTCGATTCCCAACAGGCTCTCCATCGCCACGGCATGCTCGGCGTCTTGTTGCAGACACTTCATCAGCGCCAACGCATGCGTTGGCGGCTCGACGTGATTTCGTTGTAACAGCGTTCGCTGGTTGGCGATCTTGCCGGCCACCAGCGCGCGAGCCAATCGCAGGCAAAATCCCGGTACCTCGGCAAATCGGAACTGTTCCCGGCGCAGAAAGATGTTCTTCACGCCAAGAGCCTGGGTAATACCATAGAACCACCCGCCCATCGAGAAATAGGCGATGGGGATCTCCGCTTCGCACAATGCCTGAATGGCCTGCGTGGTCAACTGGATGTTCCCGAGCAGATTCAGTTGACAGATCTCGTTCAGACGCACTTCCTGCACCAGTCTGTCTTTATCTTTGACCTTCAAAACCTCGCCGGACTTTCCGACGTAGAGTCCCTGAGTATTCAGATAAAGGGGTCGCAAATCGTCGCGGGCCGGCACCAAACGGCGCACCTCGCTAGGCCGGTCTGCCTCTCCTCCCAAGGTCGCCTCGCGTTTAGGCTCGACATCAAACAGCGTTTTCTGCACTCGCAAAGCAGGACGATCTTGGGTCGCGGAACAGAGGTTGGTCTCGTCAGGCAGGCAGATGCCAACTAGCGAGCATCGGGGACATTTCGGGCTGTCGACCAGCGGAGGCGGCACCTGCCCGTCGGCGGCAATTTGGCGAGCCTGCCGTATTGCATTGAGCGCCTGTTCGACCAATTGACTGTCGATGCGAATGCGAACACGCTGTTTCGTGGCGACATAATAGACGATCGCTTCGTCGCAGCGATATCCCTGCTCCCGCAGGATCATCGACTGCACTGCCATTTGCACGCGGTCAGGATCCCAGGCCTCGATCGTCCTATCGGTCCCTTCTCGCGGGCGGCCACGCTTGTAGTCAACCGGCGTGACTCCTTCTTGATCAACCTCGATCAAATCCATTTTGGCAATAACGCCGTGCATCTCGCTCGACAGCGTCACGCTACGGGAACGCACCGTCCGACCGCTTTCGGCCAGTTCTTCCGGTGGCGGCAAGGAGTCCTCGCGCTCGTCCAGTGTGGAGTGCCGCAGGGTTCCTTCCACGGTTTCCTGATTGTGTGCAAAAAGCCCTTCGACATGCTCGTAAAAGAAAAGACGCGGGCAGTACGTCAGCTCGTTGAGCATGCGGGCCGGCAGCAAGTCCGGAAGAGACTGATTCGGCGAGGAAATCACGGGTGGGCCTCCGAGTGATTTTCAGACTGAAACCGGATCGCGTTACACCACGATGCAAGGCGCATTCAGCGGCGTGTACGGCTGGCCGAGAGCCGAGATCACACGTTCGCCGCGTCCCTCCGTCGGCCCCAGGTCCACGAACAGCACCTGGTCTTCATTGTGTTTGATGATCTGGCTCAGCTCATGCCGGCATTTCGCCAGATCAATGGGCGTCATCTGGCACTCGAAGACTGAGTACTGCAGATGGTCGCCCCAATTGCGCATCGCCTTGAACACTTGGCGAAGCCGCTTGTCGTCGCAGATGTCGTAGCAGACTAGGTAGGTATTGCGCATGGCGGTGACCCCTCAGTCGAGATCGGGGAACTGCGGGCAGATCCGTGCCTTGCGATCCAATACCACGACTGTAATCGCCGGCCACGCAGAATCAACCGGATCTTCCCTGCAAGATCCATCCAGTGGTTGGGATTCGTCACGCCTCTTCTGATATCGCAAACCGCCACGTGAAAAAGGCGGCGGGACCACAGCCCATACAGCGCTTTCACAATTTTGGTTTCGCGTGGAGGCTGTAATCTGCTGTTGAGAAAACACGCCAACAGTTCACGGGCCGTGAGGTGACACGGTCATTTTTCGAAATCAGCATCCGCTTCGAATCGCAGGTCTATCCGAAAGCGGCGACCGATCTCCTGCTTTCGGCCCGTGAACGTTTGCTAACACAACCGAATTGTCAAAGATCACTACCCCTCTTCACTCATCATGGGGTTGATCTGAGGAGTAAGAGGGGTGATGGGCCAGATGGGATTGGGAGGCGGGCAGAGGCACGGCAAAATTGCCGATCGCCTTTCGCGTGCGTTGAGGTCGCTGTCGAGAGCCTTGGCCATGTTCCAGAAACGCCGGGGCTGGGGACTGTAAATGTCTGAGCAAAACAACGTTGTAGCCCGTGGCAGCAGGGCAACAACCACAGTAAGCACTTCGTCAGTCATATGTCACGCGATCTGCCCGACTTTTCACCGTCGCTTTGCTGGTCGCTCAGGGCGCGCGACGTCTTCGGCTGTCGGCTCTGGCAGCGCCGTTCCATTCGTTCGTGCAGCGCTCATCTTTATTCGCTCTCCGAATCATCTGTTGCCACGAATCGTCCCATTCCGAAGTGATTTGCATAACCGAGACTAAGCGGGCCCGAAATTGAGTGCGAGAAGGTTACCCGAAACATACAAGCCGCGCGATTCGTTTCTCGGCCGCCGTGCTTAGAACGGCAGCGGCGATACTCGCGCGGCTGAGGCAGACCCGCGTGGGTGACCTCGTCGTCGGATAGTTCCTCGATGTCGCGCAATTCAACGCCACGGAAGTCTGGCACTTGCTCGGCCAGTCGCCGCCACTCGCGCCGCAGGCCTTTTCGCAAGTACCGACTTCGGCCGCGAATGCCGATTCCGCCGTGACCGAGGAACGGTGTCAGAGATTGCCAAACTGCCGACGGCCCCAGTAACGCCGTTTCCAAGTCGTACGTTCGTCCGAGGCCGATCAATTGAATTCGCAGCTCGTCGCGTTCGCCGACCTTCAGTTTCCGCATTGCCGCCAGTGCCGCAACTTCTCCCTGACCGAAGCCATCGCGAGCGAAGAGCGTCACGCCGCCGATCCGCCTTGAATCAATTTCCGTCGCCATCGGCCAGTAATGCGTATGTCCCGGTCCGGTCAAGCGATTCCCGGCTGCGTCCTTGCCGGACAAAACGGGTGAGGCGAAACGATCGGGCATATCCTCGCGCCGAAATGATGCGGCTTCGTCAGGATGTCGCTCGCACCAGCGGCGGAAACACCCCATCGCCGTTTGGCGAATCGATTCCGCTAGTTGCAAGGTTTCCGTCACCCGTGGCAGTACAGGACCATCCAGTACGAAGCGGGCGATTGTTGGCAAGGATCGGGCCGCCTGGCGACTTTGGAAAGCCGCTGCGATGTTCTCTTCGGGACGGCCGTAGTTGATCCACCGCGTCCCCGGCACGGTCGGCCATCGCTCCGCGTGAATTGTCTCAGTGTCGAGACACAGGTGCCAGTGAGGGCAATCAAATAGGTATTCGGCAGGTTTGACCTTGCCCTTGGCAAGTTTCGCCGGGTCGAGCGTCGGATAGTGATCGCTGCCAAAGCAGGACGCGGGGTCGGGACAGAAGATCGGTTGCGGATTAGGGTGAGTCTCATTGGCTGGGACACAGTTCCAGATGATGGACGAGCTTTCGCCGGTCGGAACGACATTCGCCTCCACCCACGCTTCGGCACGGCCGAGTACGCTCATACTTGATAGCAGTCGGCGCAAACATCGTTCGCCGACCGCGTCCAGCTTGGCGTCAGGCCAGCCGATGAACAACGGGTCGTGGCGGCCGACGCTTACGAATGTGTCGAAAACCAACGTGCGGTCTTGCGGTCCCTTTTTCTCCCACGGCATGTAATGGCGAGTGTGCGCGACGCGGTGCGGCGGCAGCTTGAACAAGGGTGGCTCGACGAGCTGCGTCAGCAAGCGCTGCACATCGTCGTCAGGCACATCGGGGCAGGTTCGCTTCCAGACGGCGACCATCGCCCGCAGTAGCCGCCACGGGGAAGGTGGCCATTCGGGCACGCCTTCATTGACATGCCGGCCCCAAGGCGTCGCATGGTAGCGTCCGCCGGGAAAGGTTAAGCGGAGCGTGACGGCCATGGATCACTCCTTACTCTTCGGATTGTTCCAAGTCAGCTCCGTGACCGCCGGACTGGCGAACTGCGACTTGCATTTGCCCACCAGATCGCGTACCGTCGTCGACAGCTCAGTGGCCGTTGGCAAGGCGAACGAGTCCGGCCGCTTCACGATGATCGATTTCTCACCGTCGATCAGTTCCAGTTCGCACGCCGTGCGGAGTCGCATCGTCGAATCGAGAAACGCACGCACCTTCCACAGCGACACTGCAATCAGCAATTGCGTGGCGTCGTCGCCCAACCCGTAGCCGCGAAGTTGGGCCAGGTCGAGAGAAAAGAACGCGGTAATAGTCTTGGCGGTGAACTCGGCGCGGTGGAAGGGAACGTTGCCGTAGCCACCCTTCGCATCGACACCAGCGACTTTCGGCTTGGGAAGAACACGGTCAAACTTGACGCCGCCGCTGTCGGCTCGCCCAATCCCGCTGGCCTCAACGAACGCCGACAAGGCTCGAGGATGACGCAACCGGCCGGCGATTTTCTCGAGGAAGACGCCGTGAATTAGCGAGTTCGGGTCGTACTTGAAACACACGGCCGCGAGCTTGCGCAGGTTGACCACGCCAGCGACGTCGTCGGGTTCCTTCTCACTGCTCGAATCACCCGTGTCACCTTCCGCCTCCTTCTTCTTGCCTTTCTTGCCTGCGGCGGCGACAGCACTCATGCCAAGTTCCGGCTTCAGCGTTTCGGCAAACAGTCGGTTGTCTGTTGTAAAGCCGCTCATGATGTACGGCGAGTTTAGTCGGTGGAATTCAAGCAAGCTGCAAGTCGTGTCGGTACCGTTGCCGAGACCGGCGAGCGTCACCCTCACGAATGGCAAGCCCTGCAAGTCGGCCGCAAGATCATCAGCCGCCTCGTCCCAACAAACCGCTTCGAGCCGATTTGCCATCGACTGGGCGGATTCGACGAGCAGGGTTGGCGTGCCGTCAGCCGCGTCGTAGATCGCTGGACCAAGATCGGGAAAACCTGTGGGCTGAATGCGAGTGCCGGCCACGGGTCTCAGATGAGCTTCGATGAGCACTCGGGGCGAAGAATTCAGTTTCACAAAGTCGATGGGCATGCATCACTCCTCATTTTCTGGTGGGTAAAGAACAAGGTTGGCGATCTGCTCGAGATCGCGATTCGCCAACGGAAACAGCATGGCGGCCAGCAGACGTTCCGGCGTCACTGATGCCGAAAAACCGTTGACCGGCTTGCCGGCGTATTGCCGGTTGCGGTGGCCGATGATTGTCCAAGCTCCTGACTTGAGGCGGCAGGCCGCCCGGTCCAAGGCCGCTTGGACTGCGGTCGGGCGTCCGCTCGCCAACACGGCGAATACATCCGGGTCGGGCTGCGTTGAATCTCCGGCTTCGCGGATGGTCCATTCTTCACCATCGGCAATTAAACTCAACGGTTCGACTACCAGTCGCATGACGCCGAATTCGAACGGAACCGCCACATCGATGGCCGAAGTCGTCTCCGGCAGCTTGAACTCGACATCGGACCAACTCAGTGCCGGTAAGGCCCAGAGGAGCGAGGTGAGCTTTTCGTCGTCTGTTTCCGAATGCAGAAACGCGATGACATCCGCGAGACGCGCCGGGCGAGCCGACGACAACGGAGCATGTCTCTGCCCCGCTCGAAATGCCTCCATTTGTCGACGACGAAATACGGCTCCGAGATTGGCTTCAAGCGTGCGGTTTGACCAAACTGCCGATGTGCTTCCCGGCGACCAAGAGACGAAGTTGGTGACGTCAACCTCCTCCAGAAACGCGCGAAACGGCCCGATTCCCTCGCGTTGCCCTCGAATCCCGGCAACGGCGGAAGCCAAGCGGAACTCGGCACTGCCATCGTCGGCTTGCGCCAGCCACTGCCTCGAAAGCCCTTGAAGCGGTCGCAGGTATTTATCAGCCGCGAACCGCAAACCGCGCGACAACGTCCGCTCAGCGTTCCCGAGTGCGATTAGGACGTTAAGTAAGAAGCTCTCGTCGTTCCCGTGTTCGCTGCGATTGGCGAAGGCAAACATTGAACGATCGATCTGCCGCAGTGCGGATTGGTAGCGGGCGGGAGTTTTGTCTTTGTCGGAGCAGGCTCGCCGCCAACGTTCGAGCCATTCCGTGATTGGTGGGTCGTCCAGCAGTCTTGCGCGTGGACGTGAAGTAACTGTGAATCGTCCCAACGGTGCAGCGAGGAAGGAAAGCCCGTTACGCTTCACGAATGCAAAACGGACAAATGACTCAATTCCTCGGCTCACGCCTAAAGTGGCGACCGATAATGCGAATTCCACTGCATTTCGTGCCTGCCGCCGTGAGAGCTGAGCACGTCCTTCGGCCAGGAGATTCGATAACTCACTAAGCGTGACGGACGCAGACCAGAGGGGAAGCCAGAGCTCGGCACGAGTTCCTTCACCCGCTTCCTTATCGGATTCGGACGCATAACCCACTGCAACGGCGTCGACGCAGAAGGGGAACGCCGTCAATGCCATTCGTTCCGCTCCGTATCGACGAACAGCGGCGCCAGCAAAGAGCAAGCAGCCTTCAATCGCGAGCAGATAGTCCCAAGAATTGGCACCGCCTCCACCGTCAAATCCCTGTGAGGAATTGGCACCGTCGATCGCGCCGGGATGGAAATGACCTACCGCAAGTCCGCCGACTTTGGATGCGAATTCACCGAAGATCGCGTTGACGATGCCTTCGTCGTTGTCGTGCTCGATCAAGAGAGAGCAAACAACTTGCGCAAATGTCGAAACGTAACTTCCACTCCCTTCGTTGCCGCCTGTTCCGAGTAGCGGCGGAAATCGCCGGGAATCGTCCGTGAGGACAAAAACAGCATCAAGCCATTGGACGACCTCTTCTGGCAATTCATTTCGACAGATTCGCATCAATGTCAGCTTGTCATCATCCTTCACCTTCTGATCGTAGCCATATCTGGCCAACAAAGTGCGAACAGACTGAATTGCGATTCCAAATGAATGGAGTCGGGGTTCTGTCGCCGCCGCGCAAACGATCGAATCAAGAGCCCCTCTTGCTGATGACTCCGATGACCCGGGATAAAATCCCGATCGTGCTCCCCATGGTCCGACAATTGGCGTCGGTTGATACCGCTCAGTGAAGAACGTGATGAGATCATCGCGATCCAACGTGCTGTGCAAGTAAGCGACGCCGCCTCGCCACGACATCGTCGCGGATGGGTCGGCTTGTTCCGCCACGAGGCGAAACACACCCAGGGCTTTCAGGTAATTCATCAGTGGTTCCGGCGTGCAACCGGAGAGCCTCAATTCAGCCATAACTCGCCTCCCTCTTACTCGCTCGCACGTCGGCGGCTCGCAGTAGTGACTCCAAGAAAGCCAAACGGAACGGGCCGAGTTCCGCGAGCAGATTCAGGGCGTTGGCCGTCCAGCTTTTCTCGCCGCCAAGTTGCATCGGTCTCAGGTCGAACGTGATTGCTGGGCACGTTTCTCCGTCTAGATCGACAGCTCCCATGGAGTCGCCGTGGCGGATGCCGAGTGCAAACAGCGTATCCGGCGTAACCGGCTCGTCCTCGCCCGGCAGAGATCGAATCGCGAGTCGTGTTCGGCCGTGATGCCCGGCAATGAGATAGGCCACCGCGAACGGCAGGTTTTGTTGCAGCGCCGCCAAAGCAGAAGCCAGTTCGTGCCGAAAGTGCTTTCGACCATGCCGCAGCCGGGTCTTCACGCCGGACTTCGCCCAATGTAGATCGGCCGCGAGCGTCGGATTGGCGTTACGCATTCCCTGTTGAAACGCCCAGTGCGCCTTGCCGACATCGTGCCATCGCGCCGCCTTCATCAAAAGCGTCCGCCAGCCGTCGTCGAGGGCGAGCGTGCTCAATAGAGCTGCGAGTTCCCGGCACACATTGGGCGTGTGCTGTGCGATGGTGAGCGGCGGGCCGACCAACGCCGAATTCGGATCGCTGCCAGTACTTTCTTCCGACTCCTCGCCGTGCGACAACACGGCCACGGACTTTTCGCTGCCCACATCCCAGCCCTTGCCGGATTTCGCCTCCACGTTCCAGTCGTATCCGCCAATCGCGGACGGAAGCAGGATTGTCAGGCCGGGACGAACTTGCTTCGGGTCGAGTTTCATCCACTGCTCATCGAGATGGTCCCAGACGAAGCCAACTCCGCGTTTTTTCTCGGCTCGCGCATCGAGGAACTCGCGAGCCTGTCCGACGGATACGTTACACAGTTCATCGCGATGCGGTGCCGGCTCGTCCCGACTTGGAGTTGAATCTCCGACGTCACGCCAAAAGACGTTGACGTCACTCTCGGGATCGTCGCCGCGGACGAATCGCTGGATGTCGATATCGTTCCCCGACAGGTCCGGCGCCGTGTCGAACAAGTCCAGCAGATCGCGGCGACGAAGTACGTGCTTGTGCTCGAATGGCAACGTGATGTTCTCTCTCGCCTTGAAGCGGTCGAGATCGCGTGGCGAGACGCTTTTGTCTTCAAGCTTTTGAAGCTGAGCCCTAGCGAAATCCAAGTGCCCAGACGAATACGGCGGCGACAGCTTCTGCTCGAGATCAATCCAGAACACCCGCCCGGGGCCATCCTGGCCGGTGCGGTTACAGCGGCCCATGCGTTGCACCAGGCTCGACCACGGGGCCAATTCCGTGACGAGCGTGCGGGCAGAGATGTCGACGCCCGCCTCCACAACTTGCGTAGCCACGAGAATACGGTCGCCGCCCGACTGCTGCAGCCATTCGTTCAACTGCCTCCGCTCGGCCGGACGAAATCGCGAGTGAACCAGCAGCAGGTTCGGCATGAGCGATTTCTTTCGTAGCTTCAACAACTCGTCGTAAACTGCCTTCGCTCGCTCGACCGTGTTCACGACGACAAGGGTTTGCGTGTTCGGTTGGTGTAGACCCGTCCGTTCGCCGGAGCCAAGAACTGCCTTCGCGACGTCCTTCATATCCTTCGACGACGTTACACCCAGCGGGGTGAGTGACTTTACCGCCGTCATTCGCTGGAAAAGCGGGCGGCTTGGATCGTAGTCGTCCTCGCTCAATTCAAGTGGCTCGGCGGAGAACGTGTCGCGAAAGTCAACCGTGTCGAGCCATCCCGGTTCCAGCGTGGCGGACATCCAAACCGACGGACAATCGCCGAAAGTCGCGAACGATCGGCGCAGCCCCGCAAGCTGCGCGGATGTGCTGAGACCGCTGGCCATCAATTGAGGCTCGTCGAACACCCACAGACAGTCATTGTTCAAGAGACCGAAGTCGATCGGCCAATGAAAGCGACTGGCGGCGTACCCGCGGTTCAGTGCTCGCGAGAGGAGCATGTCCTGTGTGCCGATGAGCACCGCCTGTTCTTCCGGGTGCAAGAACCATTCCTCGGTTTCCACACCGCCCATGAGCACGTGGACTGGAATGTCGAGCCCGAGATTACTGATCCAACGCCGGGCTTCCCGTTCGGATTGTTCGGCCAACACCCTCATCGGCAGGCAGTACACAAGGCGTCGCGGAGTTTCGTTGGGTTGCGTCTGCCGACGGTACAGCCAGCCGAGAATTGCCGTCGCCGTCTTGCCGGCACTGGTGGGAACACGCAACAAGTGGGGCAGCGTGGCTTGAGTCGCGAATTTGCTCTGGTAGGGATACGGTGCGACGGTCCGATCGCCGCCCATCGCTCTCTGGAAAAAATCGCGGAACACGTTCATTGTTGACGGCCTCCGAACGTTTTATCGACCGTGAAGAACTCCGCCCCCATTGTCCTGCGTCTGCGACGGTAGTCCAGTTGTCGGCACGGTGTGCCGCATTCTGATCGCTATCCAGTGGATCCCCAATTTGCTTTCAATTCGCGACACGAAACATGGCACTGTCGCCTTCGAAACAGAGCGTCCTGAGTAAGACTCTTAATATTGGGAAACACCGTTCGCACATCCAAAGAAGGTTGTTCCAACACGGCGTCGCCCCCATTGGCCGTCTTGTATTGCTGCAAGACAATGTGCTCGATTTGCCAGTACCCACCGACCATTTCCTCATTGACCCAGGTCCGGGCACGATGCGGGATTCCAAGTCCAAAGTCGGGTCGATGGTCACCCGTCGCGACGCCCGTATGTTTGTAGACCCCAGCAGCGATCCTAAGTGCCCCAATCCCGCCGAGCCAAAGCGATGGCACATGCCGGGGCGGCGTGCCGCCAACGGAAGACTCTTCGCTCATCATCAGTCGTCTCAGCTATTGGTGAGTCAGCAAACGAAGATAACCGAAATCTGAGCAACAAGAAACTATTGAAATCTCAGCGATGTCACGGCTCCCAAGATTCGGCGGGGCCATCTTCGTTTCCGAAGTGTAGTGGCTGACGACTTCTGCAATCTGCTTGTGTGGAAACTTGCCATCGGCAGACGTACTTTCCTGCTGGGAAGTGAACGCAAATGTTTTGCTCCAGAACGACTGCGTGATTCGCTGGTGGATCCCCAAGATATTCCAGCGCCCTCCCAGGTTATGTCCAACGTTACATGCGTACACTGGTTCTTCACCGGCGGCTGTCGACCGGCATTGATCGGCCTGAGCATGACGCTCTCGATCATTCGCGGGTTCGGGCTACGCTTAGCAACGTAGACCTTTGCCCGCCTTCGCTCGCTCACAAGAGTGGCCAGCCCGTCTCCTCGTGTGAACACCACCGCGACGACGATCACTGCTCCACCAGCTGCTCGATTTACCCTGCGTTCTCGCCGGTACGTCTTCCTGCGATAGTTCGGATGACCTCAGTAGACGAACGCCACAGTTGGTCACTTCGTTTGGATTCACGGGCGGCGAGCCACGACCCGCATTGCCCCATCATCGAAACCGTTTTTGGGAATCGTCGAGATGAGAGATCGTTGCAAAAAAGCGTCAGCAGTGGGGTTTGAGCATGAGCAACAAAGACGAGATCCTGGCGAAGCTCGCCGCAGGCGAGATCACCACGGAAGAGGCATCCAAACAGTTGGACGAGCTGAATGCGCTGAAGCGAGGGCTTTACTGCAAGGTAAGCGAAAATGGCGCGGTGAGCGTGTACGGTTTGCAGAGAATGCCGGTGACGTTGTACATGGAGCAGTGGGGAAGGTTATTGGACTTCGCCGATGAGATCCGAGATTTCATCAAGGACCATGCGAGTGAAGTGAAACGCAAGGAAGGTTAGTCGGTGGAGCTTCTCTCCGGCTTCAACCGGTCAGGAACGGCGATACCTCGTGTGAACCTGCGCCGTGAATTGCATCGGGTGAACTTACCCGCCCGATGTCGGCGAGGCGGTTTTGCTTTGGGGGAAGGCAGGGCCCGGGGATGTGAGCCTCAATATCGCTACAACCGCTATACTTCCCGCACGTAGTTGAGGTTATCGGACATTCGGCCTCGCAATTGGAAAACGGTCCTTCAAGGCTTCGAGAAAAAGAGGCCCACCGTCGGGCGTACGTCGCTACGTCAAGCCAGCGTCTGGGCCATCTTGGGCGATAGCTCAGCCCATCGAGTGGTCACCTGATGTTCAGAAAAGTGGAAGCTGGTCCTGATTACTTGGCGTCGTTTCGTTCACTCCGAAACGCCGATTCTCGTTCGTACGGCACGATATTTTGCCGACAACGATCCACATCCTCTTGCAGTTTTGCAATTTGATCCAGCAGTCCTTTCGAGACAGTTTCCCCTTTTGCATCTTTGGCAAGTTTCGCGGTCGTTGCTTCTTGGAGCTTCTGTTCCAGCTTCAGTATGTCAGTCTTGCCCATCGAAACGAGGAGATCCAAATCCGCTGTAGGCAGCCAATTGTGGTCATCGAAGCCGAGGCTGGCTATCGCCCTGAACAAGCGAAGGTGAAGGTCACGAATAAACTCCGAACTCAGCCGGCCGATACGATGATTTTGCAAAATTGTCTTGTGTTCGTTTTCAGTTGCGGGGATTTCAATTGTGAATAGTGCGTCGAATCGACAACAATACCGGCCGGGCATCCTCGGCAACTGGCCCAAGTAGAAGACATCGGGCGACCTCTCTCCGTCGCGCATGGCAGACAGGAAGTCGAGCATTTCGTCAAACGACTCAATTTCCTTGGGAATTGAATCCGAAAACCGTTCAACTGCGGCAACGACGATAGCTGCCTTGTGTTGCACGTTACACGGACGTGAAAGCACTAAACAAAGCGAGTGCGGCGTCCGTTTAGCCGTAACTTCTTCGTGGAGCCAACTCTTGGGTGTCGCAAAAAGCGAGATACCGCGAAGAATGTCGCCTTGCGACAACGGCAAGTCGTGATGGGGCGTTTCAATAATCGGCATGAGTCTCTTCGCTGTACTTCCGTGCTGCCGAGCGCACCCGATATTGCTGCTTGTCCCACTTGAAGCGTACGGGTTCAAAAAAGTCCGCTACGTCGTCCTCATCCTCATGAATGTAACGCACCATTTCCATCCAAAACGGATGGATTGGACTCGACCCGGGCCCACCAACGACAGTACCGAATGCAGTCACGACGGCAGCCAACGCGGAACGAACGTGGCCAATACCGTGGTGCCGCAATTCCATCGCGGCAGGCGATACGATGGTCTCTGTCGTCTGAACTGGTTGACCATACCCAAGTGCAAATTGGTGCTCGAGGCTTTTCCTAGGTATTGGGTCACCGTAAACGACGAGCCCATCGGTAGAGAAGCGATTCATGCGTGCTGCTCCCGAAGTGCCAGGTTTACAATCCTCGACGATTCATCTCGTACTTCGTTCCATCGCCTGAGCAAGCTATCAATGCACTCAACTGGGTCGTCATTGACATCCACGTCCATATGAAAGTTGAATGCGAACTGTATCCGTTCCTGCGGCGAATCTTGATTCTGGTTTACGATAATTGGCTTTGCGTCAAGTTTCAGCCTCGCGCCGAAAGCGTCTTTGCTCAAGTACGCGCCGAATCTTGCATTGCCGTCCAGAAATTCGCGGTGAATCGGTCCACCCTCGCAGAAGAAAAGCGATCGCGATACCGTTGGTACATCTGCATCCTCGGGCGTTAGGTGCCAAATGAAGTTCAAGCCTATTCCGCGATAAGGGGTATGCGGAAGCGCCCGCACGATTCCTCCAACCCGCTCGACAACTAAGTCTTGTTGCAGTTCGGCGTCGACCTGTGGTGAAAACTGACATTGGGGAGGAACCACGACTAGCTGGAATTCGCGGGCATCTACCTGCACGAGCATGTCGGTGAACACGCAACCGGGGCGAAAGTCATCCTCAGCGACGATTCTGTTTCGCACAAGCCAAAGCTGGCTAACCACAGACGGGTTAAACTGTTGGGCGACAATTACCGTATTTGATGCCACGAGTTCCAGCGGCATGAACTGGGCGTCCTTTCTTCAATTCCTGAAATCAATTCCGAACAGGCAATTCTACATCGCGTTTGTGTCCATAGCCACCCGGCCGATGG